>JALSOR010000033.1 GCA_026986415.1 Acidilobaceae archaeon
AAGCCGAAGAGGCCTCCGAGCCCCTCGGAGATGTCGACCTCGGGCTCCTTCTCCTCTTCCTCCTTCTTCTCCTCCTCTTTCTTCTCCTCCTCGCCGCCAGCAGCAGGAGCAGCAGCAGGAGCCGCTGCTACAGCCGCTACTGGTGCCGCTACAGCGTTCTTGAGTACTTCCTCCAGGTTTATCTCTGTCAGGCTGGCGACTAGCATCTTTATCTTGGCCTCGTCGGGCTGTATCCCTAGCGCCTCAACGACCTTCTTGAGGTTCTCCTCGTTAAGCTCCTGGCCCGCATAGTAGAGGGCTAGAGCCGCGTGAATATACGCCTTCCCTTCCTGCGCCATAACCTACCACCCTTACACCAGGCCTTCAACCTGCCATATTATAGGAATAAAAAGGCTTACCCGGGCGGGGCTAGAAGCCGAAGAGGCCTCCGAGCCCCTCGGAGATGTCGACCTCGGGCTCCTTCTCCTCTTCCTCCTTCTTCTCCTCCTCTTTCTTCTCCTCCTCGCCGCCAGCAGCAGGAGCAGCAGCAGGAGCCGCTGGAACCTCCTCTATGCCCAGTTCTTTCGCCTTGTCGCCGAGGGCCATTATTACTGCTAGCTCCTCGCTTACCGCCCTCCTGAGAGCGTATTCTGCCACGTCCGGTGTTAGGAATCCTGTCTCGCCGACGATCGCCGCTATTGCGCGCTCGGCGTTCGCGAAGGCGGCCTCCACCGCTTCTGGCACTGGGAAGTAGACTATCTCTGTTGCTAGCCCTATCGCTTCTAGCGCGGCCTCTACTACCTGGTTCTTGATCTCCTCCAGGTCTACTATGAGCTCTTCTCTGGGTATTATCAGCCCGTTATCTATGGCTGCAATAAGTTTCAGCCCGACCTCGAACGGCATTATACCGAGCTGCTGGAGTAGGCCGGCCAGCTCCGGGCTTATAACGTCTCCCGGCTTTGCCACCACCGTGTCCTTCTTGACGTGGACTGTGCCCTTAACCACCTGGTAGGGTATTCTGAGCTTTCCGAAGACGCTCAGCATTGGTCCGGGGGTGATTCCGGTGTCACCCTCGGGTATGACTATCTCTTTCGTAGCCACCTGGCCCGGCTTTGCCGGGATTGGGACCTTCTCCGACTCTATCAGCCTGGCGAGCTTGAACGGGTTCATGTTGGTGAACAGGAGCATCGTGCTGCCCTGGAGTATCTCCTCTAGCTTCTCCTTTGGGAGCCCTGCCCTCTCGCTCGCGAGAAGTATGAGGTTCTTCTTGGCTACCTTGAATACTACCTGTTTCCTGAACTTCTTCCTTATGAGCTGCAACTGTTTGGTCGGCATACCGGTCAGGTCTGCAATCCCTACTACCGGGTACTTCTTGAATAGCTCTTCGAGCTCGGCTACGACCCGCTTCTTCCACTCCGGGACCTCCCTGTGTTTAGCCAGGTGAATAGTCTCCATACTCATTCCATCACACCTCTACATGCAACCTTTCCCTTTACGCCACTATCTGTACGGGCGGGCCCATAGTCTTCTTCACATATATCTTGGCTATCTTCCCCTGGCCCAGCTTCCCCTCGATAGCGTTAACAACAGCCGTTATATTGTCGGCCAGCTCATCAACGCTCATATCCTCGGTCCCCACGCGGGCCATCACCTGCGGCTGGTTCCTGATCCTAACCCATATGCTCCGCCTGAACCTCTCGACTAGGTCCTCAATGTTAGCGTTAGGAGGTACAGGTGTGGGCGCCTTACCTCTCGGTCCAAGGGCCGGGCCGAGTATTCCTCCTGCGAGACCCATTAGTGGGGCCTGCACGAGCACCCAGTAGCATCTCTTCGCCAGCTTCTTGGCCAGCTTCCTGTTGCCTCTCATCTCTAATAGTTGCTGGCGGTTGATTACCTCGACGCCAGGTATGTTTTTGGCTCTAACCTCCATGTCCCCTTCTGCGACGACGCAGACCTTTGCGAGCTTCCCGGGCTTATGGGGTAGGACTACTATTTCCCTCAGCCTGCCCGAGGGGCTCTTCACGTCCACGTCTTTCAGTACGACGATAATATCGACGCTCTGCTTGAAGTTCCTCTTCCTGCCTATACGTAGGGCTTTCCCTACCGCCTCTACTATTTCGCCCCTATCTACAGGCATTACTTATCCCTCCTGGCACGCGGACCCGGTATAGCTGCTGGAAGCGTTCTGCTATCGGGCCCTCCTCCCCAGGCCTTAGGCTTCCCGCATGCTTCTTATCCCTGGGGAGTCGGTTAGAAGTGGGGTGACGTGTTGGGGATTAAAAACGGCTACTCTTCCTCCTCCCACTTGTCCTCGTACTTTGCGAGGAGAGCGTCGTATACCCCCTCTTCGACCTCTCTAGTCACGATCTTAGGGTCTTTCCCGTCAACAGTTATGCCTATAGATCTCGCGCTTCCAAGTATTGTTTTGACTCCTGCTTTCAATGTTTTCGAGAGGAGCTGGGGCTTCTTCTGCAGTGTTATCTCTATAATCTTCTCCATTGGCAAGTCTCCGATCTTGTTGTGCATTGGATCGCCTGGGGGTTCCTTGGCGCCGACCGCCTTCAGTAGTAGTGCGGTTGTTGTTGGTATGCCCACCTCTATCCTGTACTCTTTAGTTTTAGTATTTATTATTATTGATACTGGTATTGTCATACCCTCGAACTGCTTCGTCTTCTCGTTGATCTCGTCGACCACCTTCTTAACATTGAGGCCGAGCTGGGAGAGCATAGGTCCTAGCGGGGGTCCAGGACGTGCTTTACCGCCTTCAACCTGTATCTTAACCACTTTCTCCTGTGGCATGAGTAGTCCTCCTCCCACAGAACCAACAGGATACTGCAAGGATTTTAATACTCTACCCGTGTAGTCTCGTTTACAGGTACCTGGAAAGAAGCGTAACCTACCAGGACACGCACAACATTGACCCTACAAGCCTGCCTGAGCGTTTAGAAAACATGTTTAACAGTGGAGGGTGAATACCGTATTGAGCGGAGCAACATCTCAATACGAGAAGATAAGAACGAGACTGTACGCGGTAAGCCTGTTAAGATTCGCTAAGAGGAGGCTTAAGTACAGGGAGCTAGCGGAGATTCTGGGCGTCGATATGAGCCTCCTAGCCCGCTATGTCAGCGGTCTCGTCGTTCCAAGCTACGAGCAGAGCCTGTCCCTTATCAGTGCTCTTAGAAATGTTATATCGCTAGAGGATATCGTTAGAGAGGAGATATCCAGGCATAAAGGCTATGTCGACCTCTCAGGCCTCCTCTCGGACACGGTATTTCTCGAACTCGTGGGATACGAGCTCTCATCAAAGTTTAACAGCCCCCCTCCCGACGCCGTTATTGTCCCCGAGACTAGCGGTATAAGCCTGGCAACAGAGATAGCACGCCAGCTACAGTCGCGCCTGGTCGTTGCGAGGAAGAGGAAGGATAATCCCATGGAGGAATACTATGAGGAGCATCTAATATTACCCCCGAATGTTAGGAGGTCGTTCTACGTCAGGAAGAGCCTCGTTAGGCCTGGCGATAGCATCCTAATAGTGGACGATATAGTCCATAGCGGCCTGACACTCTCAGCACTGGAGAGGCTGATCCGGAGGATAAACGGCAGGCTGCTCGGGGTCGCGAGCATAGTTGTTGTTGGCGGTGCGTGGCGTGACAAGGTTAACCCTGAGATTAGGATCGAGTCTATACTGGAAATATTCTAGGAATTCTAGGATTCCTCAGCCGGCTTGACCTGGTCGAGCGGGAGGGTTACAACCATTTGGAATTCGGACTCTAAAAGGACTAGATCCACTTCTCCCCTCGACTCGTAAACTTCCACTACCCTGCCCCTCATCCCACGGAAAGGCCCGGCTATGATCTCCACTATCTGGCCCTTCTCCAGCTTCGGCAGCTCAACGCTCGGCTTAGCCAGTCTTATAGCCTCCTCCGGTTTGAGCATCCGAGGCCTCTTCCCTTTCACGTTCCTAACATTCCACATGAGGTCGTACACGTCGGCGACCTTCCCCGCCTCGACTATTACGAACCCTTTAAGGTCTACTGGTACTACGATACTGCGGATGTCCAGGCCCATAATGCTTGCCCTG
>JALSOR010000034.1 GCA_026986415.1 Acidilobaceae archaeon
GGGTGGAGCATGTCCTGTTCCTTGGAGGGGATCATAGTATTACCCGGGAGATTGTTGGGGCGCTCCTGGACGATGTGGATTGTGTGGGCATACTCATGTTTGACGCTCACTTCGACCTTAGAGAGCCGGAGGGCGGGGTCACCAGCGGGTCTTGGCTCGCGGAGCTCTACGGGGAGTATGGCGGGGACCGTGTAAAGACGGTTATTCTAGGCATTGGGGAGTATACTAACCCGTCATACCTGGCCGAGAAGGCGGAGAGGCTGGGTATAGACTATCTCGGGAGCCTCGAGGTCTACCATGACCTGGAGGCCGCGTACAGGCTTGTAGAGAAGCTTGCCGGGTACAGGTGTGACGCGTACTATGTGACCGTGGATATGGACCATATATCCGAGGCGTACGCTCCGGGCGTTAATAGTCCAAGCCCCATAGGCTTGGAGCCGCACCATACATTCTCGCTCCTGGCCCACGCGATCCCCCTGCTGAGACCCCGGGGGCTAGACATTGTCGAGGTGGTGCCTGTAAAGGATAGGGGCGGCGCTACTGTGAGGCTCGCGGCGAGGATAGCATTGTTCGCGTCGGAGATGGGGTGCAGGGTTTGGAGGCTGACATCGTCATCCACAACATAGGGGAGCTGGTAACATTCCCTGAGAAACCCCTCCGCAGGCCGGAAAGGGGGAACGCGGGGATAGTGGGGAACGCCCTCCTAGCGGTGCGCAGGGGGAAGATAGTATATGCCGGGCCGGAGGCTGACGCCCCGAATATCAGGGCTAGGAGGAGGGTGAACGCTAGGGGGCTCCTCGTCACCCCGGGCCTCGTAGACCCCCACACTCACCCCGTGTTCTCGGGGGATAGGAGCAGGGAGCTACTGTTGAAGCTTGAGGGTAGGAGTTATAGGGAGATCCTGGAGTCTGGGGGAGGGATCTACTATACTGTCGAGATGACCCGGGGCGCTGGGGACGAGGAGCTAGCTCATGGCATGGAGGAGGCGCTCATCCTAATGCTGGAGCATGGGACTACGAGCGTGGAGGCGAAAACAGGGTACGGCCTAACAGTCGAGGAGGAGCTGAGACAGCTCAAAATCATACTCGAAACCTCCAAGCGCGTACCGCAGCACGTCACACCAACACTCCTAGCACACGTAATCCCGCAGGAGTACATGGATTCGAGGGAGGAGTACGTTGAGCTCCTAGCAGCAAAGCTCATACCCCAGGCCGCAATGAGGGGGGCGGAGTATTTCGACGTGTTCTGCGACAAGGGGGCATACACGTGCGAGGAGACGAGACGCCTCTTCAGGGCCGCACTCTCCGCAGGGCTAAAACTGCGCCTCCACGCGGACGAGATAGCATATATAGGCTGTAGCAGGCTAGCCCTCGAGTTCCCCGTGCACAGCGTGGACCACCTGGAAAACACTCCCCCAGAGGTTGTGGAGGCCCTCTCCAGGACGAGGACGGTCGCGACACTACTACCGACAAGCATGCTAAGCGTGTTCACCAGTAAGAAGCCGCCGGTAGAAGCGCTGAGAAGATACGGGGTCCCCATAGCCCTAGGCACGGACTATAACCCTAACAATATGAACCCCAACATGCAGTCAGCGATAGACGCCTCAATATACCTGCTCCGCCTGAAACCCCTCGAAGCCCTCGCCGCGGCCACGGCGAACGCCGCGTACAGCCTAGACCTCCACGACAGGGGATGCCTAGCCCCGGGGTGCCGGGCCGACATCATAGTGTGGGGCCTCGAAAGGGTCGAACAGCTAGGCTACTACTGGGGCTACAATAGGGCCCTCCTAGTGCTGAGCGAGGGCGCACCCGTGGCGGGGGACATGCTGGAAGCCGCACTATAACCCTTCCCCGGGAGGCGGAGCGGGGATGTGCAGGCTCATAGCGGGAGTCTCATCGAACAGGAACGGCAGCCGCCAGCTAGCAATGCTCGCGAGAGCCCTGGTAGATGCGGCGCGGAGGGACCCCTACCTGGAGAGGCTCACAGGCGGCAAAGCCCGGAGCCACTGCCACGGCTACGGCTACGTGCTCATAACATCCCATACCCGAGGTCCCCCCTGGAGGGTCCGCTACGAGAAGTTCGACTCCTACACGCCGGGCGAGGACAGGGATCCCGGTAGGGCTTGCAGGTCCAACCTTGAAAGGCTAGAAGAGGCGGTAGAATCCGTTAGCCAAACCCTGCTAGGGGCGGAGAGGGCCTACCTAATACTCCACGCCCGCAGGGCGGGGAGGAGAGAGCCGCGGGGAACAGTACACGCACACCCCTACCATGAGACTGTCCACACTAGGGACGGGCCCGTCGAAATGTGGCTAGCCCATAACGGGGGTCTCAAGAAGGATGAGCTAGCGGGAGAGCTCGGAGTGGAGGCGGCCAGCTACACGGACACGGGCCTCCTGGCCGCGTGGATAGCCAGGAGGGCAGAGGAGGATAAGGAGGATAAGAAAATAGCCAAGGCTCTAGGGGAGGGCTACAAGCATGTGAAGAGCGCCTACATCGTAGCAGTGCTCACGCTCGCATCCAAACCATCCCAGGACCCAGGCCTGCTCCTAGCAGTAGGCCTCCCCGGCTGGAAGGAGAAAGAGGCGGAGAGGGCCGACTATTACCGGCCGCTACTCTACAGGTCGGACGGGATATTTGCATACGCGTCCAGCACAGTAGAAATCTACGGGGAGAACCATGGCTTGGAGAAGAAGGGCTTCTCGGAAATAACAGTCGGGAAGGGCCCCAAGATAATAAGGTTGACCAAGGACGGCCCTTCCCGGGCTCTCTAATCGCAGCCCTCTGCCCGGTTTGAGATGTGCCGGGCTCGGAATGCTCATAGCCTGCCTGTTTGGGAGCCGGTTTCCACTTACATGCTTAGTGTTCTGGGAGCCTCGGGGCTCTTAGGGGCTTCCTCCAGGTACGCTCGGACTATCCCTCTTATTACGCTATCCGGTATGCCGGGTATATTCTTGTACCCGGCGTACTCCCTGATCTTCTCCTCTGTTGTTGCTATGATAATTATGTAGTCGGGGTTTATTGTCTGCTCTATGAATTTCAGGGCCTTCTGCCCTGGAGTGCCGGGGTGCTCCTCGAGGAGGGGTTTAATCCTCGTGTTGTACGTTTTGAGGGCCCACTCGTACCATCCCTTCCTCCTCAGCCTCCTATGGTCTGAGCCCTCAAACCTTGGGGGCTCGGTTACACTCTCGTCGAGCACCCCGCCCGCGTGGGGGACCCGGACGAGTGTTAGCACCCCGTTCTCGCGGGCGAGCCTTGCTATCGTGGCTCCAGGCTCCTGTTCAAGCATGTTATACACGAATTGTAGCGCGTCCACCTCGTCGTGGCTCAGCGCTTCTATAGCGTGGGGGAGAACGTCTATCTCGGGGCCGAGGGCTACCCCGGTATACCTGGCGAGGCCCTCCTCCTTCATTCTCCTTAGAGCCTTATAGGTCTCGGGCTTCCGGAGCACTTCGAGGGGAGGATTGTGGAGCTGCACGAGGTCTACACTCCTCCTACCCATACGTTCCAGCCCGGCCCTCACAGCCTTCAAGAGATAGTCCGGGTCGAAGCACTGAACGGGCCGGGGAGTGTCGAGCCTGTAGCCGACCTTCGTGGCTATGAAGCCCGTTTTAACGCCGCGGAGGAGCTCCTCTCCGAGCCCCCTACCGTAAATGTCAGCGGTGTCGAAGCCTGCCAGGCCAGCGTCTAACGCCTCAAATATTAGCTTTCTAGCCTTTCCGGGCGGTATGATGCCGTACATGCCCGTGACAGAGTATACCCCGTATAGGAGGCGTGTGACTGCCATCGCGTGAGCCCCCCTTCTTCCCCTCCATCCCGGGTGTATCATCCCGGGCCGGACGAGGGTTATAGTGAGCCGTACAGACATAATAAAAATATAAATATTATTTATTTAATTAACTATTAGGATGGTAACATTTAAATGCTTGCTCAGTAGCGATACTTTAACTACAGTG
>JALSOR010000035.1 GCA_026986415.1 Acidilobaceae archaeon
ACCGCTCCCCATTTGGAGATGCGAGAAGTGCGGGTATACACGGGTCATAGGCAGTGTTAGCGAGCTGAAAGAGCTTGGAGGCAGCGAGCCCGAGGATCTGCACAGGCCCTGGGTTGACAAGGTAACGTTGAAATGCCCCAAGTGCGGAGGCACTATGAGACGTGTCCCCGACGTCCTCGACGTCTGGTTTGATAGTGGAATAGCGTTCTACGCGAGCCTAGGCTACCCCAGAATCAGAGACCTGTACGAGAGGCTCAAGCCCGTAGACTTTATCGTTGAAGGCCATGATCAGATACGCGGCTGGTTTTTCAGCCTCCTCAGGAGCGGGGTCATCGGGTTCAAGCGGAGACCTTACGAGAGAATTCTAGTACACGGGTTCGCTCTAGACGAGAAGGGCAGGGAAATGCACAAGAGCCTGGGTAACTACATCGAGTTCTCAGATCTCATTGCCAAAATCCCGAGAGACGTGGTACGCCTGTGGGCCATGAGCAATACTGTATGGGAAGACCTGAGATTCTCGTGGAAAGCAATGAGTCTGACGGGGAGGGCCTTCAATATTATATGGAACGTTTTCAGCTTCGCATCAACATACATGTCGATAGACAAGTTCGACCCGGAAAAGAACAGCATAGAGAATCTCGAAATCGGAGAGCTACCAATAGAAGACAGGTGGGTGCTCTCCAGGCTCAACCGGCTACTAGCAAGATACCATGAAGCGATGGCAAGCCTGAAACCGCACGAGGCGGCAAAAATCGTGAAAGACTTCCCCGTGGAAGACCTGAGCAGATGGTATCTCAGGCTTATCAGGAGGAGGGTCTGGCAGGAGGAGGAGTCGCCCGAGAAGCTGGCCGCTTACACTATACTATACCACGCGCTTAAGACATGGCTGGCTATGGCCGCACCCTTCATTCCCTACACGGCCGAATACTTGTATCAGAAGTTTGTACGCCCCGCGGAGCCCGGCTCTCCCATAAGTGTGCACCTCTTAGACCTTCCAGACGCGGATAACAAGCTTATAGACGACGCTATCGAGCACGATATGAATATAGCAAGGAATATTGTTGAGGCTGCCAGCGCTGCCAGAATGAAAGCAGGCTTAAAGCTTAGGAAGCCTGTAAGATCTCTAATCATAGCTCTCAGGGACCCGAGCCTTGCAGACGCTATACAGCGTGTCGAACACATAATCAGGGAGCTGGCCAACGCTAAGAATATTGAGATCCGTGGGGCCGACTTCTTTGACCAGTTCAAAGTTTACAGTGTAGAACCAGTCTACAAGACTATAGGGCCAGAGTTTAAGCGGCTCTCCAGGAAGATCGTCGACTATATAAGGAGAAACAGTAGGGTTGTCGCAGAGGATATCGTGAAAAAGGGATACCATGAGGCCCCAATAGATGGTACCACAGTTAAACTAGAGCCTCGCCATGTCATGATTAAAGCAGAAATGCCGGAGTGGCTATCAATAGTAGAGACCGAGCACGGTTTCATAGGAGTAGACTCACGTCTCACCAGGGAGGAGATAGAGGAAGGCCATGCACGCGATATTGTTAGGAGAATACAGGCTATGAGAAAAGAGGCTAACATGCCTGTCGACGCGTTCATAGAAGTCTGGATTGATGGTGATAAGGAAATACTCGAATCAATACTAAAACACGAAGATTACGTCGCCTCCGAGACTAGGGCAGACAAAATACGTGTCGGAGAAGAACCTCCAAGAGGAGAGGAAGTCCTAGTAAAAGAATGGGAGGTGGACGGGAAACGGGTAACCATAGCAATAAGGAGGATAAAATAATAGTTTATCCAAGCGAAATCCACAGCTTCGCGTACTGCCCCCGCAAGTATTTCTTCAACCTTTACATGCCCGTCGAGAGGAGCTTTAGGGAGAGGCTCCGCCTCCTCGCAGGAACGATCTTCCACGCGCTTATGAGGGTTAGAGACCGTCTTAGAGGCTACCGCTCTGAGGAGCGCATAACGCTTGACCTAGGCAGTGTGCTGCTCGTCGGTAGGCCTGACTCCTACAAGTCCGATGAGAGTGGGGTGACAATAATTGAGAGGAAGAGTGGTAGTGGTCCTCGCAGTGGGGCCTGGATAAGCGACGCGCTCCAAGCCGCTGCATACGGCCTGATGCTGCGTGGCGATAATGGGGAGGTCAAGCTTCTCGTCGAGTATAGGGGGAGGCGGAGGGGTTCTGTTCTCGACGAGGATAAACTCGGCCTCCTGTTTAGAATAATAGATGATATTGTTCTTGTTAAGAAATATGGGATCGTCCCCTACCCTAAGAGGAGCCCTGCAAGGTGTGCTAAATGTCCTTTCAGGGACGTCTGCAATGAGCTGGACGAGAAATTGGCTTGCAGAGACGAGGTGTATGAGCCTGGCAGTTACTTAGAGGGCGTTAACGTTGACAATAGTTTCAAATAGCCCGCCCAGATAGAAATATCCCCTCTAGTCCTATACCCGCCTATTACAAGGATGCAAGCCCATGCCTACAGGAAACGATCGCATCGCAGAGATAATAGACGAAACTTACGGCCCAATAGTTAAAAGCCGGCTGGAACACCCCGTTCGAACCCCTGAGCTCGCAGTCAAGATTCTCGAAGAGCAATACAAGCTTATCGTTGACAAGAGGATCGTGAGTCTCACGTTTGCCGCATTCATGAACAGTAGACCAGTACTATATGAGGGGCCTCCAGGCACAGGCAAGACAGAGATAGGGGAAGCCCTCCTAGAATTATGGTCTGCCAGGAAACCCTTCGTGCTCCCATGCAGTGAAAACTATGATGAATATAAAATTATAGGCGATTTCCACCCGCTACTAGCGTTGAGAAAAGGCTTCAACGAGGAGAGCTTCATACCCCGACCCTTGCTCGCAGCGTTCATTCTAGGAACAGGAGTATTAGTCGATGAGATACGTAGGAGCAGCGAGGAATTCCATAACCTACTACTGGATATTGCTGATAAGAGGAGGATAATTGTTCCCGAGCTAAGAAGGGCTTTCACGCAAACGAGCGAGGGCTTCCAGATAGTTTTCACTAGCAACCCCGAGGACATAGGCCAGAACGAGTTGAGCGACGCGTTTCTAAGAAGGGTTGTGAGGATAGAGTTCACATACCCGCCTCGTAACGTTGAAGAGAAAATACTCAAGCTGAGAATGTCTCCGGATATAGATATTCCTGGGGACGTGAGAAGCATAATGCTAGACATCGTAGAGGATCTTAGGGAAGCACCGATTAACTATAAGCCGGGGACGGCGGATATAGTGTTATGGGCACGGATGAGCCAGGCTATAGCGTCCCTTCGGGGGAGGAGTACGGTAGGTATTGACTGCTTGAGGGAGGCTGCCCTCTCAACGCTAGTTAAAAGGCCCGAAGATGCCCATACCGTAAGAGAGATAGTTAACTCCTATCTGTGACGGTGCTGTGAGGGATGACCCGCCGTATTGTGACTGTCAAGGACGTAAATGATCTTATAGTGGAGGCTGCCCAGGCAGTACGACGGGCCGGTCTTAGGCCTATCTCCCCCTCTGACCTTGTGCTCGCAGGAAGCGTGTTGAGGGATTACGTGATCCTTAGGGGCGGCAGCATCGATCTAGATGAGGCCCTCTATGTTCTATCAAACTTATTTAATATAAAAATTAATTTATTAAATAAATTTTTTATTAATAATAAAGAAAATATTGAAAATATAAGACAAGAAATAGCTAATTACCTGAAAGCCCTAGAGCTACGCCCGGGATCCAAGGTCTCAATCCGAGACCTGACCAAGAGATCCTCCCGAAGAGAAAAAAGACAAATAAAAAATATTATAGCAATTCTAGAAGCAACAGGAGTATTAAAAAAGAGGCATGGAGAGAGGAGGGTGGCAAGCCCCAGCGAAATAGAAATGATAGCAGAAAAGCTGGGCTCCCAGGGTTTCAAAGACCTTTTAGAAGCGGCCAGGTCGACCGCGCCAAAAAATAG
>JALSOR010000036.1 GCA_026986415.1 Acidilobaceae archaeon
GAGGGCGGTCCTAGCCGCGCAGGTGTATGGCTGGTTCAGTTTCGCCTCGCTTGCGTTCAGCGCCGGGCTGTTCTACTATTACACGTTCAAGCTTTTCGCTCTCAAGTATGTTGCACACCAGCAGGGGGTGCAGGGTTTCGCCCCTCTCATTCCGGGCGTCACGCTGGGCTTGGAGGCGACACTCTATATTCTCTTCGCTATAGGGGTTGCGGCCTTCTTCCATGAGAGCGCGCACGCCCTCGTTGCTAGGGGTGTCGGGATCAAGGTCAAGGATGCTGGGGTAGCACTCTTCCTCTTCATACCGGCAGCGTTCGTAGAGCTCGACGAGGAGGAGCTTAAAAAAGCCCCTCTAAGAAAGAAGATCCCCGTATACTCTGCCGGCGTAGGAGCAAACGTCATACTAGCATTAATCTTCATGGTAATCATGAGTCACGCCGCGGTAGCGCTAGCATCCGGGGTCCAGATAGTGGGTGTCACCCCTGGAAGCCCGGCCAGCAACTCCGGCCTCCAGCCCGGAGATGTTATAGTAGCAGTCAACGGGACCCCCGTGAAGAGCTACAAGGACCTCGCAGACATACTAGGCAGGCTCCACGTTCACGACGCGAACAGGACTGTAACGTTCACCCTCACAATAGAACGAGGAGGAAAACAGTTAAACATAACAATAGTTAAACCTAAGGGCGCCAAGATGCTCGGGGTAACGCTGAAAAACCTCTACGCCCACTCCTGGATAATCACACTATCGTTCTCACTATACATGATAAACCTCAGCCTGGCCCTGGTAAACGCGGCGCCCCTAGTGATACCGCTACCCGGCGGGTCCCTGCTGGCAGACGGAGCCCAGATATTGAGGGACACGCTTATCCCTCTTATAGGCGAGAAGGCCGCGACAGCCGCAACAATGCTGGTCGGGAGCGGCACGCTAGTACTTATACTATCATTGATGAGCCTCTCAAAACTATACCTCCCGTGAATACTGCAGCCCTCACTTCCCCTCCCCCGTAGCGGCCTAGCATATTTTAAAGAGTTATAGGCGCCCTTGCCACATGGGACTCCTATAAGGTGTAGGAATGCCTTGAACGGTGAGAGAACCCTATTCGCAGTCGCGGGTGTAGTGTTCATCCTAGCAATCATCCTGGGCATGCTGGGTTTCGCCAGGGCCAACAGCCTCCCGGCGGTTGGAGCGTTAAGACAATCAGAGTGTGGGGGTCACAGCTACGGTTTAGATTTGAACCGGATAGCCCTGCTCTACGAGACAAGTACTACATACTATTTCCCTGGAGGAGCATCTCTCAGCGAGCCTGAGGGGGTAGTCATTTTCTCCGTATACAATGCCACGTGCAGTAACGGTATCGTGGTAGCGTATCTCTACACGCCCCTCACGGGGATTAGACCCTATGTCGCCAATGTCTCATCCAACCCTGCAACCCTCCTCTTCGTGCTCCCAACAGACGTGATGGGCAAGGACGGCTGGCCCAACACTACTATGAGCGCCTCGACACTCAAGGGCGCCTGGAATAGTATCTCGATAATATACGATCAGGGGAGTACTAAGGGGATAGCGGGCAATGCGACCTACAATGTTAAGAGCGCCTTCAAGTACGACGGTAACACGGGGATTCTCACAGAGGCAGAGAGGAGCTTCACCCTGGCAAGCAACATTGGAACGGTGAACAGTAGCGTCCCCATTAAAATAGTTAGCAGTATGAAGCTTGCCGGTGCAGACATAAGGGTGGGCGAGAAGAGCTATAGCGGCCTGATAAAGACTATGAGAACATATGTGACCGTCGTGTATGCCAGCGCCCTCCTCCTAGTTTCGGGCATAATAGGCCTGGCATACATCCTGGTCACATACCTCGAGTCCAGCCTGAGAAGCGTCTCCTAGACGCGAAGCGCCTCGTATCTTGCCCCCCAGAAGATAGGGGACCCGCTGCCCACGGGGGTCCCTCCATTTTGGATTCTACCAGCAGCTTATAAGCTATGGATATCTCTCCCAGTAATCAGTATATGATGTTTAATGTATATATCTCGCAATGGCTTGAACGTTTACACGGTAAACACTACAAGTGTAGCCTGGTAATCCCCCCAGCGGGACCTGGCGGGGGATACGCCCGGACAGTAGAGTGTTGTATGATAAACTGTTCGGGGCAAGCTTGGAGGTGTAAGAGTATTGGCTGGTATACCGTGTAGTGTTGAGGAGTTGAAACCCCCGGCTGAGGGCGAGCTCGCGAGAGTAGAGAATGGAAAACTGGTAATCCCTGACAAGCCTATCGTGGTCTATATTGAGGGCGACGGTATCGGCCCCGAAATAGTGACCTCCGCAAGAAAAGTGCTAGACGCTGCCGTGGAAAAGGTGTATGGCGGTAACAGGAGGATCGTCTGGTGGGAGATGGCTGCCGGGGACAAGGCTGTCAGGGAGTGCGGTAAGCTCCTCCCCGAGGCCACGCTCGAGGCTCTCAGGATGACCAGGCTGGGCCTTAAAGGCCCCCTCACAACCCCCGTGGGTAGCGGTTATAGGAGTCTCAACGTGGCTATAAGGATGACTCTAGACCTCTACAGTAATATTAGGCCTGTCAGATGGTACGGCCAGCCTGCCCCCCACAAGTATGCCGATAAGGTTAACTTCGTAATATTCAGGGAGAACACGGAGGACGTCTACGCCGGTATCGAGTGGCCTGCAGGCAGCGATGAGGCCCTCAAACTCATAGACTTCCTCAAACGGGAGTTCGGCGTCGAACTGTCGAAGGACACGGGAATAGGGATCAAGCCGATAAGCGAGTTCAGGACCAAGAGGCATATGAGGAGGGCTATGGAGTGGGCTATAAGCCATGGGAACAGGCGTGTCACGATAATGCATAAGGGCAACATTATGAAGTATACTGAGGGCGCCTTCAGGAAATGGGCGTACGAGGTCGCGGTCGAGGAGTTCAGGGACTACGTCGTGACCGAGGACGAGCTATGGGAGAAGTACAACGGCCAGCTACCCGAGGGTAAGATCCTGGTCAACGACAGGATAGCCGACAACATGCTCCAGCAGATAATAACGAGGCCCTGGGACTACGAGATAATAGTAACACCGAACCTCAACGGTGACTACATCAGCGACGAGGCGAACGCTCTCGTGGGCGGTATAGGCATGGCCGCCGGCATGAACATGGGAGACCTCATAGCAGTGGGCGAGCCGGTCCACGGGACAGCGCCGAAATATGCTGGGAAGAACGTGATAAACCCGACAGCAGAGATACTCAGCGGGGTCCTACTCGTGAGCGACTTCATGGGCTGGAAGGAGGTTAGACCCATAGTCGAGTATGCGATCAGAAAGGCTATAGCGAACAAGATAGTGACATACGACCTCGCAAGGCACATGCCCGGCGTGGAGCCCGTCAAGACAACCGAGTACACGGACGCCCTCATAAGCTTCATCAGGGAGGCCGACCTCAACGAGGTCCTAGGAGAGCACCACGGCTAGACCGGTCCCTCCTCGCACACTCATATTTCCCATTTCCCGCACCCGCCTGTTTCCTCCACGGTCTCTATAAGCGGCGGGAGCTCTCTCAGGGAGTATATTCTGCATCTCGCGACCCGGACCAGACCGTCATGGTCGCAGTCGCCATAGATCACCGGGTAACCTACGATCCTCATAGCCTCCAGATCCCACTTGCTATCCCCGACATACATGACATTCTCCAGGGGGATACCGTATTCCCCGGCGATCCTCTTAACCGCTAGGTGCTTCTTAACACCCACAACCGGCTTGCCCCCAGGCACTAGGCGGCCCCTCTTATCGTAGGAGAGCTGGTTCGCGAGGAAGAAGTCGGCCCCTATCTCATATGCCACGCGCTTCGCTAGCAGGTCTATGCCCCCGCTGATTATCCCGATTATTATG
>JALSOR010000037.1 GCA_026986415.1 Acidilobaceae archaeon
CCGTGTTTTGAGCATCCTAATCCTTTGACGGGTCGACACTGGCAGTCCCGGCATGTTATCATTGTAGGATTCCAGCTCTGAGAGGAGGCTCCGGAGCTGTCCCAGCATGTGCCTCCTGCTGAGGGGTTTCTCCCCCTCAATCTTGGGGGCGCCCTCCATGAACCCCTCCGGGTAGTACCAGTTCTTCTGCCATACAAACCCGTGGGCGAGGAGCTTATAGCCTATCCTGGACGCCTGGACCGGGACGCCACGGTCCAGCTCCCAGGTCGTGAGGGGGTCCCAGACATACTCCACGTACAGCTTCTCCCCGGGGCCGAGCCATCCCGACAGCACGCCCAGCACGTGGTCCTCCACGGGCCCAGCATACAGTTCCGGCGCGAGTACAGTGTGGACCTCGGCCCACCCCCTATAGGGGCCCCAGCCGGTGAAGGCCTTCACGCTGAAAGCCCACCCGCACCTGCCCCCGAGGCAGACGGTAGCGTCACCATTATACTCGCCCCTAAGCCTGCCCCTCCTCCAGGAGACGCGGACCTGGAGGGGTGGAACGTTCAGGTCTAGAATGGGAGGACCCCTAGCCTCCACACTACATCCTCCGGGGTACGGTATGGGAGGCCACCCCAGGCTTTACAGGCTGGGGGGCTGGGAGGAGCGTATATTTGGCGGTATAAACTGTTAGGGGCGTGTGTGCGCGTTCTTGCTGGGGGGAGGAGAGAGGGGGACTATGCTCTCCTCGGGGCGTTATTCCTCTACGACCTTCACTAGTAGCGTGTCGTCCTTCTTGGGGGCGCCGACATGGCCTGTTGCCGGCTTGGCGGGCGTGTGCTGTGCCGGCACGGGGTGCTCGGTATGGGGCTGGTGTTTCACGCTTGAGGCCGCCTCTATGGTCTTCTCCAGCTTGTCGAGCACTTTCTTGGCGTCCTCCTTCTCCGCTGTGAGGGCTCTTTTCAGCTTTCTCAGGTTGTTCATGCCCTGGGTGTACTGTTCCTCTCTTACTTCGCCGCTGAAGTATGTCATCTGTAGCAGGGCTATAGCGCTCTCGACGTGGAGGCTCTCATCGCTGATAGCGTTTATCCTCTCGCGTATCTCCCGTTTTGACTCGTCGGCCTGGATTTTGAGCCTTTTTATCTGCTCGTCGAGCTTCCTCTTGAGGCTTTCCACGACCTCTGCTGGTATGTCACCGGCGCTTATCCCTTCGAGGGCCTTCCTCCTCCTGTAGGCCCTGTCGAGGGCTGCTATGATCCTGGTCGCCTTGTGCTTCCATTCCGGCACGGCTACTAGCTTCCCGTCTCTTACCTTCACCCTCCCGCCGTCTATCCTTTTCAGTGTGAGGTCGGCTATTTTGACCTCGATATACTCGATTTCGCCCTCAACATTGCTGGAAAAGCTGGTGAGCACCCCTATTATCCTGCCGTACTCGTCGTACACCTCTCGCCCTATAGAGTGGGCGACATCCTCTAGGTGAAGCGTCAACCCTTACACCCGCTCTATAGTGTTAATCCGGCAATACCGCTTATTTAACGGGTCAACCGGATCATACCGGGCCCACCACGCCATACCTCCAGCAGCAACATACTATACAGTACCGGTGAGCACTGTAATGTCCGGATTCGAGAAATGGGCGGCCCAGTGGAACAAGAACCCCAGGAGGAACACTATAGGCAAGAAGTTCCGCGAGTTCGTAAGCCCGCCGGGCCCCATAAAACAGCAGATCATAAGCGCCGTGTACAAGATAACAAACCAGATCAACAGGCTCGACTACAGCATGGCCAAACTCCAGAGCTACGACAAGCAGCTCTTCGAGAAGACCGTTAACAGCCTCATAGAGGGTGACAAGACCAAGGCCGCAATGTTCGCGGGCGAGCTGGCAGAGATAAGGAAGATGGCCAAGATAATACTCACCGTGAGGTACGCGCTCGAGAAGGTCAAGATAAGGCTCGAGACCGCCGTCATAGTAGGGGACATGCACGCTAACCTGGCCCCAGCAGTGGTCGCGCTAAAACAGGTCGCAGGCTACCTGAAGGGCATGATGCCGGACGTGTTCACAGAGCTCATGGAGGTGGACGAGACCCTGCAGCTCACAATGATGCAGACCGTAGCCGCAGTACCAGACATGCTCAACACCAACGTGGTAAGCGAGGAGGCGGCAAAGATACTCAAGGACGCCAGCCTCGTCGCAGAGCAGAGGATCAAACAGCAGTTCCCCGACATACCAAGCCTCGACTCGGTCTCCGCCCCCACGGGCGGCCTCGCGGGCGCGACCGTGGAGGAGAAGTAGGAGGATCCCTTCCCTCCGTCCTCCTACCACTCCAAGGCCCGCATTATACCCCAGCCTCTTTCCCCAGAAACCCTAGAACCTCCTTAACACTGCTCTCCATACCATGGTCAAGCATTACTCGGAGCGCGGCGTTAATCCCGGCGACAAGGTTGACTTCCCCTCCAGGATAACTGCTACTGCTACCATGGTAGAGGCCTTCCACGCCTGGAACCCTGTAGTCTCCCCACCCGTCGAGAGGCCTTCTATTGTAGAGGTGGGGGTCCACCATTGGCACATGGTCTGGGTGCCCGTTAGGGTTGCCGCAGCACGCCTCCTGGCTCCCAGGCCCCCTGACGTTTGCGAGAACTATATCGTCCCAGCACGATCCGGGCGGTGGGGGCTCCGACGGTCCAACACCGGGCCTACCACTGGCTTGGACGATACAGACGCTCCCACCACTAGTAAGACACGGATACGTGTACTCGCCTCCCCTACCCTGCGACCAGAAAACGTATATTGGGGTCCCCTCCCAGCCCCTCCTCCTCGGAGGGCTGGGCCTGGCCCTGAGAACATAGTCCACCCGGTACAGATCCAGCCTTCTACTGGCGATCCTCCGGATAACCCGGAGATCATGCTCGGAGAAGAGGTCCTCCCCGGCAAGCCTAGGGATTAGGGGTAGGGGGACGGACAGCAGCACCGCCCTAGCCCGGACCCTTGACCCGCCGCTTAGAACCACGCCGGACGCCCTGCCATTCTCGACAATAACCCTGGCGACACGCGCGCCCATATGGGCCTCCACTCCGAGGCTCACAGCACTCTCCAGAAGAGCCTCCCCCACAGCCCCCATACCGGGAAGGGGCTGGTCCCAGACGTTCCAGTTCTGCAGGTAGTATGCGAGGCTGTAACCGTTACTAGACAGCATGCTGGGATAAGCTACCAGATCCCAGGCGCTCCTAGGGAGGTATTCTGAGAGTATTGCTGAGCCGGTCCTCTCAGCGAACACTGCAGCCTCGGGATCACACGTGTCAACAATGCCTGCCGCCTCGTCCCTGCTCGGAGGGCTCACAGTATAGTACCCGCCACCCTTCTTGAGGCAGGAGATGAATCTTACCGCCAGTCTTACCAGGTGGGGGAGCCCTTCGAGCCCCTGCTCCACAGCCTCCTCCTCGAGCCCCTGCTCGTCCCTCCACCACTCGAACGCCACACCACTATTCCTGTCGAGGGCGACCCATGAAGGGTTGGGCCTGTGGAGGCGGAGTCTCCCCCGGAGGCCGAGCAGGGCTTCGACCTCGCGCGGTACGAGACCATAAGCGTAAGCGTAGAGGCTCGAAGCTATGCCCGGCACATAGCCTGCAAGCCCGCCCGGCCACGGGTTCTGCTCGAACAACGCCACTCTCAGCCCGTACCGGGCCAGCACGTTGGCCGCGGCGAGACCGTTCACGCCACCGCCCACGATAGCAACGTCATAGCTCCCCTTATAGTATGAGCCCAAACCCTCACACCCCAGTAGGCGCGATAATACTGGAAGACCCCATTCTAAGACCGTAACAGCATTAATAATGCCGGGATACTAATATTACGGGCACC
>JALSOR010000038.1 GCA_026986415.1 Acidilobaceae archaeon
CACTTCTAAACGATTGTTTTGGGTTTTGGTTGGGGAGGGGTGTTTTTATTTTGTGTTTGGTGGTGTGTGGTTTTGGTGGGGGTTTTGGTTGGAGGAGTGGGTTGAGGGTTCTGGTTTTCTTGTTGCGCGTCTTGTGCGTGAGGGTGTTGTTGATGGTGTTGAGCGTGCTGCTCGTGTTTATGGGCGTGTGCGTTCTTGGGAGGATCGTGTGAGGGGGTTTCTCTCCCTGAGGGGGTTTGATGGTTTTCTGGGTGTTGTGAGGGCTGGTTTGGAGCGTGGGGGGCCTCTTTCTGGTCTTGTTGTTGCTGTTAAGGATAACATTATTGTTGAGGGGTTTCCTGCTACTGCTGGGAGTAGGATGCTTGAGGGTTACCGGCCAGGGTTTACTGCTACTAGTGTGGAGCGTGTGGTTTCTGCTGGTGGGGCGGTTATTGGGAAGACTAATCTGGACGAGTTTGCTATGGGTAGTACTACGGAGTTGAGCGCTTACGGGCCTACGAGGAACCCGTTGTGTTTGGACCGTGTTCCCGGGGGGAGTAGTGGGGGGAGCGCGGCTGTCCTGGCTTATGGCGGTGCGGACTTGGCTCTGGGTAGTGATACTGGGGGGAGTGTGAGGCTTCCCGCGGCTTATACTGGGACTGCGGCTTTGAAGCCCACTTATGGGGCGGTGAGCAGGTATGGTTTGATCCCTTACGCTAACAGTTTGGAGCAGGTAAGCCCTATGGCTCGGCGCGTTATAGATGTGGCTCTCCTGTTCGAGGTCATTAGCGGTTACGACCCGAGGGATAGCACCACGCTCAACCACAGGTGGGAGGGGCTCGCGGAAAGGCTCGCCCGCCAGGGCCCAGCGGAGCCGGGGAGCCTCAAACTCTGCGTGCCGGAGGAGCTCCTGGCGGCAGCCGACCCAACAGTTGCAAGGGTAGTGGAGGACCTCCTCTCAAAGCTGGACTGGCAGGGGGCCAGTATCGAGCGGGTACGAGTGCCCATACTGAGACACGCCCTCCCAGCCTATTACACGATAGCCTTCGCCGAGGCCGCAAGCAACCTTGCAAGGTACGATGGGAGCTACACCCCCTGCCGGGCGAGGGATGCTAGGAGCTGGGAGGAGCTAGTCGTGGAGACAAGGTCGAAATGTTTCGGGCCGGAGGTTAAGAGGAGGATCTTCATGGGCGCCTACGTCCTGAGCGTCGGCTACAGGGACATGTACTATATCGCGGCGACAAGGCTGAGGCGGAGGATAAGGGACGAGATGCTCAGGCTAACCCGGAAGTGCCTAGTGGTCACCCCTGCCAGCCCGGTCCTCCCCCCGAGGCTGGGGGAGAGGCTTAGCGACCCCCTCAAGCTCTACGCCCTAGACGTTATGACAGTAACAGCAAACCTCGCAGGAATACCCGCGCTCGCCCTGCCAGCCGGCAGGGCCGGGGGCCTACCGGTGGGGGTGCAGCTCATGGGCGCCCCGCTAGGGGAGGAGCACCTCCTGAGGGCGGGCCTCCTATTCGAGCTGGAGGCTGGAGCGTACATGAAGGTCCCCGTGGAGGGGTGAGCATATGATAGGCTTGGAGATACATGTGCAGCTGACAGAGGCGGGGACGAAACTGTTCTGCGGGTGTAAGAGCAACTACCGCGGGCTTCCGGCTAACACTAACGTGTGCCCCGTATGCCTCGGCCAGCCGGGCGCGCTCCCGGTCCCCCAGGAGGGCCCCGTGGTTTATGCTGTCGCCGCGAGCCTCCAGCTCGGCTGCCGTCTACCCCCGGCGGTAGTGTTCACGAGGAAGCACTACTTCTACCCGGACCTCCCCAAGAACTACCAGATAACCGAGTATGAGGGCGCGCATGGCGCCCCGGTGTGTCTTGGGGGGACGTTCAAGTATCTCGACCCTGCGGGGTGGGAGTGGAGGAGTGTGAGGATTAGGAGGATAAACCTGGAGGAGGACCCGGGGAGGAGCAGCTATCTTAGGGGTGGGATTCTCGGGAGCCCCGTGGTAATGGTGGACTATAACCGGAGCGGGGTCCCCCTGCTCGAGATCGTGACCGAGCCCGACCTTAGGGGGCCGAGGGATGCGAGGGCTATGGTTGAGTACCTCCTCCTCACCCTGGAATACCTCGGCGCGGTCAACCCGAGGCTGGAGGGGGCGTTCAGGGTTGACGCCAACATTAGTGTTCCCGGCGGTGAGAGGGTCGAGGTGAAGAATATCGGTAGCACCCTCGACGTTGAGAGGGCTATAAGGTACGAGCTCCTACGCCAGGGGAAGATAGTGGAGCATGGGGGGCGCGTGGAGAGGGAGACACGCCACTGGGACAGCGCCCGGGGGGTCACGAGACCATTACGCCACAAGGAGGAGGAGGAAGAATACCTCTACATCCCAGACCCGGACCTCCCCCCGGTACCGATAGGGGGAGCCCTCCTCGCAAAGGCTAGAAGACTCCTAGCACTAACACCGGGAGAAGTCCTAGCCACACTAGAGGAGGACGGCGCCACGAGAGAACAGGCATGGAGCATAGCTTCAACACCCAGCATCGCACGCCTATACCTTGAAACGAGAGGCCACGCCGCGGACAAGAGGCTCCTAGCCCGCCTCCTAGGAGTAGACCTTAAAGGCGCCCTCCAGAGGGCCGGCAGGGACCCCTACAGTCCAGGCAGCCTCCCCCCGCCCACAACCATTACACGCCTGGTAGCCATGGTAGAGAAGGGGGAGATACCCTACGATACTGTCAAGGGCCTCATACTCCCCAGGCTAGCCGTGAACCCCTCGGCCAGCCTGGAAGAGCTACTACCGGAGAAGGCCCGTGTTGATGAGAGCCTCATACTTGAGGTTCTAGCCGCCGAGCGGGGGGCGGTGTGCGACTATCTCGACGGCGAGGAGAAAGCCCTGAACTACCTCGTGGGCCGCGTGATAAGGAGGCTTGGCAGGCGCGCCGTCGACCCGAGAAGGCTGAGGAGCCTCATAGCCAGGCTAATAGAGGAGCGGGGCGCCAGTATCTGCGGCATGGAAGGACGAGACTAGCAGTCTGGAGGGGCTGGCAGGCTCATGCTATACACTCCAAGCCTGGTGGGAGGACTGGTCTTCACGCTAGTAGTGCTCGCCATAGTGCTCCGCCGCGTGGACGAGGTCGCCGCCGCCCTGGCAGGAGCAGTAGTCATGGTAGCCCTCATCCCGGGGTACACTGCGGGCAGGGCTTTCAGGGCGGTGGACTGGGACGTTATGGCCATACTGCTGGGCATGTGGATAATAACGGCCTACATGGTGCGCGGCGGGCTGGCGGACGCTGTAGTCTCGAGGCTGCTACGGGTTACGAGGAGCTATAGGATGCTCATAGTGCTGTTGGCCCTCACGGCGGGCTTCCTAAGCATACTCGTCGACAACGTGCTAGTAATACTCCTCTTCGGCGCCCTAGCCCTCGACCTGGCGGAGAAGGCCAAGGCAGACCCGGTACTCGCAGTACTCCTAGTAGGGTTCAGCGCCAACTTCATGGGGACCGCCATGCTAATGGGAGACCTGCCGCCACAGCTCCTCCACGCGGTCGCAGGATACGAGTTCACAGACTTCATATGGTGGCGTGGCGCGCCCGGGAGCTTCCCCCTCCTCACAATAGTATTCCTCATAGTAACAGTAGCCTACGCCTTCCTCACAATGAGGGGGGAGCCCGCGGCCGCCATAGACCCTGAACCCCTCAAGGATAATGGTGCGAG
>JALSOR010000039.1 GCA_026986415.1 Acidilobaceae archaeon
CCCCCTCTGACCTTGTGCTCGCAGGAAGCGTGTTGAGGGATTACGTGATCCTTAGGGGCGGCAGCATTGATCTAGATGAGGCCCTCTATGTTCTATCAAATTTATTTAATATAAAAATTGATTTATTAAATAAATTTTTTATTAATAATAAAGAAAATATTGAAAATATAAGACAAGAAATAGCTAATTACCTGAAAGCCCTAGAGCTACGCCCGGGATCCAAGGTCTCAATCCGAGACCTAACCAGGAGATCCTCCCGAAGAGAAAAAAGACAAATAAAAAATATTATAGCAATTCTAGAAGCGACAGGAGTATTAAAAAAGAGGCATGGAGAGAGGAGGGTGGCAAGCCCCAGCGAAATAGAAATGATAGCAGAAAAGCTGGGCTCCCAAGGTTTCAAAGACCTTTTAGAAGCGGCCAGGTCGACCGCACCAAAAAATAGAGACTCCATCCTGCTGAGAGCAGAATCTAGGATAGGGATAGACGCTGAAGCCTTGAAACGGACAGACGAGAAGACTCTCCTGAGAATAGGACGGTCAGCCCTGAAGAAAAACGACCGGAAACTGCTAGACGCGGTGACAGAGGAGCTAAAGGAGAGGATTAGAAGCGGGGGGAAAGTGAGAAACCCTGGAGAGATAGCAAAACTGTTGGAGGCTGCTGGTGTCCGCGACAGCCACATATGGGAGGGCCTTATAGAGAGCGGCCTTACCGATAGGAAGGCAGGGTCTAGCATTGTTAGGAGCGCGGCTCTAAACTCGGGCCCAGAGAAGGGTGCCGAGATAGTCGGGAAGTATACTAAGCTTCTCAGCCCGGAGGATGCTGTACGGCTGGCAGCAAGCCTGCCCCTAGAATATCTATGGAAGGCCCGGGCCCCTCGACAGCTAGATGCCAGGGAAAGGATGCTTTTTGAAGCCGCTGTTAACGCGGCCAAGGCCCTTAGGGAGGCTAGACTGTACAGTGAAACTCTGGATCCGGCCCATGCTGACGCCGCATACTACTATTCTAGCAAGGCGCGGAAGCTCTTGGAGACCGCGGCAGACAGTATTGGTGGCTCGCTAGATAAGAGGAGTATCGCGTTAGCCTCCAGACACGCACAGCAAGTTGTATCATGGGTAGAGTCTCTTACCTCCAGTATTAATGGTTTCGTGCTGAGGAGGGTCCTCTCCGCGCTGGATTATGAGCCTGCTATAGTTCTGGCTAGAAACCTTTATTCTAAATCGGGATCCGAAGAGGAGAGGCGTATCATAATCTCAACGCTCGCCTCACTCCTTCACAGGTTCGCTGAGAAATCTGGCATCGTACCGTTGCCTGTTAAGAGGAAAACTACGGCTAGAAGAGGTAGAATGCTTGTCCGCGAGACGATCTATAGGAGCATAAGGTTCTCCCAGCCACCTACAGTTTACGAGGAAAAGCTCAAGTCCGGCAGGCTGGCTCTCGTCCTCGATACTAGCTCGTCAATGTTCTCCTACGCTGAATGGGCCTTACTCGTGGCAGGCGCGTTCCACAATAACATTTCCAGGCTTATCGCTTTCAACCATGACACGGTAATCGTGGAGAGGGCCCCATCGAAGAATAGTCTTGCCGAGCTCCTATTGTCGCTCGAATTCGAGGGGAGAACCAACATTTCCAGCGCTCTCAGGGCGGCGTCGGGCGGCCCTAGAAGGATCGTGCTAGTCTCCGATCTCTACCAGACAGTGAAAGACGAGCCTGTGCCGACCGTTGTTAAAGACTTGCTGGGTAGGGGCTATAAGCTCACGATAGTTGTTCCTCCATCCTATAATCGCGAGTTGAGCCTGATCCTCGAATCTCTAGGGGCAAAGATTGTTAGGGCTACCAGTCCCAGGGAAGCTGCGCGTAGGATCGCACGATTTATAGTCGGCTGACAGGTACTATCATTGATACCTGCATGGAGTATTACGGGGGAACAGAACGTACTTATAAGGAGGACACTGATAGTGTCGAGGAGGGGAGATAGGGAGTGGCTAACATAGAGATCCCGCCAGAGTGGAAGAAGTTCAAGTACAGAGGTAAGAGCCTGGAAGAGCTAATCGAGATGCCGCTAGACGAGTTCGTGAAACTTCTCCCGTCGAGACAGAGGAGGAGCCTTCTTAGAGGGTTTACCCCAGCCCAGAAAAGACTTCTACTTAAGATACGTAAGGTTAGAAGGCAGGGCTTGAAATCGAAGGGTAAGCGTGGCCCTGTTATTAGGACCCATGTGAGAGACCTCGTAATACTGCCCGAGATGGTCGGACTTACAATAGCAGTCTATAACGGTAAGGAGTTTGTACCCGTGAGAATCGTCCCTGAGATGATAGGCCACTATCTTGGAGAGTTCAGCCACACGACAAAGATAGTCCAGCACGGAGAGCCCGGGCTGAAGGCGACCAGGAGCAGCCTGCACGTGGCATCTAAGTAGTAGGGGGTGAACCGTATGCCCACGTGGAAGTATAGTTTCAAGTTCCGCGATGAGTCTAAAATCGCGAAGGCAATGATATGGGATGTCCCAGTACATCCCAAGGTTATGAGAGAGGTTGCAGAGGCAATCAAAGGCATGAAGCTAAACCAGGCGGAGAAATTCCTTGAGAGGGTTATAGCCCAGAAGGAGGCGGTCCCCTTCCGCCACGCCCATGGTAAGCAGGCGCACCGGAGGGGGCTGGCGGACAGGTGGGGCTGGCCTGCTGGACGCTATCCTGTTAAAGCGGCCAAGTACATGCTCAAACTCCTGAAGAACGTTGAGAACAATGCGGAGGTGAAAAACCTAGACCTCGACAATCTAAAAATAATTGCGGTCGCAGTACACAAGGGGATAACGCTGAAACGCTGGATGCCTAGAGCCTATGGAAGGGCCAGCCCCAAGTACAGGGTTCACTCCCACGTCGAGATAGCTGTTATGGAGGTGGGCTAGGATGGGAAGGATAAAGAAACATTTCATAAGGCAGGGCATCCTGACAACAATGATAGACGAGTACCTAGCCCAGAACTTTTACGAGGCAGGATACAGCGGCGTGATAGTCGTACAGTCGGGCCTGGGAAGCAGGGTTCACATCTTCGCTGAGCGGCCCGCGCTCATAATCGGAAGGAAAGGCAGCACGATCCGCCGCCTCCAGAGCATTTTCGACAAGGTCTTCGGCCTGCAAGGAGTACAGATAACAGTAAGCCAGCCCGACAATCCAGAGCTCGATGCTAGGGTTCAAGCGTTCAGGATTGCTAGAAGCATCGAGCGCGGCTATCATTTCAGGAGAGTCGCGTTTGCAGCTCTTAGAAGGATAATGGCCAGCGGGGCTGTCGGAGTCGAGATAACTATTAGCGGGAAGCTCACCAGCGAGAGGGCCAGGTTCGAGAAGTACCGTGCAGGCAAGGTCTATAAGGCGGGACACATAGTAGACGAGCTGGTCGACAGGGCCGTCGCCCACGCGAAACTACCTAAAGGAATCATAGGCGTCGAGGTTATAATCGCCAAACCCGGCAAGCCGGGAGACTATGTTAGGATAAAGAGCGAGGAAGAGGTAGGAGAGCTAGTCCAGCATCTACGAGAGGAGAAAGAGGAGGAAGCACTCCCAGGAGAGGTCCAGGAGCTCGTAGAGGAAGCTGCAGAAGCGGAGGTGACCGAAGGTGGCGAAGCATAAGGTTAGGCCTGAAGAGCTAAGGAAGATGAGCAGAGAGGAGAGAGAAAAACTCCTCAAAGAGTTCGAGACGGAACTCGTAATTCTAAGACATAACGCGGCCACCGGGAGGCTCGAGAACCCGGGCAGGCTGAGAGAGCTGAAGAGGAACATAGCCAGGATATTAACGATAAACAGGGAGGAAGAGCTGGGTATTAAGCGTTGAAACACGACCCGCAGAACATATTTTTCCATGAGCTCATAGGGTTAGAGGTAGAAGTCGTCCGACATCCAGACCCTTCTCTCGTAGGCCTCCACGGCACGATTGTATGGGAGGGGTCGAGAACCCTTAAAGTTAGGTCGAACGGGAGAACGATTACCATGCTTAAGAGTGGAGGCCTCTTCCGTTTCACTCTCCCCTCGGGGGACAAAGTTTTAGTTGAGGGAGATCTTATTATAGGGGATCCGGCGGCTAGAGCCCGGCGGGCTAGAAGGATGCGGAGGTAGAATGCGGTATGCCTAAGCCTAAAGCGGTGAAGAATCTCAAGATACCTGGAGTAGAGCCTCCGGAGAAGACCTGCGAGGACCCAAACTGTCCCTGGCATGGGAGTCTCCGTGTTAGAGGAATACTGCTAGAGGGAACAGTAGAGAAGGTGAGGGCTAAGCGTCTCGCGATAATCAGGCACACCTACATACACTTCGATCACAAGTATAAGAGGTATGAGAGGAGGAGCAAGAAGATAGCAGCACACCTACCCGACTGCATAGAGGTGAAGCCTGGGGATACGGTTGTCATAGGCGAGACCAGGCCCATATCTAAGACCGTTAAATTCGTCGTTCTAGGCGTTAAGAAGACTACATAAACCTCTACCTGGGTAATACGTTGGTGGGGGGACGAATAGTATGCCTAAAAAGAAGAAGTATGGTGCTGTTGAAAGCAGGAAGGGTCTAAGCGCGGGCCTCCAGGTAGGCAGCTATGTTAAGGTGGCAGATAATAGTGGAGCCAGGGAGGTAATGATTATCAACGTTCCCTACGTTAAAACGAGGCTTCGCAGGCTTCCAAGAGCCACGGTGGGCGACCTGGTTGTCGCGACTGTGAAGAAGGGCACGCCGCAAATGAGAAAGCAGATAGTCTACGCCGTAGTTGTTAGGCAGAGGAGGCCGTTCAAAAGGCCGGACGGTACATGGGTCTCCTTCGAGGATAATGCCGTCGTCATTGTAAGCGCCGACGGAACACCGAAGGGGAGCGAGATCCGCGGTCCTATCGCTCGCGAGGCCGCGGAGAGGTGGCCCAGGGTCTCGAAGCTCGCGACAATCATAATCTAGGGGGTGTGAATGGCAATGCCCAGGCTATCCGAGAGCAGGCAGCCCAGAAAGCAGAGGAAGGCGTATTTTAACGCTCCTCTCCATGCCAGGCAGAAACTGTTAAGCGCCCCCCTCAGCCCCGAGCTGAGGGAGAGATACGGCGTTAAACGGTTACCCGTTAGGAAGGGCGACAAGGTTAGGATAATGCGCGGCGACTTTAAAGGTAAAGAAGGCACTGTTGCCAGGGTCGACGTCAAACGGCTGGCACTCTTTATTGACGGTGTGACCATAGAGAAGGCCGATAAAACCCCGGTCTTCAGGCCAATACACCCGTCAAACGTTATGATAGTACAGTTGAACCTCTCGGACAAGCGGAGGAGGGAGATCATAGAGAGGAGGAAAGGCGGTAAGATCGAGGCCGCTACAGAGACCGTAGAAGAGGGAGAACCCGCAGCTACCAAGGCCGAGCAGGCCGAAGCATAATTGGGGTGATATGTTATGGCGAGAATGGGTGGTCAGAGGAGGCTTAAGCGTCTAGCGGCTCCTGAGTTCTGGCCTGTCCATAGGAAAGAGAGGAAGTGGGCTGTCAGGCCGAGGCCCGGGCCTCATCCGTTAGAGCGTAGCGTTCCCCTGCTAGTGATCGTGAGGGACGTTCTGAAACTCGCCAAGACGGGGAGGGAGGCTAGGAAGATAATTAGCGAGGGCCAGTTCAAGGTTGACGGCCGCGTAAGGAAAGACTACAAATACCCGGTAGGGTTCATGGATGTCATAGAAATACCGGCCACAGGCGAATACTACAGGCTAGTGCCGTATCCGACCAAGTTCTTCTACCTCCAGCCTATAACCAGGGAGGAGGCTTCCTTCAAGCCCGACAGGATCGAGAATAAGACCACCGTTAGGGGAGGCCATATCCAGCTTAACATGTTCGACGGCAGGAACATTCTGGTGAGAGTGGAGGATCCCAGGAACCCCAAGGAGGATATCTACAAGACTATGGACACTCTAATAATAACACTGCCTGACCAGCAGATAAAGGACGTCCTCAGGTTCGATAAGGGTAAGCTCGCTATAATAGTTGGCGGTAAGAACGTCGGCAAGACCGGGAGAATAATAGACGTGCAGAAGGGCTGGGGGCGTAAGAGGTCTCTCGTAACCCTTGAGAGCGCTGACGGTACTACCTTCCAGACCAGTCTGGACTACGTATTTATTATCGGCGACGACAAGCCAGTCATTACTCTACCGGAGGGTGTATGGAAGTGAGCCTACCGATACCCCCAGAGGAGGTATCGAGAATACTGAAGGACTGGGAAGAGCATCCCATGAGGAAGCCTAGAATAGCAAAGGTCACAGTAAACATCGCCCTAGGCTATGGCGGTGAGAGGCTGAGAAAAGCAGCCCAGGTGCTAGAAGAGATAACAGGCCAGAAGCCGGTTTTCAGGAGGGCTAAAAGGACTATTAGGGCGTTCGGTGTGAGGAAGGGAGAGAACATCGCTGTAATGGTCACCCTGAGAAAGGATAAGGCGGTCGCCTTCCTGAAGAAGGCGTTCGAGGCTGTCGGGTATAAGGCTAAGGCCAGCAGTATCGACCAGTTCGGCAACTTCGCTTTCGGCATCGAAGAGCACATACTCATACCGGGAGTCAAGTACGACCCTGAGATAGGAATACTTGGCATGGACGTTATTCTGACAATAGAAAGGCCCGGCTATAGGATTACAAGGAGGAAGCGTGCAAGAAAACAGCACATACCGCTCCGCCACCGGGTCACGCCGGAGGAGACCATGGTGCTATTAAACCAGATGTTCGGAGTTAAATTCGAATAAACGGGGGTGCAGGCAGGATGGGCAAGGTAAGACCACCGAAACCCAAACGAATGGGGAGAGGAGCACAGCGCTGTATGAGGTGCGGTACTAGGGATGCTGTCATACAGAAGTACGGCTTGTACCTGTGCAGGCAGTGCTTCAGGGAGATAGCATATAGTATAGGTTTCGAGAAATACCGGTGAAGAATGGGGGTGAAAGGGAAATGGTCATGCTCGACACTCTGGCTAACGCTCTAGCAACAATTCAGAATGCTGAGGCTAGAGGCCACTCTGAAACAATAATTATGCCCGCTAGCAAGCTGATCGCCGCTGTCCTACAAGTCCTCCAGAGAGAAGGATATATTGGCGAGTTCGAGTATATCGACGATGGCAGATGGGGGAAGTTCAAGGTACAGCTTCTAGGCCGCATAAACAAGACCGGAGTCGTGAAGCCCAGGATACCTATCAGCTACAAGGATCTAAGCAGGCTACCGGAGTCCCTAAGAAAGTATCTTGCCAGCAGGGATATTGGAATACTAATATTGACTACCAGCCAGGGCGTGATGTCTCACCGAGAGGCGTTAGAGAAGAAAATAGGCGGTTTCGTTATAGCCTACGTGTACTAGGCTTTTCCCTACCTTCTTTCTCGCTTCCTACCTTGCAGAACGGCTAGACGGGCTGTACAATCCTTTTATGCCCGACATTTTTCTAGTGTGACTGGGGTATTACGCCTCGAGCGGGTGCGACGGGAGGATATTAATAGCCATTTGAGGGTGCTGTGCATAGAGGGTAGGTGGAGCTAGGATGGCTAAGGATGTACATGTGATAAAAACGGTAGAGATCCCTGAAGGTGTCAGTGTAGAGATTGATGGTAATAGGGTGACGGTTAAGGGTCCTAAGGGGGAGGTTACCAGGGAGCTCCCCCTTGTTAAGGGGGTCCTAATGAGGAAAGAGGATAACACCGTCATAATAGAGGCCTTCTTCGCCGATGCTAGAAAGAGAGCTGTCGTTGGAACCCTTGCGGCCCATATTAGGAATATGATTACCGGCGTGACCAAGGGTTACAAGTACAAGCTTAAAATAATCTACAGCCACTTCCCAATGAACGTTAAAGTTGAGGGCGACAAGGTCGTAATCAGCAACTTCCTAGGCGAGAAGGCGCCCCGGATCGCTAAAATACTGCCCGGAGTGAAGGTTACCGTCGACAAGAAAAATAATGATGTTATTGTTGAAGGGATAGACATTGAAAAAGTAGGCCAGACAGCGGCCAACATTGAATTCGCAACTAAGATTAAAGACAAGGACAGGAGGAAGTTCATGGACGGGATATACATATACGAGAAGGGGGTGGCAGAGCAGTGAGCTCCCGAGAAGCTGTAAGGGCCACGTTGAAGGCTAAGGCCAGGCTCAGGAAGAAGCTTGCCGCGAGAAGAAACAAGCCCGTGTTCCGCCGCTACCTGTCGTGGAGGTTCTGGAAATTCGAGCGTAGAGAGTACTGGAGGAAGCCTAAGGGTATCGACAATAAGATGAGGCTGCAGCTCAAAGGATACCCGCCCATAGTTAAAGTGGGATATAGGACTGAGAAGAGCATACGGGGACTCCACCCTAGCGGGCTCGTCCCGGTACGGGTATTCAACGTTAAAGACCTGGAAAATCTGGACCCTGCAAAGCACATTGTCGTGGTTGCCTCGACTGTCGGGCTCAAGAAAAAACTCGCTATTGTCGAGGCCGCGGAGCAGAGAGGTTTTAGGGTGGCAAACCCTTAGACTAGACGGGTGGGGGTCGGACTAGAATGGACTATAGAATACAGAGGAGGCTCGCCGCGGACATACTGGGTGTAGGGGAGAGTAGGATCTGGATAAACCCCGACCCTGAATACGCGGATGAGATCTCGGAGGCAGTTGTTAGGAAAGACGTTGAAATGCTGATCAAGAGGGGGCTAATCAGGGTTAGGCCTAAGAAGGGCAACAGTAACAGGTGGCTTAAACGGCATATTCAGAGGAGGAAGGGCCGCAGACGCGGCTATGGTAAAAGGAAGGGTAAGGAGACTGCTAGGGCTGACCCTAAGGAGGAGTGGGTCTACAAGATAAGGAAAATGCGCCGGTATCTGAGATGGCTGAGGGACCACGAGGTTATAGACAGGCACACCTACAGGAGGCTTTACAGGCTCGCGAAGGGTGGCGCGTTCAAGAGCCTCGCAGACCTTAGAAGACACATGGTCGAGGAGGGAATAATTAAAGGTGAGCAGTAATGGGTCACGGTCCAAGATATAGGGTTCCATGGCGTAGGAGGAGGGAGGGTAAAACCAACTATTATAAGAGGCTTAAACTGATAAAGTCTGGAAAGCCGAGGCTTGTGGTGAGGAAGAGTAACAAGTATATTATAGTCCAGGTCGCGGTCCCTGCTATCGAGGGCGACAAGATAATAGCTGCAGCGCATAGTAGAGAGCTTGTCAAGAAGTACGGCTGGAATGGTGGTACCGGTAACACGCCGGCCGCCTACTTGACAGGCCTCCTAGCAGGTCTACGGGCCAAGGAGAAGGGTGTCGAAGAGGCCGTTCTAGACATCGGCCTCCACGAGCCGATAAAAGGCGCGCGCGTGTTCGCCGCACTCAAAGGCGCGCTTGACGCTGGACTCGAGATACCTCACAGCGAAGAAATACTCCCCTCAGAGGATAGGATTAGGGGCGAGCACATCGCTGAGTGGGCCAAGACCCTTGCAGAGGAGAACCCTGATTTCTATAAGAGGCAGTTTGCCGACTACCTGAAGAGGGGATTGAAGCCCGAGGATCTCCCAGCGCACTTCGACGAGACGCGGGTCCGGATCGAGGCGTCGTTCGCGGCTAGGGGAGACAGCCCGCAGGCCTAGAGGGGGTGAAATGCGGTGTCGTATACGAGTACCACGATCGAGGAGTGGGTTCCCAGGACGCGTGTAGGCAGGCTCGTGAAGGAGGGGAGGATAACAAGTATAGACGAGATATTCCGCCAGAACCTCCCCATACTAGAGCCCGAAATAGTAGACGTACTACTCCCCAATCTAGAGCACGAGGTAATAGATGTCGGCATAGTACAGAAAATGACCGACGCCGGCAGGATAACCAAGTTCCGCGCTGTCGTAGTCATAGGTAACAGGGACGGCTATGTAGGCCTCGGAAAGGGCAAAGCCCGCCAGTTCAGGTTCGCAATAGAGAAGGCCACTAGAAACGCGAAACTCAACATTGTCCCTATAAGGAGGGGCTGCGGCAGCTGGGAGTGTACGTGCGGCGAGCCACACAGCGTCCCCTACACCGTTAGAGGTAAGAGCGGGAGCGTCGAGGTAATACTGAAACCTGCTCCAAAAGGCACGGGCCTTGTAGCTGGAGACGTCGCGAAGAAAGTCCTAGCACTCGCGGGAATACACGATGTTTGGACCCTTACAAAAGGGGAGACAAGGACCAGCTACAACTTCGCCAGGGCAACCTATCTGGCGCTGAGGAACACATACAAGTTCGTCACACCACTAGACTGGTTCCGCGGTTGACCACACGGGAACCCTAAATGCATGTGAGCTCTAGAATATGGGAGGTGCGAGACCAGTGGCGCTGTACATAGTTGTGAGGCTGAGGGGAGAGTCGGGAGCGAGCCCCGACACTGAGAAAACCCTCAACCTTTTAAGGCTCAGGAGGCGGTTTGCCGCTTCACTATACCATGATAGTCTGCCCGGAATAGAGGGTATGCTCCGCAAAGTGCAGGACTGGGCTACTTGGGGCGAGATAGACAGGGAAACCCTAATAGAACTGCTATACAAGAGGGGCCGCATCGTGGGCGATAAACCGCTCACAGACCAGTGGGTGGCCGAGAAGCTAGGCCTATACGGTGGCATACCCGAGCTGGCAGACAAGCTGCTAAGCGGCGAGCTGCACTACCACAAGCTGGAAGAGGCCGGGATAAAACCCTTCTTCAGGCTCCACCCGCCACGCGGCGGCTTCAAGAAAACAATCAAGAGGCACTACACGAACAACGGCGAGCTCGGATACCGGGGAAGCGCGATCAACGAACTAATAAGGCGGATGCTCTAGCCTGGTATGCCCGGACGGGGAAGAGTAGGCAGGGAGGTGCAGTAGGAGATGGTCGTAAGACGTAGAAGGAAGGTCAGAAAGCTGAGAGGCAGGACAAGGAGCATGAGCTGGGGCCGCGTAGGGCAACACCGGAAGAGCGGCGCCCACGGAGGTAAAGGCGCGGCCGGGCTCGGGAAACACGAATGGACATGGACAATAAAGTACGCTCCCACATGGTACGGGAAACACGGGTTCAACCCCCCAAGAATAAGAGTAGGCTACCGGCCCGAAACAATCAACCTCGACCAGCTAGAAGACCTAGCCCTAAAGATGGAGCTAGAGGGCAAAGCCAGAACCGAGAACGGCATGCTAATAGTCGACCTAGCCTCGCTAGGCATCCACAAGCTCCTAGGCAGGGGCAAAGTAACAAGGAAGCTGAAAGTAATAGTCCCCGAAGCCAGCGAGACAGCCAAGAGGAAAATAGAAGAAGCCGGCGGCACAATAATAATAACATCGGCCGTAGAAGAAGCAGCATAACCTATCCTACAATATCTTTATTAACCCACTAACTATATTTATACTAAAAATATATTTAGAGATTATCAAGATAAAATACTAGGAAAGTCTGTGGAGGAGAGCTCTAGGATAACAATATCTCCTTGTTTATAGATCGAAGAGTCCCTCAGCATCCTCACCTTCCCTTAAAAATCTAAGGCATGAATAGAGTTTCTCTGCACCAACACTGGTTTGAGTGTAATAATCACGCCACCCTTAACAATACCCTCTATCTCAGACATTCTCAAGGCACCGGGTGTTACTACTGCTCCAGAGGGTAATCGACATTAGCTTACATTGTCCCATTATTCTTGGTATTGCCGTGGAAGCCGATATTGTGTGCGTTTATTGGTGGGCCTGCGGGGATTTGAACCACGGACCTCCGCCGTGTAAGGGCGGCGTCCCATGCCAGGCGGATAAAGGTTCCGGCGTGGCTGTTGATGAGCAGTTAACTACGCAGGCGGCGGCACCGCCCCGGCCCGGGTGATAACCGTCTGCTGGAGAGCAGGGTGTCGGACGACACATCGGAGTACTACGTGGGTGTGGTTGAGCTCCCCCGGAGCCGCCCAGGCTAAATGAGACCGTAACACCAGGGCTGGAGCCCTTCGACACTATCTCCGTAACCCTGCCCAACGTCACGCTGGCCAACGTAACCGTGTATGCTGTCAACGAGACTGTGAGGATAGGCAACACGGCCATAGCGGTGTACGGCTACGTGTCGAGGCTAGAGATAGGCCTAGACGTATACAGTGTAGCCCTCCAGCAGAATACAACGCAAGCATAGAGGGGCTGAACAACATGGCAACACTGGAGTACGGGGGACACTACACATGAGAATACACTCCAGCCACCCCAGGAACAGCTAATACCGGAGGACACAACGCTAAAGACAGCAATATAGCCATTAGGCATAACAATACTAGTACTGGTTAAGTGGCGATGATGATTGCCACAGGATTTTCATGAAGACATGGATAGGAAGACCACCAGCCTTCATTCAACCCTGCTCCTCCTCTCCAGGGTTCTAGCTGGGCTTGGCCTGAGGGTCTTCATTATAGGTGCTCGGAGTATCATTGTTCATGGGGTGCAGCTGGGGAGAGAGACCCGGGACTGGGATGCTGTCGTGGATAAGCCCTTCACGCCCGAGCTACGAGATGCCATAACCAGGGAGCTGCGCTCCAGGGGGTTTAAGGTGCAGTGGAGGAAGTGGGGCCTCCTGGTTGAGGACGATATCCACGTGGACATAAACTATGCCCCGCTGACGCTGGACGAAGAATTCGTGAGGAGGAGTAGGAGGCTCGTTGAAAACATTTACCTGCCGAGTCTAGAGGACATAGTAGTATTGAAGCTTATGTCGGGCGAGAGGAAGGATTATGATGACCTCAAAAGGATACTCCACCAGGCATGGCATAGGCTAGACAAGGAGTACCTCTACAAGAGGGTGAGACAGGCAGGGCTTGAAAGGGAGTTTAGAAGACTTATGAGGAGGCTGGGTCTAAGATGAAGACGCCCGGTCCTCCGAAGATGGTTAGGCTTGCCAAGGGCTTGGCTATACCGGACTATATGGGCTTCCTTCTGGAGCTGTGTGAGCCGGTAGGCTACACGAGGGAGGCCATAGAGGCCGGAGACCTCCTCAAGATAGACTACCACCCGCCCTACATACAGTTGAGGTGCCGGGACATAGAGAGGGTAGTAGAAGAGGCCCGGAAGAGGAAGCTGAGAGTCTACAGGGGCAAGAGGCATGTCACGATAACGGACGGCATATACAGAGCGAGAATAACTAGTGGTTAAAAACTCTAGTGCGATGTGCGAGACTATCGAGCCTGTAAGGCTTCTAGCGTATAATCATAGGTAGAGCTCACTCGTGATTATCGATGCTATTAGGCCGCCTACCCGTGGGGCGTTGGCTGGGACTGGGTCTAGGTCGAGGAGCCTCCTTACCCTATTTTCCATCTCTGCGTGATTCTTCAGAGTTCTCGCAGTGGTGTACACGAAGATAGACCTCATTAGCATGCCTATCACTAGCAATATTAGGCCGAACAGTATGAAAGCAAAGAGCGATATTACTGCACCCGCGGTTCTCGCAGTGGCGTTTGCGACTAAGGTCGATGGAGCGTCAAGCACACCATTACTATATACTAGTATGTATGGCGGCTGTGCCGCTTTCTCCACGCCCTTCAGCGTGCTCTCCATGAAAGCGCCGGTGACATCGACTCCAGCCGCTCTGAGAACGTCCTGGTTATGAAGCCCCTCTCCCTAGCCTCCATCTCGCTAACTAGCCTTAGAGCTTCATTGTTGCCCTTTTCGGACGCTAGGACTGAGTGTAAGCTTATGTTTCTCAGCATATGGGCAGCTAGGCGCAGCCTCTCAACCTTCAGCGCGTCGGACAAGGCGTAGAACCCTATGAAGCCAAGTATCCCACCTATAACCCCATGCTCCCAGCACTACACCCCAAGGGTTTCCCGGAGCCACATTATAGTAGATGATGCTCCCAATGATTACTGCAACACCAATAAATAGTAGCCAGGCACTGCCGGATAACCCTGAGCTGTAGAGCTCTAGTCTTGAGGGCTTGGAGAGTATAGAGAGTACATCTTCCTCCGCGGCCATCCCCTGCCACCTCAGCCCCTGATGGGTACGTCAAACTCTATTACACGTCCTGATAGACTCTTGGCGAT
>JALSOR010000040.1 GCA_026986415.1 Acidilobaceae archaeon
TAGTCTCGTGTTGGCCTTAAAGTTTTTGCTGATGCCTGATATAAGGCTACCAATGCGTCCCGTTTTAGGCTTTTTGGGGAGCCCTGGGTGGAGGCCTGTCTGGGGCGTACTATATAGTTCTCTACTGTTAATATTATTGATTTTTTCCAGGATCCTGTTAAGATCGACAACAGTCGCATTACCCTGATCCTCGTTTAAAGCATACTGGCTCGGAACATAACCATAAACGTTAGCATAAAGGTCCAGTAGCGCCTGGTACTCCGATTTCGATATCTTCCCCTGGCTTAGAAGGCTCTCCGCCTCCGCCAGCGCCTTGAGCGCTTTCGTCTCGTTCCCAGAGGTTATGTTGACAGCCAGGCTTTCAAGCAGGGACCCGGGCTTCCCAAGTATGCCCTGCACGCCAGCCGCGCTTCCCAGCGAGTTGAGCCCTGCCCTCACAAGCGTGGCGTAAGCACTATACATGGTTGGACTGCTGGCCTCCAGGATAGGGTCCTGGTAGAAGGTCTCGTTATAGGGCCTACCTATAATGCCCAGAGCGGTGGGCTCCACCTGGAGGACTACCTTCTTGGAGAGGGCGAGGCCTACCAGGATAGCATAGAGGGGGGCTGACACTGTCTCCCCCTCACTCCAACTTGCGAGTTTAACGTTAACGGCACAGGGCGGGGCGTAGTCGACGTGTACGAGGCCGGTACATACTGGGAACACTAGCAGGAAGCCCTGCGATATATTGGCCAGCGCCCCTATCAGGGCTCGAGACACGGCGTCCTTCCCGTAGGTCTTGTCTAGCGGTACAGCGAGGATCATACTCTTAGGGAGTACAACCGTGATATTCCCTATAACGGGTAGCAGGGCTAGGGTAGCATTGAGGAGGTCCCTCCCAGCCCTACCAGTATAATCCCCATAGTAGAGGAGCGTGACGCCGGGAGCTAGCACGGTGGCGTTCGCCTTCTCTACAGGCTGGGGGTGCCCCAATATGCCTATAATCTCTCCCAGGTAGAGGGTGATGTTGGAGAGGTCGACTCCTAGCTTGTGGATCCTCACCATGGAGATGCGCGGCTCCTTTAGCCATGTGAGATTGGAGGGGAGGTTACCGTTAACGTTCAAACTGGACACTTCGAGCAGCAGGCTGCCATTACTGGTGGTACCTATGGTGACGGTGATCGTTGCGAGGTACACGTTACCATAATAGTAGGATACTTGAACGTTAGGAGCAGCAGTATTACCAGTAGATATTTTAGCTGTCAGCGGGGCTCCCAGCGCCCCAGGATACTCCTCGTAGAAGACTTCTAACGTCAGCACGACCACGTTAGCCGCAGTTATTGCCATAAAACCTTGCGCATCATCGCTGGCGAACCAGGACCCAGCGTAGACCACCGGGGACTCCTGGAGGCGGGGAGGATGCCTCTCATACACTGTCGGGATGCTCGCGGCTAGCGTCTGGGGTAGAATAAAGGCTAGCAAAACCATGGCTAGCACTATCAGTGCTCCCAGCCTCATCCTCCTCGTAGCGGTCCCGTGCACGGTATTGGCGGAAACTTTCAACTCCCCCGTTCTCCACGACATCTATGATTCACAGTGCAGGTTCAAATTATTTCCTACTATTGACGGCACACGTATAAGTATTATTGCGCGGGCTGGGAGGGACTGTTAAGCGCAGACCCCCGACTCTAGGGCCGCCCTGGCAACCTTTCCAGCCGCGTACCTCGAGACGATCTTCCCTCCGAGAAGGATCCTGGCGAGCCTGACCCATAGTGGTAGCCTTATCCTCGCCCCCGCCGCCCGCGGGTGGCCCCCGCCGCCTAGTCTTAGGGCTATCTTCTGCACGTCGACATCCCTACTCCTCAGGCTCAAACCCCCGTTAGGCCTAACTATTACCGCTATCTTAGCGTTGTACCTTGACAGGAGGCTTGCCCCTATGAAGCTGTTACTCGGGGGGCCGTGGGTCTTGTAGGTCGCCGCTATCCTGCAACTCCCCGCGGTCGTAGTGTAGGCCGTGCTTATAAGCTTGTTATAGTTTCTGAGCTCCATGTTAACATACTCTTCCAGTTTGGCCTGTAGCTCGTCGTCCCAGAGCGTTTTAGAGGCGAACTTCTCAATTATCCTGTCTCTCCAGGCTTCCCTGCCCTCCTCGTATCTCGTATCGGCCACACGGAAGAGTTTCGGGGCTAGGGGATGATCCCACCTCCAAATGTCTGCAGCGCAGACCGCTTTTTCGAGCTCGTCAAGGAACGGGTCCCTCTCCCTCCCGTGCAGTCCCGGGGCATACCTGCCCACAACGCCGGTAGCGCAAGTGCTAGTGTCGTGTACCAGTCTGCCCCCAGCACTCTCTAGCGCTCTCCTGTTGTTCTCGGGCCAGATGTGGTGATCGTACCATTCAACCCTCACCCCCCGGCTTGTAGCGTCACGTATGATCTCCACGGTCGTCGCGAACGAGTCCTTGTTCGGGCCTAGATCAGAGATTATGAGGAGATCGCCGCTTTCGAGGTAGCCCGCTATGCGTTCTAGAACCTCGTGGAGATTGTAGGGCTCGGCGTACAGGATCGTAGCGTCCCCGGGGGCGACGCCGAGCGAGATTAGCGCTGCAGCGGCGCTGCCCGCACCGTCGAGATCTGTGTGTGTAACGATATAGAGTCTTCCGCGAGAAACGTCTCCCTTCTCCACTAAATTTCACCCGGAAATTTTTAGCTGACTATAGGGCGGGCCGTCCGACCATGGGTTTACGTTAGCGGAGGGCACACTTATTCTTGCAGGCTTCCTCCACGACGGGTTTAAGCCTCTCATAAGTCCTGTCTAGCGTTTCCGGCATGACCTTTACACCGCCCACTGTGAATGTGAAGTTGGCGTCGCCGCACCAGCGGGGGACGACGTGTATGTGCACGTGCCCTGCTATTCCGGCCCCGGCAGCCTCCCCAATGTTTACTCCAACGTTGAACCCGTGAGGCTTGTACTCTCTCCTCGTGGCTTCCAGCACGGCCTTCACGGCTATTATCATCTCTGATAGCTCCTCTCTTGTGAGGTCTTCGAGGCTGGGCACGTGCCTGTAGGGTACGACCATTGTGTGTGCGGTATTGTACGGGTACTTGTTGAGTATAATGTACGAGTGCCTTCCACGGTACAGTATGAGGGCCTCCCTATCATCCTTCCGTGGAGCCTCGCAGAACACGCAGGAGGACTCGTCCCTCCTCCCGGCACCCTCCTCTATATACTTCATCCTCCAAGGAGCCCATATGATACCATAACAGGGTCCCTCGCCGACCATTTGTAGTACTACCCCCAACTCTTCATTCAAGTACTCCGGGGGCCTGGAAGGGATAGATAAGCGGGACCGCCCTCTAGGCATGTAATTGTTGGGAAGGGTAGAAGGGGGATGCCCAGGATAAGGTACGAGCCCGCCCCGGACGTTTGCAGGGTCATACCGTTAATAGTGGAGAGCGCGCCCCGGAGCCTCTCACACGTGGACCCAGGCCTTGTACGGTGCGTGAGGAGCTGGGGGAGTAGCAGTAGGGCGATAGCCCGGATCTACGGGATGCCGAGGGCGTGGATAGCCGCTCTAGGGTGGAATCCCGGGTACGTGATAGAAGTGCTACACGAGAAATATGATAGTCTGCCTCCGGAGAGGAAGCTGGAAGTGCTAGT
>JALSOR010000041.1 GCA_026986415.1 Acidilobaceae archaeon
CACCGCTCCAGAAAAAGGTTTAAACAAAAACCTAGGGCGGCCGCACGTTTTAGCCCCTCATACCATCTCTATTCCCCAAAGTCCTACGGCCAGACCATGCCCCCAATACTGAGAACCCTGGTTGTGCGCGGCACATGCCTTTAACAGCCCGGTAAAGACCGATAGCAGACGGGTGCTATGGTCTAATGGAAAATAACGGTGACCCCTGCATACTGGTGAAAACCGCTCTGGGAATGGAGAAAATCGCGGCATCCAGGATAGAAGAGGCTGCCCCATGGCTGCGTGCCGAGCCTAATCCCGGCGGCTTCAAAGGCCTAGTTCTCGTCTATGGGTGCCGTGATGCGGGCTCCGATGCAAAACTAATCCTAGAGAGTGTTCCAGAGGCAGACAGGGTTATAGAGATAATGGGTGTTGCCGAGGCCGAGCCGGAGAAAATAGCTGAGATCGCTGCAAAGCTAGCTTCAGGAATGATTCGGAGTGGCGAGTGTTTCGCTGTGAGAACCGTCAGGAGAGGGAAGCACCCGTTTACAAGTATAGATGTGAACGTCATTGTAGGTGATAGGGTCAAACGGGAGACGGGAGCGTGCGTTAACCTGTCCAACCCCGATAAGCTCGTGCTTGTAGAAATCATTAGGGATAAGGCTTACATATCTGTAAAACCCGGAAGTTTCGAGTATAAGAAGTTACCCCCCGGGAAGAAGCCTATCCTGAGCGTGCTAAGGAGGATCCGCGTAGTTCAAATGCCCTATCTAGGACCCCTAGAGGCCTGCTATAAAATGGGCGTGCGTGTCGGGAGGGAAGTCCAGAATTTCGAGGTTGGAGAGCTCGTCGTTTCGCCTATAGGGAAGGTGAAGGCGGACGAGCTCCACGAGTTCCTTAGGGGAGTATTAGAGGGGGTCGAGTCCCGCTATAGGATACAGGTTAGGAGTTATAATAATAGGAAGCCTAGAAGGGTCCCAGTCTATGTCCAGGACCTGCACCAGTTCGTCCGAGACCACCGAGAGGAGCCGATAATAGTCTTAGAACCAGAGGGAAAACCGGTCACAGACGTTATAGGGGAGCTGGAGAAGATCTTCTCGTCGAAGAAAACAGTAAATATACTGGCCGGAAGCAGGGAGGGCATCCCGCTCGGAATCTACAGGTTCGCCGACCTCGTCCTAGATATTGCACCGGGCATAACCCTCTCGACAGAATATGCCGTCTCCTCGGCGCTAATCGCAATTATAACAGCCCTTTACCCGTATCTGGGCGAGGACATACCAGCTAATGGTGACGAAAAGGGTGGGGAATAGTAGGGGAATAGCAATCATTTACCCGTCAACAAGGAGCGCTGCATACAGCAGCCTATTCTATAGGTACCTCCGCTACCAGCTTACCGTGAGGGGGATTTATGCGGGTACAGTGTTTATAGATTCCCAGGGTAGGATAGTTCTCGAGAGGCCCCGCAATAGCTTTACCGTTAATGTGGGAGCCTATCTTGTTAGTCTACCGTACGAGGTTATGTATAGGGACTATGTGAGCATACTCCTACAGCTCGGCCTGAATCCTTGGAGGAGAAGTGCTCGGGACGACAAGATAATCGTAGCTGGAGGCCCAGCAGTGACAGGGAACCCTCTACCAGTACTACCCCTTGTCGACGCAGTGCTTATAGGCGAGGTAGAGAACGTTGAAGACGAGATATATGATGCGCTGTTATTGGGAAAGCGGAGAGCGCTAGAAAGTCTGTCAACAATAAGGGGCCTGCTAGTTCCAGGTTATACGAGAGGCATTGTTAAGAGGAACTACGTGCCAAACCTTGACATTATAAGCCAGCCCTTCCCTCAGGGCGTGCCGGAAGACGTGGAACCCGTATGGGGGAGGAGCTATGCTATAGAGGTTTCTAGAGGGTGTGGTAGGGGGTGCCGCTTCTGCCTTGAAGGGTTCATTTTCCGCCCAAAACGGGACCTCTCGTATTCGAAGGGGAAAGAACACATAGATTACGCTCTAGCACAGAGATATAGTAAAGTATCGTTCTACAGCCTCTCATTCTTCGACAATCCGCACGCAGAGAGAATCCTCGAGTACGCGGTTTCACAGGGTATGGAGGCGTCAGTTCCAAGCCTGAGAGCTGACACGCTAACACAGGAGAGGCTCGATCTGATTGCGCGCGCCGGGCAGCGTACTCTTACTATAGCTCCAGAAACTGGGAGCAGGAGGGTTTGCCGGGCGATAAGGAAGAATATTAGTAGCGATATAGTATATAATGTTGTTGACCAGGCTGTGGAAGCTGGTATAAGACAGGTCAAACTCTACCTTATAATCGGGTTCCCAGGCGAGACCGAGAATGATATCGAGGACACAGCCGTTCTGATCAGGAATGTTGCCTCGCGGCTCAGAAGGTCTGGGGGGAGGATTAAAGTATCTATAAACCAGTTCGTTCCGAAACCTGTAACCCCCCTGCAGTGGGCTGGATTCCAGGACTACCTTGCAGCCCGCCGGAAGATAGAGTATCTTGCAGGAATAACGAGGAAGATGGGGGGAGTAGCATCATACTACGATACGAGATGGGCTAGGATTCAAACAGTACTAGCGAGAGGAGACTCCAGGCTTGCAAGTCTTATAGTTGAATGGTCTAAAACGAGTCCTGGACTGGGAGGATTCAGGAGGGCTGCGAAGAATGCTGGCGTAAACGTTGAACGCTACCTTTCCCCTATCCCTATAGATGAGACTCCCCCCTGGCATAGGATTGTCGAACATCCTTATGCTGGTATCAAACTGCTCCGGCTAGAATATCAGCACTACCTGGAGGCGGTCCACGATAAAAGCTAGGCGTGCTCGGGACGGTCGCCCTCCGGGAAAAGCCTCTGATACGAGTTGGAGAGCCATGCAAGAACCTTCTCTGGGGGTATGCCCAGTATTGACCCTATACCCGCGATATGGTATGGGTGCCATGCCATGCTCGGGGTTCTAGCGCAGCTGGAGAAGACTATAGGGATAGAGTATCCCGCAGCTCTTCGGAGGGTAAAATAGAGGTACCTCCATGCCCTGTAGGAAGGTTCAAGCATATAGTTCAGAGTGACCTCCAGCGCGCCATACCCCTTTTGCCGTAAAAGGATAGCGGTGCTTTCGTCTACAATCCTCTCCATTCCAGGCGTTACTCTTATCAGGCTCACCTTTTTATGGGTAGCAGCATACCTGGCGACATCGACAGTTTCAGGTTCAACAGCGATTATGTCGGGCTTGTCTTTGCGTAGCGTTTCTTCTATTTGACTCCTAGCACTCTTACGGGTCCGGGCCTTTATTGTTGACCTTCTCAGGATCTTAATGCTTGCTTTTCGGTACTCTAGGTTTAGTCCTGCAGGTATGAGCACGCGGGTATAACCCATCCTATATAATAATGAGAGTGTTTCCTGGTCCGAGGGTTTTACGCACCCGTCTAGGAACCCCCTAAGGCTCAACTATCTGCACCTTTATCGGCCGCCCGCTTTAACGCTTCTTGGTATTCGGTGAGGGCCTTTTTCCTCCTACCCTGGAACCCTATGGAGACGTGTATTACATCGTCAGCCTCGTAAAGGACCAAGTCTCCCCGGAAAGCGTCCTGCTTGCTGAGCCTGAAGAACAGGGTTCCCTCCTTGTCCACCCTCTCTTCTAGAGTTGAGGATAGGGCTAGCAGGTCTGCTTTTCCGAGTTTTGACAGTATTCTGTTGAGCAACTGTTCGGCATTATTGTTTTTAACTTTTATAGTAATAATTTTTATATTATTTCCATAATGTCCTGTGGCGTTCTCCACCCGGACCTCAGCCGTCGACAGGATATCACTCCCAACAACGTTCTCAATGGCACGCATAACCTTTTCCTCGCTCTCCGTCGAATGAACATAGACGCGTAGTTCAACATCCTTGACACTCAACTAAGCTCACCCGCAGTGCGAACTTCCAATATCCATCATATTATTCTTGGCTTGCTCTGTATCGGACAATACTGGATGATAGTATATTGCTCGGTAAAACGTGAAATTATATTTAATTGTAGAAAATAATATTTTACTGTAGATCGCCCTTATGGTACTTCTCCCGTATGGGGTCAGGCTCTATGAGCCTAGCCCCCCTGCTCGCCTCATGCCGCCTCTTTTCGAGCCTCTCCTTCTGCTTCTTCTTCCATTTCTGCTTGTGCGTTCCCTTGAGCCCTCTCGACTTTAAGAGTCCTCTCATCTTACGGCCAGCACTGGTTAACCCGCGGAAGGGTCTTCCCTTATGCTTTCCTGTCGCGACCCATTTCAGTTCCGGATCGCTCTTTATGGCCGGATGGTTGGGATCTACTAGTATGACCTCATACCACTTGTGAAGACCGTCCTCGCCAACGTAATAGCTGTTCAGGACGATAAGGTTTGGATACTTTCTCTGAGCTCTCTCCTCGGCTATAAGCCGGAGGCTCTTCGCTGGAGCGAACCCGTAAACGCCCATCCTCTTAGGTCTCCTCCCCTTATTCGGCCTCGGCTTCCTCCTTCCACCCTTGCGAACCCTCACTCTGACAACGATAACTCCCTGCTTGGCCTTGTATCCGAGGTTGCGAGCCCTATCCAGCCTTGTAGGTTTCTCTATCCTAACTATAGCGGGCTCACGCCTCCATTCCATGAGGCGCTGCTTCATGAGGTCGCCGTGATCCCCGTCGTACGGCCTTCTCCACGCCTCAGCAATGTAGTGGTATGCCGATTTGGCCACTTCTAACCATCCCTCCGGCTACCCATTTGGGCCTCTCACGCTTTAAACATTTTCACTGCTCTCTTAAGCCTTGACATGCGTCCGCTGGTGTATGAATAGTCTAAAGCCTTTAGCAGGCTTGGGTTAGTGATGGTGGAACGGATGGAGCCGTCGAACATCCTGGTCGGTATAGTGGGTAAAACTAACGTTGGGAAATCCACGCTCTTCGCCGCTCTAACAGAGGTTACGGTCGAGATAGGTAATAGGCCGTTCGTCACTATCAATCCGAATATTGGCGTGGGATATGTCAAGAAGAAGTGTGTTCACGTTGATCTCGGGCTCGACCATTGCGATGCCGCTAATAGTGTGTGCCTAGAAGGGTGGAGGATGATCCCTGTAAAGCTAATGGATGTGGCAGGCCTTGTTCCAGGGGCCCACAAAGGTAGAGGGCTCGGGAACAGGTTTCTAGACGATCTTAGGAGAGCAGACGTTCTACTATTTGTGGTCGACGCTAGTGGTTCAACCGATCCTGAAGGGGTCCCCGTCGAGCCTGGAACGTATGATCCGGTAGAGGAGGTCGAACAGATTCTTAAGGAAATAGACGAGTGGATGTACTCCATAATATCGAAAGACTGGAGTAAGACCGCTAGAACAATAGATTCTAGCGGTATTCTAGACGTTCCAGGCGCGATTGCCCAGAGGTTGAGCGGCCTGAGCATAAGGAAAAGACATGTAGTGGAAGCTTTGGAGAGGACAGGGCTCTCGGGCAAGAAGCTCTCAAACTGGACAGAAGAGGAGCTGAGAAGCTTCATTAAGAACCTACGGGAGATAGCAAAACCCATAGTTATAGTTGCCAACAAGATAGACCTCCCCATGGCAGAGAAGAACTATGAGAGGCTTGTCCAGCATTTTTCAGGAAAATACCCTGTAATTCCAGCATCGGCGGCAGCAGAGCTCCTCCTCAGAAGACTAGCACGGAAAGGCGTGATAAGATACATACCGGGAGAGAGCGACTTCGAGGTAATAGGAAGTATTGATGCTAAGACCATGAAGATTCTAGACGCGGTGAGAGAGCGTATTCTAAAGAAGTATGGTTCCACAGGTGTTCAGAACGCGCTGAACACTGCAGTACTAGACGTTTTGAAAATGATAAGCGTGTATCCCGTGGATGATCCTCACAGGTTTACCGATAAGAAGGGGAGAATACTGCCAGACGTTCTCCTAGTGGAGCAGGGAACAACGGCTAGAGAACTAGCATATAAGATCCACACCGATCTCGGAGAGACTTTCTTGTACGCGATAAACGCTAGGACGAAACAGAGGGTTGGAGAGTCGTATGTATTAAAGGATAATGATGTTATAAAAATTGTGGCTGCAAAGAAATAAGATATATTATTTATTATTAAGTATCTTCTTAGCACTCTTCAGCGTTCCAGACGTGGAAATAGGTAAGACCAAGACCTCGCAGTTAGAGATCCTACGAATAAGCCCTAGAGACCCCAAGACTTGATTTTTATAGTTATTTCTAACCCGCAGGATCCCCCTTTTCAGGTGAGGATTGTAATAGACTAGTGCCACGCCGCTCTTAATGAGTCCTGGAGAGCCTAGCACCTCGCGGATAGTCTCTCTAAGTACTCTCCAGAGAGCCTGCTCGTCGACCTGGCAATCTCCTAGTACTTCAAACACGATATACCTCTTCTTAGGCTTCTGTTTTAATTCTTTTAATAATTTATTTATATTTTTATAATTTAAAATATTAAAAAGAATTCTGGATGCGGTCCTCTCCTTCAAACTAGCATACGCGCCTATAGACGCGACCACCAGTGCGATTAGAGACATTGTAAGCGCCAATACGCATACCGGCTGCATACGTGAGACCACCCGCAGCATGATACCCCTCAGGGGAGAGTTAGACCTCTCATCTCAATAGTCGATGGTCGGTCTCTTCATCATCGGGTAGTGCCAGGCTTAGTAAGACCCGAATAACGAAACATTTAAGCGTGAACGCTAAGATCGCATTCAACCCAATATTAGCAGTGAATTTGCTGTTAAGGCCGGGACCAAATACCTAGGCATGCCTACTAACTATCCTTTTTAGCCTCTACTAGAGGCTCTTTTAGAGCGTGGTTAAGTAGAGTAGAATTAAAGGATACAAATGTCTGGGTAAGGTGTGCAAGGATGGCGCTTGGAGTTCCACCTACCGCGTATGATAGGGCGACGACTATATTCTCTCCAGAAGGTGATCTCTACCAGGTAAAATACGCGTTCGAAGCCGTCCGTAAAGGCTGGACAAGCCTAGGAGTCAGGTCAACAAGGGGGGTAGTTATAGCCGCTGAGAAGAGGAGGCTCACCCCGCTACTAGATCTTGACGGTATAGAGAAGATATACCGGGTAGACGATCATATCGGGGTGGCCTTCGCCGGCATGGGGAGCGATGGCAGAATACTCATAGATCAGGCACGTCTTATAGCCATACGACACAGGCTAACCTACGGTGAGCCGGCAACCGTCGACTATGTCGCGAAGGCAATAGCGGATATTAAGCAGATATACACGCAGCATGCCGGGGTCAGACCTTTCGGTGTATCACTAATTTTCGGAGGCGTAAACCCGGACGGCCAGCCAAGACTGATTAAGACTGATCCTGGAGGACAGTTCTTCAGCTATTACGGGGTAGTAATAGGCATGGGCGAGCGCTACGCTACCGAGATACTAGAAGAATACTATAATCCCGAGGCCAGTTTAGAGGAGCTTATAGTTCTAGCCTTGAAAGCACTCTTCAGGGCTAGGAAGGAGACCAGTGAAGAGAACGTTGAGGAGCTCAAAAAGACGTTCTATAGCCTAGTCGAGATAGGCTATGCTAGTGTCGACGAGAAATACTTTAAGAAGGCAGAAAGAGACTATATTAAAGAGATTATAGAGCGTAACACGGATAAGATTTTCCAGTAGAAGACCACGTTTTCCGGGCGGATCTCTGCACGGTTATACGGGGTTCCTGGGGAGAACCTTTACACCCCAGGAGTATTAGGAGTTTAGTAAGCTTGGGTGGCGATGTGTTGGCGAGGAAGAAACAGGATTATGTTATAGCATGGATTAATATCGGAGGCAAACGCTTCGAGATCCTAGTGAGACCGGATCCCGCCTTCAAATATAAAGAAGGGGAAAAAGTAGATATCGAGGATATCCTGTGGAGCGATACTGTTTACCGCGATACGAGGAAAGGACTTAAAGCAAGCCCCGAAGAGGTCAAGAAGGCTTTCGGCACTCTCGATGTTAAGAGAATAGCCGAGAAGATACTTAGAGACGGGGACATACAACTAACAGAGGAGCAGAGGAGGAAAATTATCGAGGCGAAAAAGAGGCAGATAATAAGCTATATCGCGAGAAACGCTATAGACCCTAAAACTGGGAAGCCTATACCAGAGACGAGAATAGAGACCGCGTTCGAACAGCTCAGAATAGGCGTGGACCCCTTCAAGAGCGCGGAACAGCAAGCAATCGAGGCGGTAAGACTTATAGCGCGTCTAATGCCTATACGCCTGGCAAGAGCTATTGTGAGAGCAGTGATACCGCCAGCATTCTCCGGCAGGGTTTATAGAGAGTTAAAGAGGCTTGGCGAGGTCAAGAAGGTGGACTGGGGGAGCGACGGGTCTCTCCACGTGGAACTCGAAATACCTGCGGGCTCCCAGGTTGAGGTGGTCTCTAAGCTCCAAAGCCTCACCAGAGGCCAGGCGAAGATTGATGTGAAGGTGGTGAAGTAGGCGTGTCGCTGGAAGGGAAACGCATAGTTGTCCCGGGAGAACGCCTGCCAGAGGGCGTTATAGTGAAAGATCCTAGCTATGTTTACGAGTATGACGGGAAAGTTGTCGCCGCGGTTGTTGGCATCTTGGAGGAGAAAGAGAAGCCTGTTTTCGTACCGCTCCAAACGATCTATGTCCCGAAGCCTGGAGACATTGTTATAGGCCTTGTTAGTAGTGTCGCGATTATGAACTGGTACGTTGATATCAACAGTCCATACGTGGCTGTTCTGAACGCCCAAGACTTTCTGGGCAGGCCGTTCAACCCCCAGCAGGACGAGCTGGTGAAATACTTGCAGGTCGGCGATTATGTTAAGGCTAAGGTTGTCTCTTTTGACAGGGCGAGAAACCCGTTGCTAACGGTCAGGGAGGAGGGGCTCGGAAAAATAACTGAGGGTAAGATTCTAGAGATACAGCCTGCAAAGGTTGCTAGGGTTATCGGTAGGAAGGGTAGCATGCTTGACATGCTCAAGACCGAGACAGGATGCGATATTTTCGTCGCGGTTAACGGGAGGATACACGTTAAATGTGCGAACAAGGATATGGAACCGATAGTGGCGGCAGCAGTAAAGATGATCGAAGAGAAGGCCCATACTTCAGGTCTTACGGAGAAAGTGCGCAAGTATATTAACGAGCTCAAGCTTGTCAGGGGTGTGAAATAAAATGGGCGGTAAAAAAGGAATAAAATTAATAGATGAGAACGGGTTAAGACACGATGGCCGCAAGCCGGACGAGCTAAGGCCTATAGAGATGAAGGTTGGGGTGCTAGCAAACAGCGACGGCTCGGCGCTAGTAAAGTTCGGGAGAACCCACGTGCTAGCTGCGGTATATGGCCCGAAAGAACCCATACAGAAGTTTGTACTGCTCCCGGACAGAGCGGTACTCAGGGTCCGTTACCATATGGCTCCATTCTCGACAAGCGAGAGGAAGAGCCCGGCCCCAAGCAGGAGGGAAATAGAGCTTTCAAAGGTAATAAGAGAAGCGCTCGAAGATATTGTGCTAACAAACCTGTTCCCGAGGACAAGCATAGACATATTCCTAGAAGTGCTACAGGCCGACGGGGGCACGAGAACGACCGCGATAACAGCCGCCTCGCTCGCCCTAGCAGACGCTGGAATACCGATGAAAGCGCTCGTGGGAGGAGTAGCGGTAGGCAAGGTTGACGGCGTCCTAGTATTGGATATCGACGAGTTGGAAGACGGCAACGGGGAAGCCGACATGCCGGTTGCGGCCGCTCCCGATATTGGGAGGATAACGCTTTTCCAGTTAAACGGGGTGCTGACCCGGGAGGAGATCGAGAAAGCCACGACAATGGCGTACAATGCTATCCAGAAAATAGTCGAGATGGAGAAAGAGGTTCTAAGAAGGAAGTATCTGGCCGAGAAGGAGGGGGATGAGAAGTGAGCCTCACACCTTACAGGATACCTATAGTCTCGGAGCTCAAGAAGCAGACGATCTACTCTCTACTAGCGAAAGGGCTGAGAACAGGCAATCGAGACCTAGTATCGCCGAGAAGCATACAGATACAGACGGGAGTGGTTGAGAAAGCCGAGGGCAGCGCGCTGGTAAGACTGGGGAACACGCAGGTTCTGGTAGGTGTAAAGATAGATGTTGGCACACCGTTTAGAGATACGCCAGACGAGGGAGTGCTAACCGTAAACGCAGAGTATGTGCCCGTAGCCTCGCCCTACTTCGAGCCGGGCCCGCCCGACGAGAACGCTATAGAGCTGGCAAGAGTGGTTGATCGTAGCCTGAGAGAGGTGAACGCGGTCGACAGGAAGTCCCTGGTAATAAGGGAGGGAGAGAAGGTCTGGGTAGTCTTCGTAGACATCTATGTTCTAGACTACGACGGGAACCTTTACGATGCTAGCATGCTAGCCGCAATGGCGGCACTCATGGACGCCAAACTACCGGATTTCGAGGAGTTGGAGACAGGTGAAATAGTGGTATTAAAAGACAAGTATCAGGGCCCGCTAAAACTAAACCATGTAGTTGTCAGCACTACGGTAGCGAAAATAGGCGACATCTACATTGTCGATCCCAATCTCGAGGAGGAGGTAGTCTCGGACGTGAGACTCTTCGTGGCGTTCGACGAGAATGGCAGGATAGTTGGAGTCCAAAAAGCCGGGCCAGGAAGCATAACTCAGAGCGAGCTTCTAAAAATGATAGACATTGCCAGACAGTCATCGAAAACGTACTTTGAAGCTCTAAAGGAGGCATTCAAAGACCGGGAAATACCGATACTGAAGAAACTGCAGGGAAACAGTTAATTAGACTCCAGACAATGATTGGCTGTGTGGGGGAATAGTAATGGGAAGGAGGACAAAAATAGTCGGACCTGTCGGCCGCTACGGGCCCAGATATGGTGTCAGTGTTAGAAAGCGTGTCAGGGACGTTCTCCTGAAAAAACAGGGGCCCCATGTGTGTCCCTTCTGCGGGGCGGAGGGAACTGTCGTCCGCGTGTCCGTTGGCATTTGGAAGTGTAAAAAGTGCGGCAATGTTTGGGCTGGCGCCGCATACACGCCTCGCAGCGGGCTAGCATCTTACTTTAAAAAATATATTGTTAAATAATTTTATTCCACTTCACTTTTACACTTCCACTAGTCTGACGAAGACAAGGGTCCAGTCTTGGAAGAAAATGTGAAAATACTAGTAACCACGAGCAGGCGCCCGAACAGGAGAATAAGATCTTTCGTTAAAGATCTCGTAAGCGTTATCCCCGGCAGCATTAGAATTACCAGGGGACACCTGTCAATGAAAGATCTCGCGCTCGACGCAGCGAACCTTGGCGCGTCGAGAGTCATTATAGTGGCTGACAGGAGAGGAAACCCGGGTATTATCAGGTCGTACTCGGTTGTAAAAGAAGGAGAGGGGTTCAAGCTGGAGAATATTGTATCGTTTATAGTTAAGGGTGTGACACTATCGAGAGACAGGAAGACCAAAACGCCTGGCAACATTGCTCGAAGAGCCGACTACTTGCTTGTCGATCCTAAACTGCTCGACCCTAACACTTATGATTTCGCCGATGCTATAGCTCTAGCGTTTAACGGGAGACTTACCCCCCATAACTATAAGGGAACCCCGGTAGTTGTCAGGCCAATACCTTTAGACGCTGGAACCGTTAAGGTTGATTTTTACTTTGAGAACATGATTGTCGGGCCGAGAATTGTGCTTGCAAGGCCAAAGCAGATGATAAAGAAGACTGGTGGGGCATGATGAAGGCTCTCTTCAAGATATGCCTAGAGGAGTATACCGAGCCTATATATGAAGCGTTGAAGGCCGAGGAGGGGCAGTCGGCACCCGAGAAGGGGACCGTCAAGATCACGCGTGATGGAGATTGTATCTCTATAATCATAGAGTCAGCCGACCTCTCAGGGCTTAGAGCGCTATCCAACAGCTACCTCCTCCTACTGCACGCAGCGTACTCCTCTCTAGTGGGCGCCAGCGCGCGGGTTAGCTTATAATGCCGAGGGGGTCCATGCGTAGTATGGAGGGGTTAGACGGGATGGTAGAGAAGGTGCCCCGCGAGGTCGAGGCTAAATATACGAAATACTTGAAGCTTAGGGAGACGCTCTCGAAAATAGCGCAGGAGAAAGTGCTTACACAGGCCGCGCTAGAGGAGACTAAGGCTTTACTTGACGAGCTTTCCAAGCTGCCTGATGACGCAGAGGTCTACAAGCTCCAGGGCTTCGTCCTAGTTAGAGTTGCAAAGCAAGACCTCGTTAAAGAGCTCGAGGAGAAGAAAGAAGATTTGGAGATTAAGCTTAAAGCGTTGGAGGCGCAGGAGAAGAAGCTCTCAGAAGATATAACGAGGCTTCTAGAGGAGATAAAGAAGATGCTTGGAGCCGCTGGTACAGGGGCAGGTCCTGTTGGCGGCTGAAGAGAGGCTTATTAGAGCCCTCGAGAAGGCGAATACAGCTCTTATCTCGTTTTTACAGGAAAAACTGCCGGGAGCCGCATCCTTCTATACAGCAAGCTTATCACTCGTATACGATGAGGAAGGACCGGTAAAGTTAGTAGTAGATGTAGCCGCTAGGCGTAGGAATACTCCGAAACTAGCATTACTATTGGAGGAGGCTATAGATGAGGCTAGACGCGTATTCGAAATGGAAGCTGGCATTAAGACTGTCAGTATTGTTCGCCTCGGCCATAGTGAAACTAAGGGGGAGAAGAATAAACATAGTAGCTCACAGGAACGCGGATCTAGACGCGGTAGGCGCAGCGTTCGGAGTAGCGGAACTGGCAAAGGGGTACGGCGTAGAGCCAAGGATCGTATTCCCCGAAGGGCCAAATAGGAGCGCACGCACCCTCCTGGAAAGCCTAGGCGTCGGAGAATGGCGGGAGGAATGCGATAGTGAGAACCCGGTAATTACTGTCGACGTCGCCAACCCGTATCAGGTAGGCGTCTGCGAGAACCAGGCGCGTAAAGCCACAGTTATAGCTGTAGACCACCATAAAGAGTCGACCATAAGACACCTAGCTGAGATACCTATCATAATTACAGATGCGGCGTCCACTAGCGAAATAGTGGCTGCTATAGGGTGGGGGCTAGACTTTTCTTTCACGCCAAAAACCGCTAACATCCTGTACGCGGGAATAATGAGCGACACTAGAGGGGCCAGGACAGTAGGGATTTTCACTTTCGAGGCGCTAGCATTCCTACACGCCCTGGGCGCGAACCCAGAGTTTATCGCTAGAACTGGTAGGAGCGTTAAAGAGCCCGATACGAGCGAGAGAATAGCGGTTCTCAAAGCACTCTCAAGGATGATACTCGGACGCGCATGTAAGGACATACTGGTAACCGTGTCATATGTAGGCAGCTTCGAGTCTTCAGCCGCACGAGCAATGCTTGAGGCTGGGAGCGACGTTGCGATTGTAGCACGAGATACTAGGGAGGGAGTCAGGGTTTCAATTCGAGTTTCGAAGCGGGCCCTAGACAATGGGATAGAAGCCTCGAGCCTTGCAAGTTATATAGCAGAAAAGTATGGTGGCGAGGGGGGAGGTCATCCCGCCGCCGCCATGGCGGAGATACGGGGCCAGAACTATTCTGCCGAGCTCGTGGCGAGAGAGCTTGGAGTATCCCTGCCAGGAAAAATTGGTAGGATTTGTACGAGAAACAGGGAACTAGGAGGACAGGGTTAGGAGTCCTGAAGGGGTATAAGGATTGGAGGAGCAGGGTAAGATTGCTAGGATCCCCGTCTATGCTGACTATAGAGAGGAGAAGAGCGGCATACCGAGCATGTTAGAGGCTTCGGGGATACCTGTTATTAGGGAGAACCTTAGTGTTGGAGACTACCTCGTTTCGAACGAAATTGTTATAGAGAGGAAGAGCGCGTACGATTTCGCTCACAGCCTGTTCGACGGGAGACTTTTCGACCAGGCAAAGAGGCTGAGCGAATCGTATCCCCTCGTGATATACATTATTGAGGGCGACCCTACACGTATTAGAAGGTATAGGAGCAGGCAGAAGCAGATCCTCTCGGCTATGGTTTCCCTGTCTATAGAATATGGGGCACGCCTGCTCTATAGTGATTCTCCCGTCCAGACAGCATATATTATAGAGGCTATTGTGCGTCGGGTTGAGAGGAGTGGTAGAGCGCCTGTTGTTATGCATAAGAAACCAAAAATCGGTGATATCAGGTCCTGGCAGTTATATATTATACAGTCTTTTCCTAATATTGGGCCTAAAACTGCGGAGAGAATACTCGAGTATTACGGTACTATAAAGGCTTTCTGTAATACTAGCCTTTCAGAGCTCTCCCGTATAGATGGTATAGGTGAGAAAAAAGCCGAAAATATTATAAAAATATTAAATATAAAGTATAAATATGGAGCATCGAAGAAAGAGGCGAAAAATAGGAATCGGAGGCTTACACTTGAAGACTTCACTACTACTAGAGACAAAAAGAATAATGACTAGATATATTATTAATTTTTATATGTTGAATGATAAATTAGGGGGCTCACCCCCTAGTTTAAAAGTCTTATTAACCCGCCCGGTATCCTAGGCCATCCAGGAGGAGTATAGGTGAACCTGTGATGGGTGCCAGAGTTAAAGTAGTCTCTGAAGTAGAAAAAATAATGAGTAATATTGAGCAGATAAGGAACATAGGCATTATCGCTCATGTAGACCACGGTAAAACAACGTTAAGCGACAGCCTACTAGCTGCTGCAGGAATAATATCGGAAAGAATCGCGGGAGAAGCTAGAGTTCTAGACTTCCTAGACGTCGAGAAGCAGAGAGGAATAACGGTCAAATCGGCTAACATAAGCCTATACCACGAGTATGGCGGTAAACCTTACGTTATTAACCTGATCGACACTCCAGGCCACGTCGACTTCTCGGGCAAGGTTACCCGGAGCCTCAGGGTGCTCGACGGGGCTATAGTCGTTGTAGATGCTGTTGAGGGTGTAATGACGCAGACTGAGACCGTTATAAGGCAGGCTTTAGAGGAGCGTGTGAGGCCACTCCTCTTCATAAACAAGGTTGACCGACTGATAAAGGAGTTGAAACTCAGCCCCGAGCAGATACAGCAGCGTTTCGTAGAGATAATACGTGATGTCAATAACTTGATAGACATGTACGCGGAGCCAGAGTTCAGGAAGAAATGGAAGCTGAACCCTGCAGAGGGTACCGTTGCTTTTGGCAGCGCCAAGGACAGGTGGGGGATCAGCATACCAATGGTTAAGAAGAAAGGTATAACATTCAAGGAGATAATCCAGGCGTATGAGACGGAGGACAAGGCGGAGATAGCGAAACTCGCCAAGCTGATGCCCGTGCATGAGACAATACTTGATATGGTAGTAAGGTTCGTTCCTAACCCTAGAGAGGCCCAGAGGTATAGGATACCGAAAATATGGAAAGGCGATCTCAACAGTGAAATAGGCAGGGCAATGCTAGAGGCCGATCCTAACGGTCCCCTAGTATTCTTCGTGAACGACGTCAGGGTTGAGAAGACAGGCCTAGTAGCGACAGGCAGGGTCTTCTCGGGCACGCTAGAACCGGGTAAGGAGGTATACCTCCTAACGGCTGGCAAGAAGGGACGCATACTGCAGGTAAGCCTCTACATGGGACCGTTCAGAGAGATAACTAAGAGGATCCCTGCAGGCAACATAGGTGCGATTGCCGGACTCGAGGATGTTAGGGCCGGAGAGACCGTTATTGACCCGTCCAAGATAGACGAGGCAGCCCCGTTCGAACAGCTACACTATGTCAGCGAGCCGGTCGTAACTATAGCGGTAGAACCAACAAGAATACAGGACCTACCCAAGATGATAGAGGCGCTCAGGAAGCTCACAATAGAGGATCCAAACCTGGTCGTGAAAATAAACGAGGAGACAGGCGAGTATCTAATAAGCGGTATGGGACCGCTCCACCTCGAGATAGCCCTCACACTCCTAAAGGAGAGGTATGGTATAGAGGTGAAAGCCAGCCCGCCAATAGTAGTATACAGGGAGACCGTCCGCTCCAAGAGCCCTGTTTACGAGGGTAAGAGCCCCAACAAGCACAACAAGTTCTACATTAGCGTTGAACCGTTGAACGAGGAGACCATAGACCTGATCCAGAAGGGTATAGTAACGGAGAACCAGGATCCCAAGGAGAGAGCTAAGATACTCAGAGACAAGGCGGGATGGGACTACGACGAGGCCAGAAAGATATGGGCTATCGACGAGGGAATCAACGTATTCGTCGACAAAACGAGCGGTGTACAGCACCTAAGAGAAGTGAAAGACACGATACTCGCAGCATTCAGGCTCGCAGTAAAAGAGGGACCACTAGCAGCCGAGCCGGTCAGGGGAGTAAAAGTAGTCCTGCACGATGCAGTAATACACGAGGACCCGGTCCACAGAGGCCCAGGACAGATATACCCCGCTGTCAAGAACGCTATCTGGGCAGGCATACTCAGCGGGAGGCCAACACTCTTGGAGCCTCTCCAGAAGCTAGATATTAGAACGCCAATGGAGTTCGTAAGCCAGATAGCAAGCGTAATAGCAAGGAAACGCGGCAGAATACTAGAAGTGCTAAGCCAGGGCATGATGGCCAGGGTTATAGCTGAAGTACCCGTTTCCGAGAGCTTCGACCTTGCAGAGGAGCTGCGAAAGGCCACGGCAGGCAGAGCATTCTGGGGCATCGAGTTCAGCAGGTGGGCTCCTGTACCCGATTCAATGCTTGACGAGCTAATACGCAAGATAAGACAGAGGAAAGGCCTACCGCCGAGCCCGCCCAAGATAAACGATCTGGTAGGCCCGTATTAGCGGGCCAACATATTTTTAATTTAGTATTATTTTAAACGATAATTATTCATATTTTTGTTTTAATTTTCTATATTCTACTACTGTTTTGCGGCCGTTCAAGTAGAGCGACTCCCGAGCTAGTATATACTTCTGTGTGTTTCCAGTTGAATATTAGGGGATCTCGGTTTATCTATGAAAAATGGGGGTCACCCCGGTAATGCCGTGGTGATACTGGTATGATGGAGCTACTGGGTGACGCGATTGCCAAGGCGTCTACAGCGCTTGTGATACTACCGGTTATACTGATTATAGTAATGGGCGCAGTGGTAATTCTCCTAATTAAGATTACTAGCGCTCGCCCCGATATCGTGGAGAAGGAGAAGTGGAAATATGAAAGATTCGACGCTGCTAACCCATCAAAATATCCTGAGGCGAGACAAAGGGTATCAATGCAGTATCTCGGCTACCTGATAATGTTCCTCGCGGTCGAGCCGGCAGCAATAATCCTCGCGTTCCTGGCGACAACGCCAAGAAGTATGCTAGGCAGGTTCATAGAGATCTACGCAATATTCGTCGCGGTATATACTCCACTATTATTCTATGCGATTCGAGAGGCTAGACGTGTAGAATCCTGGATCCTAGACTAGAAGGTTATGCAATCCTGTGATGTGAAGGTGGTGTGTATGAGCGGGGAGAGCCCGGAAGGAAGGGCCTACGTGGGGAACATCAACGTTAGCGCTAGGAGGGCCCGCAAACTCCTACTTGGCGACTTGAAGCTTGGAAAGCTCGTCGACTGGGGCACAGCATTTTCCCTATGGCCTGTACACCTAACAACGAGCTGCTGCGGATGCGAGTTCGCGGCCGCGTGGAGCCCGAGATTCGATAACGAGCAGCACGGAGCCCTTCCATGGATTGGGCCTAGGCAGACTAACATGATAATAATTGAGGGAACAGTGTCGAAAAAGATGGCGTGCGCTCTCAGGCTAGTATGGGAGCAGATGCCTCAGCCCAAGTTCGCTATCGCTATGGGGGCCTGCGCTCTAGACGGGGGAATATTTTATAATAGTTATAATATTGTAAGGCCATGGCAGGTTGTCCCAGTCGACGTCTACATTCCAGGATGCCCACCGAGGCCGGAGTCTGTCGCTAGGGCTATTATCGAGCTCCAGAGGAAGATGAGGAAGAAGCAGATAGCCTCGAAGTTTGTCGAGGAGGGATGGAGGCCCGATAAGGAGTACGTGATGCCTAAGGAGGATCTATGCTCCTGGTGGAGGGGGTAGCGCGATGGAGCCTCAGGAGGTTGTAGACCTGGTACGCCGCGTCTTGGGCGACATGGTTAGGGATGTTAAAATTTGGAAAGGAAACGATTATATCGAGGTTGAGATTGATGCCTCCAGTATTCGTGAAGCTGCAGCTAGAATGAAGGAGGCCGGTTTCGACCATGTGAAGGATGTTACTGCTGTCGACTATATGAAGGAGGGCAGGTTCAGGATAATATATAATCTTAGTAGTTATAATAATTTTGATTTATCATATTATATCGTAGGGTTAGCATATGATATTCCAAGGGACAAGCCCGAAACAGTCTCCTTAGCGGACATCTATACCTCTGCAGAGTTCCAGGAGAGAGAAGTATACGAGGGTTTTGGAATAATATTCAAAGGCCATCCGGATCTGAAGCCACTACTCCTCTCACCACCTGTCGCTGAACAGAAGCCGTTGAGGAAGGACTTCATTGTGAGGGAAGAGCCGGAAATAAAGGTGGAGAAGAAGAGGTGATCGCTGTTGAGTGGTATCGTTAGGGGTAATGTTGGGTTTAACGATCTCAAGATACCTGGAATGTGGAGTAGGAAGATAGGGAAGGACCTGTACGAAGTATTTATCGGGCCACAGCATCCTGGAAGCGGGCATATGAGAATAATAATAAGAATAGATGGAGATATTATTGTTGAGGCCGAGCCGGATATGGGCTATGTTCACAGGACAATGGAAAAACTTTCCGAGGGAAGAGCATGGATCAAGGCGATACCTTTGTTCGAAAGAATGGCGATACATGATGCTTGCAACGTAACCCTACCCTATGTCAGGGCTGTGGAGAAACTGCTAGGCATCGAGGCCCCGCTGAGAGCCAAATATTTGCGTGTGCTCTTATGTGAGATCAACAGGATAGCGGCATTCCTATACGGCTTTGGAATTTTCGGAGTGTTCCTCGGCCACTCGACAATGTACATGTGGCCTTTCGGCGACAGAGAGGTGTGGGTAGAGCTTGCCGAGTGGCTTACCGGTGCAAGACTCACCCACACCTACCCGGTATTTGGTGGTGTTAGAAGGGACGTTCCTGAGGGGTTCACTGACTCTCTTAGGAAAGCGATAAGGTATATGCGTAGGAGGCTTGAGGATTACAGGAAAATCTTCGTGGACAACCCTGTCATACGGGCGAGGCTTGAGGACGTCGGAGTCATACCGAGAAACCTTGCAATAGAGCTCGGAATAACAGGACCTAACCTCAGGGCAAGCGGGGTCAGATACGACGTTAGAAAGAACCATCCCTACGAGGTATATGACGAGCTAGACTTCGAAATACCCGTCTTCCAGGAGGGCGACGCGTACGCAAGAGTACACCAGAGAGTGCAGGAGATACTGCAGAGCCTACGCATTCTCGAACAGGTAGCCGACTGGCTAGACAAACACCCTAGGGAGCCTGTTATGCACGAGCGATTCTGGAAGACCGCCCCGCCACTCTACAAGAAGATATTCCAGGAAACAGGCCGCGTCAAGCTCGGAGCGGTCATGGCAATAATGAAGATCCCCCAGGGCAAGGCATACGAGAGGGGGGAGACTGCTAGAGGAGAGATTTCCTATTATGTTGAGAGTGACGGCGGGAACAAGCCTTACAGGATACGGATTCATAGTGCAAGCGCTAGGAACGCCCTAGTTTACAAGTATATTGTTCCCGGTCATCGCGTGATGGACCTCCCCGCGATATACGGGAGCATAGACTACTTCCCTCCGGAGGCCGATAGGTGAGAGGGGTGGGCGGTTATGAGTCCGATAATTAGTGATATAATTAAGATAATAATATGGCCTCCCCTATGGCAGCTCATAGTACTCGGACTACTACTACCTCTAGGAGTAGTGGTCTTTATCATATGGTTTGAGAGGAAAACAGCGGCCAGGGTTCAGAGGAGAATAGGCCCTTACCACGTCTCCCCCCGCATAGCAGGCGGCCTACAGCTCGTAGCAGACCTGATGAGATACATGTTCCAGGAAATAATAATACCGAAAACCGTTGATGTGGCGCCATTCATTATGGCTCCCCTAATAGCACTCATACTCTCAATATTGCCGGTAGTCGCGATGCCCTTCACCAGTAATGCAAGCTACTTCCCGATAGGTATGAGGTATAGTCTCATAGTAGCGCTAGCGCTCATAACTCTCAGCCCAATATTCGTGATCGTAGCGGGATGGGCCAGCAACAACAAGTTTAGCCTGATAGGCGGTATGAGAGAAGCCTACCTTATAACCGCGTACGAGCTAATAGTGATGGTCTCGTTCCTCTCTGCTAGCGCCGCCACAGGCTCCTTTGATCTCGTCAAGATAGTGGAGGCTCAGGCTGGAGGAAAGTGGCTCGGCCTCCTGAACCCGTTGGCCCTACTCGCAGCGTTGATAGGTGTGCTCCTATCAACAAGCGGGTTCCCCTTCGAGATACCGGAGTCTGAGCATGAAGTGGTTGCAGGCGCGTATACCGAGTACAGCGGGCTCGTTTATGGTATCAACATGGGTGCAGCATATCTGAAGAGGATGGTGTACAGTATTCTAATTGCGCTGGTATTCCTTGGGGGATGGAGGCCTTACACTCCTGGGCCCGGCTTTGTTTCAGGATATCTCATACCGTCAATAGTAGTATTTATTAAAGCAACAATACTAATGATGATATTCAGCTTTTTAAGAGCGGTTTATGGGAGGTACAGGCTCGACCAGGCTCTCGATATAGCGTGGAAATACATATTCCCCCTAGCCGTGGCAGGCTTCGGCCTCTCACTAGCCCTCGCATACCTGGGCATATACTAGGCCCCCTCCGGAGGTGTAAGGGTAATGCCTGTAGAATTCGCGGAGAAAACCGTTCCCCCGGGACGGGGAATATTCAAGAGGTTCAAGGGCAACATTGAAGCCATAGCTATAGGCGTAAAATACTTCTTCGACCCGAAGCGGAGCACCCTGATATATCCGAAAGAATACATAAAACTCAGAGAAAACTACAGGGGCTTCATAGTTCTCAACGCTAAAAAGTGTATTAACTGTGGCTCTTGCGCCAGGATATGCCCTGCCGCGGCCATGAAGCTGATACGCAGGCCATACACGGATCCCAAAACAGGGAAGACGAGGATGAAGCTTTGGCCCGTTATAAACTATAACAGGTGTATCTTCTGTGGCTACTGTGTCGATGTCTGTCCTACAGAGGCCCTGCACCATGTTAACTATCACGATGTTGTTTTCGATAATATGGAGGAGATGGACCAGACGTTAGAATCATTCCAGCAGGCTCCAGAGCATCCCACAGCCAAGGAGGGGATCCCTGTCCGCTATATTATCGATGAGGAGAAGGGGCTCGTAAAAGTGAGGGTTGAGGGTGGAGAGCAATGAGCCTCGAAACATACCTACCCTTTATGGCGGCTATAACGGGGGCGTTCATGGTATTCGTAGCATTCCTAGTTGTGAGAGGGGAAGACCTGGTATATTCGAGCAGTAGTCTGGCAGTGCTGGGGATGCTTAACGCGCTCATGATAGCGATCCTAGGCTACTATCTCATTGCGGCATTCCTAGTAGTAGTCTATGTTGGGGCAGCAGTGATGTTTATCATAATAACAGTCTCAATGCTGGGAGGCAAGAGCCCCGAGCCTAGAGAGGAATGGAAGGGCTTCTTCACAGCGGGCGCAGTAGGTACGGCAATATTCCTGCTAGCGGCAACTGTAACGGCGTATCTAGGATTCACCAGGCCGGGCACTATCAGTTCAGGCAGTGTTGCAGGAGAGCTTCTCCAGGGCCATGAGGCCGTGGTTGGGATAATTCTCCTAGCGCTTGCAGCTACCCTGGTAGAAGCTATCTCGATAGCCAGGAGGGGGTGAACGCTAGTGAGCCTAGTGGATTCAAGCGTGGCGGGCATAGCCCTAGTTACTGGAGCATTCCTCACAGGTATAGCCGCATATGGCATGACGTACTCAAGGAATTTCATCCGCCAGATGCTATCGATAGAAGTACTGTTTAATGCTGTTTTATTATTTATAATTGTAATGTCTTCCCTTAAGCCCGCCCTACTAACAGCGGTAGGAATAATCGTAATCTCGGTGGTATCCGGCGAGGTCATAGTGCTCGTATCGGTCATAGCGGCATACTACAGGGTCGCGAAATCCCTAGAATCATCAAGCCTGGAAGAAGAGGGGGTGTAAAATAATGTATGCAGGGATACCTATATGGTATATAAGCCTAGTCCTCCCCGTACTCGTAGGCATAGTAGCACTGTTCGCCAGTGAAAAGCATGGACGGGCAATATCATGGCTATCCGCCCTGACACTAATCATACCGATGATAGCAACCGCCTACTATTGGGCAGTAAACGCTGTTAGCAACGGGGTTGTGGATCCCTGGGTCTTGCATCTTGAGAAGTACGGGCTAGGAACATTCTACCTCTTCATGGACGGCCTATCAGCCCCTATAGTGGTCGGCGTATCGCTTGTAACAGCGTTCGTCGCAGTATACGCCTACAAGTACATGGCGACAAGGATAGAAGAAATGAGGGAAGAGGGTGAGAACCCTCCAGGGCTAGGAAGATTCTTCTTCCTCTATAACGTCTTCGCTGTCGCGATGCTAGGAATGGGCCTATCAAGCAACCTATTGGAATTCTACTTCTTCCTCGAAATCAGCCTGATAAGCTCATTCCTGCTGATAGCATATTATGGATACGGGGATAGGAAGAAGATCGCGCTCCTCTACTTCATCTGGGCTCATATTGCAGGCGCACTCTTCATAGCAGGCTCCCTAGTCTACGGGCACTACGCGCACAGCCTAGACGTTGTAAGAATAGTCTCCGGCAAAGTCACATACGTCAGCCCTGCAGACGAGCTGCTGGGATCCGCTGCCAGAATCGTAGCGGGGGTCATGCTTCTAGGGCTATTCATAAAGATGGCTGTTCTAGGAGTACACATGTGGCTCCCATACGCGCACGCCGAAGCCCCAACACCTGTAAGCGCCCTGTTATCGCCAAACCTTATCGGGCTTGCAGGCTATGCTATCGTGAGATTCGTCCTTCCACTCTTCCCTGCAGAGCTCAAGTCAATACACGGATACCTCATACTCCTGGCAGTATCAACAATAATATACGGCGGTCTCGTAGCATTGAGACAGACCGATTTCAAGCGGTTCCTAGCGTACTCCAGCGTTAGCCAGATGGGATACCTCCTGTTAGGGATTGCGACCCTGACGGCCTACGGTATTGGAGGCGCAATACTACACTATCTAACACATGCGATAGGAAAGGCAGTCCTCTTCATGGTAGCCGGAGTCTTCATAACAGAGGAGCACGGACTAAGAGATATGACTAGAATGGGGGGACTCGCAAAATACTACCCCTTCACCGCCGCGGCAGCACTATTAGGGTTCATGCACCTAGTCGGAATGCCGCCCACACTAGGAATGTGGAGCGAACTGCTAATCACGATTGGCGTGGTAAAAGCGTACCCGGCTGTCAATACGGGTAACGTGATTCTAGTGGCCACAATGTTGTTATTAGCCTACGGTGTTAGCGCGGGCTACGCGTTTATCACTATGAGGAAAGTGTTCTACGGGAGGCCGCGCGAGGGCTATAAGCACGAAGTTCTTGACGGGTTCAAGACCACCGTTGTAATCCTCGCAGTCCTAGGCGTACTACTATTCCTAGGAATAGCCCCGCTCATGGCCCCGCTCAAGACAGCCTCGCAGCAGATTATTAGTTTGTTAGGGTAAATAGGGGGTGGCAGGCAATGTTCGCGGCAAGCGCAATGGTTAACCCGAATAGCGGTTTAATGCCTTGGGCCCTCATATGGGGGATCCCCTATCTGGGGGCAGCAATCCTAGCGATACTGTTCTTCGTGGGGGTCAGGAACGAGAAGATATACTCTTGGGGTGCAGTGACGAGCATAGGACTCGGAGCCCTAGTAGCTGTTTACGCGCTCTACAAGGTGCTCAAGGAAGGGCCAATATACGGGGCGTCGAACACTAACTGGGTACCCTGGCTTAACATCAAAATAGGAGTATACCTTGACGGTCTAGGAGCCATAATGGCGGTCATAGTAAGCGTTCTCAGCTTCCTAATCGCAGTGTATAGCGTTGAATATATGAGGGGAGACTGGGGAGTACAAAGATACTTCTTCTTCTTCACATTCTTCGTTGCAAGCATGCTACTGCTAGTGACAGCCGATAATCTAGTACTCATGTTCATAGGCTGGGAGGGCACAGGCCTCGCGAGCTACGCGCTAATAGGCCACTGGTATACTGATGAGGAGGAATATTGGGTTGGCGTGCCAGGAAGAAAAGCTCTAGGCGTGCCAATGTATTTCGAGCCGAGCCATAGCGGTGTTAGAGCGCTAATGTTCACCAGGATAGGAGACATTGGACTCCTAATAGGTATGAGCGCCATATACCTGCTGACACACACGTTCAGCATACCACTACTAGCGGCCAACACACACTGGATAGTGGAGCTCGCGACCAAAGGATCACTAACAGCGCTCCTCATAGTCTTCAGCATGGGAGCACTAGCAAAAAGCGCCCAGTTCCCCTTCCAGGAATGGCTTGTAACGGCAATGACCGGCCCCACACCGGTAAGCGCTCTAATACACGCCGCTACAATGGTGAAAGCCGGAGTATACTTCATGCTGAGAATGGCGCCAATATTCCTCCTAGGAGCAGCGGCAGGCCATGTAGTAGCGGCGCAGCTCCAGAGCTACTTCTACATTATGGCTGGCCTCGGAGCGATAACCGCGTTCATGATGGCGACAATGGCACTAGTATCGAACGAGCTAAAACTGATACTAGCCTACTCGACCGCCAGCCAGCTAGGATACATGTTCCTCGGAGTAGCCGCTGCAGGCTACATAGTGTCGAAAGCCAACGAGGCCGCCGCTCTAGGCGTCGCAGCAGGCCTATCACACCTCATGAGCCACGCAATATTCAAAGCCGCACTATTCCTCATAGCAGGATGGCTCATCCACGTCGCCCATAGCAGGTTCATAGACCACATGGGTAACTATGCTAAGTATATGAAGCTAACAGCACTCTCAATGTGGCTAGCAGGCCTAAGCCTAATGGCTATACCCCCGCTGAGCGGCTTCTTCAGCAAAGAGCTAACACTCAAATCTGCAGAGGAAGCAGGCCTAGTCTGGGACTGGGCTCTCGGCGCGCTAACCGCGGGCCTAACAGCAGCCTACACGCTGAGAATGATACTCAGGGTAATGCATCTCCCGCCAAAGAAGGAGACACACGGTCATCCCCACGAGGCTCCACCGCTAATGCTAATACCCTACCTACTGCTGAGCCTCACAGCCCTAGCGCTCGGCCTTGCATGGGTATGGGTGTATCCTGGCCTTGCAAAGGGAATATCTGAGACCCTAGCAGTGCAAGTACCCCTGGATGAGGTGAAACAGGCTTTCACTATTGCTGTTACGAGCGCTAAGACCTTGGGCACGCTCGCTTGGGTAGGAGTAAGCCTGGCCATTGTATGGTACCTCTACGTGCCCGCGAAAATAGACTTCGACAGGATACTGGAAAGGAGCACTATAGCGAGAGCCGTTCACGACTTCCTCTTCGATAGGTGGTATATTAACTCGCTCATATACATATTCATAGTCGGAGGATTCGCAGGCCTCTCACTAATACTGGCAGGGTTCAACAACATACTGGATATCGCCTACCATATGGCTCTCCCAGCGCTTTTCGTCTTAGCCGCGGCAGGTATCAGGAGCCTCCATAGAGGTAAGACCGACTACTACCTCATGCTATACCTGTATTTCGCGGCGCTAGTACTCCTATACCTCTACATCGCGTGGGGGTGATATGAGATGAACGGGATGGACAGTGTACTAGCTCTAAACTACCTGTCCGTAGCGCTAGCACTACTTATCGCGGTAGTCGCTGCTCTCGGAAAGAGGACCTCAAACATTATACGAGTACTAGCATGGCTCTCAATACTATCGTTCGCGGTGGCCAGCGGCATATTGTTACTAAAAACAATTGACGGGCCAGTAGAATACTACAACGGCCTTATAGTCCACGACAAGTTCACAGCCTTCCTACTGCTAGGCATATCGCTCACAGGAGCTCTCGCCCTTATAGGGGCAGGAAAAGACCCGCTAATATGGGAGAGCAGCCCCGGCTACTACAGCCTCCTCCCCCTAGTGCTATTCGGATCCTTCATAATAACAGGCGTAACGGACACTCTCACACTAATAGCAGCATGGTTGCTAGTAAGCGTCATAAACTACGTGTTCATAGCCCTCCCGCCAGACAAGGAAAGCCGCGGGGCAGCGGTACGATACATCATGATCGGAGCCGTTGCCACACTCTTCCTACTAGTCTGGCTCACCGGGAATAGCGTTGTAGCGTCGGCACAAGGACTACAGGGGCTCCAGATAAGCCCGCTAACACTAGACAAGATATCCGGCCTCACAATAGCAGCGTTCATAGCAGCCCTCGGCTTCAAGATAGGAGTGGTCCCATTCCACTGGTGGGTTCCAAGCGTGTACGGCAAAGCGGAGGGCAGGGTTGTAGCCCTAGTTGCAGGAGTCACAAAACTAGCATTCATAGGCGTACTGGCAAGAGTTGTGTATCTGGCAAGCGGTGGGAGCCTGGGAGGCCTAACACTCGTAAAATACCCGTTCGCCACGCCTGCAGCCGCAAAGAATATCGCGTTGGTTCTGGGAGTCCTAGCCGTGGCAAGCATGTTCTATGGCAATATAGCGGCAGTCGCTACCAGAGACATGAAGATAATGCTCTCCTATAGTGCTATAGCGCAGGTGGGCTACATACTTGCCGCGCTCTCTGCTGTGGCATACTTTGCAGGGTCCAACGAGAAGCTAGCATACTATGCTATGGCAGCCGTAGCAGTACAAGCTGTGGCCTATGGGCTAGCTAAAGCGCCACTTTTCACCCTCACGGGCGTTGCCGAGAGAATAGAAAGGCTCAAGGGTCTAATGTCTAGAGACTCTATATCGGCGGTGAGCGTGGGGATCCTCCTGATGAGCCTTCTAGGCTTGCCGCCAATGCTAGGATTCTGGGGTAAAATATTGATGTTCTATGCTGTCGCAGGCTTCAGTATTATACTAGTCATTATATCATTCATAAACACTACGATCAGCGCGGCCTTCTATATTAGAATGGCGCGGGACATTATGGCTACCGATGTTGAAACGGATGTTGTCGTACCGGGCGACATGAGGCTGTCGCTTCTCACCGGGGCCCTGCTAATAGTATTCTTTGGATTCATAGCACCCATTGTTTTCTCTATAGCTTAGCAATATATTTTCTTAAATATAAATTATTATTAAAAATATTTTTAAAATAACTATAAGGAAGCTTATTACTCTACCAGCAGGCCTCACCATAAACGGGGAGACAAGGAGGTATCGACAGCCGATGCAAGTCATAGGCGGGATGATACCAGCACCCGACGAGGACACAGTCAAACAATGCGCAAAGTACATCCACTATAACAGTGGCGATCCCAAATCATACGACGGACTCGAAGAAGCTATACAAAGAATCGTACAGGAAACAGGAAGGTACACACTAAACACCCAGTTTCCGGGGTGGATAACCAGTGGTGCGACAGAAGGAAACATCCTCTCACTCTACTACAACAGGGAATATCTAGGCAAAAAGAGGATAGTCGCATACGATACCGTTCACTATAGCGTGCTAAAGGCTGCGAAACTGCTTGGCATGAAAATAGAGCTACTGCCCACGCGCGGCGGTTACATGGCAGATCCTAGACTGTTGAAAGACCGGTTAGACCGTGACACAGTGCTTGTTTTAACATACGGCACTACCGAGACGGGCTTCATAGACCCTATCATTGAAGCAAGAGAAATAGCCGAAAGGAAAAACGCCACGATACACGTAGACGCCGCGTTCGCAGGCTTCGTAGCAAACGGCTTAGGCCACAGCCGCATGCTACAGCCTGACGGCGTGATCGTTAGTGTAGCGGTGGATCTCCACAAAATACCTGAAGCACCTATACCTCTAGGAGTAATTCTCACCTGGAGCGAAGACATGCTAGACAAGCTTTTCTTCGAGAGCCCGTATATCCCGAGCAAGAGGCAGTTCGGCCTGCTCGGGACAAGGCCGGGATGCACTGTAATGGCAGGCGTAACCGCTCTCAGCATTTTAGAAAAACGCTACGGAGGCCCGCAAGGGTTAACGGAGAAGCTCATGCAGGCATCGAGAAGCCTAGCAGATAACCTGTCAGGCTCCTACCGGCTAGTCCATGAGATAATGACTCCTATACTATGCCTAATCCCCGAGCAAGGATTAACACGGATACTAGAGCGAGCAGAGAGGATGAGATACAAACTCTATACGTGCCCCCGGCATGCCGGCATAAGAATAGCGGTCCTACCACACATTGCGTATACTATTAACGATGTAGCACGTATTCTTAACAGCCTAACATATTAGTATAAATATATTTAAAATATTATTATTGTTTCCGTTATACCGCGTCTGGTGAAAGGTTGATATGCTATGGCTTGCAGTAGATGCCGTGGTGCGATGTTGTGCGTGGATCGCTTAGGGATTCGTACGAGAGATATAAGCATCTACTACACGGCGGGTCTATAGACGTGGATCTCGCCGAGAAGATAGAGAATGTTGAAAAAAATATAATTAATAATATTAAAAATATAATAGACCTTGATAAAGACCTCGAAGAGATAATCAGAGAGTTAACCGAAAACGGCGTCCTCGACGAGCTTATAAGAGATGTTGGAAGAGAGTTCAAAGTTAACGTTAAGGACGCTAGGAAAGCGGTTAACACTTTTCTAAACGGCAACCTCCAGGACGAGCAGGCTAGGATAGCATTTATCGTTATACAGGCAGTTGCGAGGCTCAAGGCTATGCACAGCGAGCAGAAGGGTCTAAGCGAGAAAGCGCGAATAACCCCTTACTGTCCTGTTTGCGGTGCGGAATCCGGCACTATGGTGAGGTATAAGGGCGCCTTCTACATGGTCTGCCCCTTCTGCGGGTTTATGTGGAGAGTATCAGACACGTTCACATGCCCCTATTGTGGGAACACTGACAAGCTAAGGTTGGGGGTGATGACCGGTAAGAGGAGTAAGAGGCTCGGCATAGCCTGGTGCCAGGAGTGTGGGAGGACCTGGCGTGTTATACTTGATGAGCGTGTAGTACTATCAGTGCCCAGGCTATTACTGCCTGTTATTGCTCATGGCGCCGAGATTTACAGGGAAGCACTATCCTCTGTTATGGATGATGAGTCTTCAGGGGGAGAGTAGGAGTATTCTGGAGGCTTACCAGCCTGTTCCTTAGATATGCAAGTGTTTGTCCTTATTGTGGTTTTGAGCGCTTCGGATTGCAGCTGTATTAATGGTAGCCCGAGTAGTAGTAGTGTTGCGGCGAGTGTGGGCGGTGTTCTCGCATGCTTTTCGTTCTCAGGACATATTTTATTTATTAAATTTATATAACTATTTATTTTCTTATAAATCAAATAAATTCCAATGAATATAAAGTAGAAGCCTATAGAGGAGGCGTTATACACGAAATCGGTAACCCCCACCTTACGATCTACAAGCATGGTCTCCCGGAGAGTGATATAGGTTAGAAGGGCGTATTCGAGGAATCCGGCGGAGAAGAGAAACCCCAACCCTATAGACACTAGAACGGCCCCCAGGCTACCTCCACCCGTAAAATATGAGGCCACAACGAAGACCAGACTTACTAGTATAATAGCAGGGGAGAACGCGGCTATCCAGGACCATCCGGGCACTCGGAGGCTAGCGACACCACTATTACTAGCGCTCATAACTCAGGCCCTGTAATCCTGTTATGCAACACTTCAAGGCATATATGTTGCCTTGACGCCCAGCAGCCTCTCAATATATTTTGCTGTGAGCATCGCCTCGCTACTCCTATACCCGTCGACAATGACCATGCCCGGGTTAGCCTCCCTGATATAGTCGAGTATTTCGCTGAATGTTGCGTGATCGCTATATGATACGTTATACGATTTGGGCCCGGTCCTCACAGCCACGGCGCGGAGCTCCCATCCCGTGAGTGTCACGTGAGTCCCTGGAAGCCTTGTATAGGAGCGGCGCCGTCTCATATGGGCAAGAACAATATCGCCCGGACCTGGGAGTAACGGGTCTGTTAGGACCTCTATCCTCCCAGTGTCGACCCTCTCATATTCTGCTGCTACACTGGCAAGCGCTATTGTTCTGGCGTCCGCCATTATTCTATATTCAACTCCGCGCTTCCTCAATTCTAACAGTATTTCCTGGAGCTTCCCATGGTAGCCGTAGATCCACACGGGCCCCTCCCAGACGTTATCTTCTATAATAGCTATAAGAGCCTCGAGGGCCTCCCAATCTTTCCATCTCCTCTGCAGCCTCGGACTGCCGTAGGTCGCATCAACAACAAGGACGTCCAGATCTCTCAGGGGTGGAGTGCCAGGAACCTTGAAATCGCCAGTATAACCGACCCTATAATCTGGAGCCTCCACAACCACTTGAGCGCTCCCCGGAATATGCCTAGCCGGGACGAGCATGATACGCTCAGAATCAATATTAATAGGCTTATAGTATGGGAGCTCGACCCTCTTCTCCCCAGGCACCTTATACCCTAGAACTTCTAGAAACCGGAACGTGATTGGTGTCGCAATAACGAAAAGGGAACGTCTAACACTCGATCTTAGACCTTTAGTATGGTCGCTGTGGGCGTGCGTCACAACCCTCACAGGCCTACCATCACAGTGGGAGTCAACAGTAAAATTCGAGCCTAGAAGAATAGCACCATTATCGCTGATACTGGCAGGCACGTGTCCCCCGCTACCCCGTTTGTTAGCGAGCAAACCGGTACACACCCTTAAGCCAGGAATCTTCGAGACAGTACGCTTGCCCAACTGGGGCCTAGCCTAGAGAGTGCCCGGGTTTGGACATAAAGCTTCCTAGCCCTATAGCAGGGATGAAAACAAATATTAGGGCAGTATCAAGGGCTGTACTCCAACGTGTCGACGTACCAGTCAGGAGCAACTCTACGCCTTCTACGTCTCTTAGCCCATGCTACGGATCGTATTGAAGCTATGACTGCTATAAGCAAGAATGTTTCACTAATAATGCTGCTAAGAAGAGGTGGGAACCTGTTTTCGCAGGCGCCAGAATTGGCGAACACTGCTTTAAGCCTTACAATATATATTGGCTTGATGGCTACTTCGTTCCCTCCTGGAGTGTTGGCAGGGAAAACTGCTAAAACTATTTTAAGAGGAATAATATTTTTATTATAAGTAATATAATAATATATCATAAAGTTTTGTTCAATTATTTTTCCAAATCCTTGATATAAATTACTACAATAATATTGTTTTTTATTATATTGATCTATTAATATAAAAATATTATTAGTAGATATTAAATTATTTACATTAATATTATTTATTAATAATAATAGTTTATAACAATTAGGATATTTATATATAAAATTTTTATCAAAACTAATATAGATTTTATTGTTTATTATTTTATAGTTGATTGTTATGTAATTTGGACAGTAAGCTATCCAAGCCCCCTGCTCATCGACGAGATAGGTTACCTTTATTGTTTTGTTATGGCTAGATAAAGTGTTAGCAGTGGCTATAGTAGCAATCGAGTTTAATAATAATATAATAGTAACTATTATTAAAATGAAATATTTATATTTATTATTTTTATTCATATCATCACCATTATTGTTTATTATATCTTTTTATAGCATTGAGTATTATGTCATGTGCTTTTGACTTGGGTTCCCATCCTGTGACTTTCACCCACTTGCCCGGTTCTAGCTCCTTGTAGTGCTCGAAGAAGTGTCTGATCTTATCTTTTATATAGTCTGGGATGCTGTCTATGTCGTCCCAATCCTTATATAGTGGGTCTAGTTTCGGCTTGGGGACTGCAACTATCTTCCAGTCCTTACCCTCTTCGTCCTCCATGTTGAGCACGCCTATCGGTTTAACTTCTATTAGCGTTCCGGGGGCGACCGGCTCCCTGCTTATTACAAGAATATCCACAGGGTCGCCATCCTCTTCTAGCGTGCCCGGTATGAAACCGTAGTTGAATGGATAGTACATGCTAGTGTACAGGAACCTGTCGACTTTAACTATGCAGTGCTTCTTATCGTACTCGTATTTTATGCTCGACCCCATAGGTATCTCTATTATTGCGTTAACAATCTCCGGGGCCTTATCCCCGGGCCCAAGACCTTCCATGCACGCCACTATTTCTCACCAGCTTCCCACTCATATGTGAGAAGCCATATTTAAATAGTCGAGAGCGGTTCTACGGCTAGATGAGACGACCCAGAGTCAGGGGAGGAGGATGAGCTGTGAGTAAGCCGTTCTATGTGCGGTTCGAGGTCCCCGAGGATCTAGCAGAGAAGGTGTATGAGGCTGTCAGGAAGGCCAGGGAGACCGGTAAGATAAAGAAGGGTACTAATGAGACTACGAAGGCCTGTGAGCGCGGTATTGCCAAGCTTGTAGTCATAGCTGAAGACGTTGACCCGCCGGAGATAGTGGCTCACCTACCCATACTCTGCGACGAGAAGAAGATCCCCTACGTCTACGTTCCAAGCAAGAAGAAGCTCGGTGAGGCCGCGGGAATAGAGGTTCAGGCCGCCTCGGCAGCAATAATAGACCCCGGAGAGGCGGACGCCCTGGTTAAAGAAATAATAGAGAAGGTTAAGGAGCTCCGTAGCAAGGCCGGAGTCTAACCCCCGTAATCCTGTCCTGCCAAAGTCTGCGGCTAGAACAGTTTTTTATCTCGCTACGCATCCTCCAGGCTAGGATGGCGCTAGGGAGGTAAGACTAAAAGGGTGTATAAGAGTGTCAGAGCAGAGACAGTTCAAGTATATCGTGAGAATAGCCGGCACGGATATCAACGGGAAACTTAAACTCGTCTACGGCCTATCCGAGATTAAAGGGATAGGATATACTACAGCTCTAGCTATAACCCGTACTTTAGGCTTGGATCCTTTCATGAGGACAGGGTTCCTTACAGAACAGGAGATTAAAAAACTGGAGGATGCAGTCAGGGATATCACCAAGCTAGGCCTACCATCGTGGCTCTACAATAGGCGTAAAGACTATGAAACAGGCCTCGACAGGCACCTCATAACAAGCGACCTAATATTCGTGGCCAGGAGGGATATTGAGAGGGAGATAAGGATACAGAGCTGGAGAGGTGTAAGACATAGGTTCGGGCTGAAAGTCAGGGGACAGAGGACGAAGACGACGGGAAGGCTTGGAATGACGGTAGGTGTGAGGAAGAAGAGGTGAGCATGCCGTGGGGGATCCCCGCAAGCCTAGGAAGAAGTGGGAAGGCCCTAAACATCCATGGATAAAAGATAGGCTCATGAAAGAAGTAGAACTGGTTGGGAAATACGGGTTAAAGAACAAGAGGGAGCTTTGGATCGCGGAGACCCTGGCCAGAAAGTTAAGGCACCGGGCCAGGAACCTACTGGCACTTCCCGAGGCTGAGAGAGAGCATGCTATGAGGGTCCTACTGGAGAAGCTCTACCATATGGGGCTTGTCGAGAAGGACTCCACGCTAGACGATATTCTAGGCCTGACAGCGGAGAATATACTAGAGCGCAGACTGCAAACAATAGTCTTCAAGAAAGGCCTTGCCAAGTCAATATATCATGCGAGACAGTTGATCGTGCACGGCCACATAGCAATCCAGGGTAGGAGGGTTACAAGCCCGGGCTATCTAGTGTCAAGAGAAGAAGAGGACCTGGTAGATTATGCTCCCGGGAGCCCCTATCGTAAACTCCAAGAGGCGGAGAGTTCAAGCTAAACTTGGTGGGGTGAGCAGGAATGGCCTTCGCAGGAAGAGACCTGAAATGGGGTGTCGCCCACATCTATAGTAGCTTCAACAATACGATTGTTCATATAACAGACCTTACAGGAGCCGAGACAGTGGCACGTGTCAGCGGTGGAATGGTGGTCAAAGCGGACCGTGAGAAACCTTCCCCCTACGCCGCCATGATCGCTGCCAGCAGGGCCGCACAGCAGGCCATGGCTAGGGGCATAGTGGCTATTCATATCAAGGTTAGGGCCCCCGGAGGCCACGGTCCTAAAACGCCTGGACCAGGAGCGCAGGCCGCAATCAGGGCTCTCGCGAGAGCAGGCTTCATTATAGGCCGTATAGAAGATGTAACACCCATACCGCACGATACGACCCGTAGGCCTGGCGGCAGGAGAGGCAGGAGGGTATAGCGCGCCTCCAGGGCTCTCTCAGCCTGGATTTTCTCCTGCCGGCCCCGGATCATTGTTTTCCCTGCAGGACGCCTATGGGGCTGACTTTAATTTACCTCCGATAGACGGCCAATTCTAGGAGGTGGTGCTTAGAGTGGCGAATAAGGATAATAACAGGAAAGTCGAGATTACCGCGTTGAACGAGACAAGCATAACAGTTTATATGGAAGGCTATAGGCTTGCTCTCGCTAACGCTATTAGAAGGATAGTATTGTCTGACGTTCCAACGCTGGCAGTCGACTTCGCATACTTCTACGATAATAGTACTGGCGTGCCAGACGAGATTATAGCTCACAGGCTCGGCCTTATAGTGCTCGACAGCCTGGAGGCCATAAGGAAGCTCCGCCCGCCAGAAGAGTGCCGCGAGGCTAGCGAGAAAGACGAGTCTTGCTATGTCGAGATACTCCTAAACAAGGAACACCCGCAAGAGGCTGAAAGCGGGATATACGTTCTAGCAGAAGAGCTAAGCTTTAGTCACCCCTACGTGAAGCCCGTATACCCGAAGACCCCGATAGTATACCTAGCACCGGGACAGAAGATCTATCTTGTCGCCTATGCGAGGCTTGGAAGAGGCAGAGAGCACGGTAAATGGATGCCTGCCAGCGCCAGCATACTGCAATATCTCCCAGTAGTAGAGTTTGACGGGGAAGGCGCCAGTAGCGAGTGTTTAGAGTGTATTTCCGCCTATAGGGATCTCGCCAAACGTATGGCGAGAGGGGAGAAGGGCGTTATAGAATATAAACGGAATATCAATACGAGCGGGCTCCTCTACTGCTATGAGAGCGGCGTCTGCGGTGACAAGCTAAAACTACGCTATGACGAGAACAGGCTCCTACTAACGGTTGAATCCACTGGAGCCCTCCCGCCGGAGATAATAGTGGAAGAGGCTATTAATACCCTAAAGACACGAGTAACCAGGGTACTGGAGGAACTAGATAAGGCTGTAGTGGTGGAGAAGAGATGAAGAGAACCGGGCCGACAAACATACTCGTCAGGAAACTATCTGACGAGCTAATGAAGCTTTCCAAGAAGGAGAACGCTCCGGTCTGGAAGAGTGTAGCCGAGCTACTCGTGAAGCCTACGAGAGACAGGGTAGCCGTTAACGTGTCCAAAATAAACAGGTACGCGCGCGAGGGGGAGATAGTAATAGTGCCGGGCAAAGTGCTAGGAGCCGGGCGGCTGGAGAAGAAGGTGACAGTGGCGGCACTGTCATTCAGTAAGACGGCTATCGAGAAGATCAGGGCGGCAGGAGGAGAGCCTATAACAATCAGCGAGGCTATGAGAAGATACGCTAGGGGTTCCAACACTAGAATTATAATGTAATAGTAGGCTCTGAACATGGGGGTGTGCCTAGTGGCAGAACAGAAGAGCGGGAAAGTACTGGTAGTAGACGGTTCAGGCCATATACTTGGCAGGCTGGCAAGCATCATAGCAAAACGTCTCCTAGAAGGAGAAAGAATAGTTGTAGTAAACACTGAGAAGATAGTGGTGAGCGGGAGGCCCAGCGAGGTCATAAAACAGTATAAGAAAACAATTCTGCCTGTCAGGAGCCATCACTCGCATAAATGGCGCCCTAAAAGGCCTCGGAGCCCGGTGAGGCTCTTCAAATCCACGGTTAAAGGAATGCTGCCAAAGAATAACAAGCGCGGGCGAGAAGCGCTCTCGAGGCTTAAAGCATATGTTGGCGTTCCAGACGAGTTTAAGGGGGCCGAGCTTATAAGATTCGAGGACGCTGATGCAAGCCGGCTCGCTAGGGGCTACGTAGAGCTAGGGCGTATTGCCCGAGAGTTAGGCTGGAAGGGGGGTGTGGATGAGCAGTGATGAAGAAGATAGTCGTGTCTAGCGGTAAGAGGAAGAGGGCTATAGCGGTAGCCGTGGTTAGGCCTGGAAACGGGAAAGTCCATGTCAACGGCGTTCCAATAGAAATATGGCCTGTGGAAATGGCAAGACTGAAAATGATGGAGCCTCTCCTTCTCGCGGGAGAGAGCATTAGAAGCCAAGTAGACATTGACGTGAAAGTACGCGGAGGCGGATTTATGGGACAGGCAGACGCTACCAGGATGGCGATCGCAAGAGGCCTCATAGAATACTTCGCTTGCGAGGGCGAAGACGAAGAGTGCAAGAAGAGTAACGAGATAGCAAGCGCTCTAAGAGTGATATTCGAGGAGTATGATAGGACGATGCTTGCTGGCGATCCGAGAAGGACCGAGCCCGAGAAGTATATGAGGTATAGCGCTAGGAGGAGATGGCAGAAGTCGTACAGGTGATGCACTTATGATGCCTCCTATAAGGTGTTTTACGTGTGGCGCCCCGCTCGGCCACCTCTGGGAGGAGTTTAAGGCGAGAGTGGAAGCCGGTGAACCCCCAGGCAAGGTCCTGGACGACCTGGGTGTTAAGAGGTACTGCTGTCGCAGGATGCTCCTAACCTCCATAACCTATGTGGAGGAGGTGGCTAAATACTATACTCTAAAGGCTAGAAGACTTAGGGAGGTGGGTGGTCTGGCATGAGCACTCAAACAAAAGAACTACTCGTCCCAGCGGAACTCTACCGTAAAGCCGGAGTAGTATTTGGAACCCAGATCTGTACCAAGTATATGAGACAGTTTACCTATAAGATCCTACCGGACGGATTCTACCTGCTGGACGTTTCAAAAATAGATGAGAGGCTGAGGATCGCCGCCAACTTCCTCTCCAAGTTCGACCCGCAGAAAATAGCGGTAGTATCGGTCAGACTGTACGGCCAGAAGCCTGCCCGGATGATGTGCGAGAGGGTGGGATGCAAGGCCATAACAGGCAGGGTCGTCCCAGGCATATTCACTAACCCGTACCTGGAATACTATATGGAGCCGGATGTGGTCCTAGTCACCGACCCGCGTACAGACAAGCAGGCTATAATCGAGGCAAGCAAGGTCGGCATACCTGTTGTCGCGTTCGCCGACACCGACAATAAGATAGAGAACATAGACCTCGTTATACCAGCCAATAACAAGGGGCGTAGAAGCCTAGCACTGCTATACTGGATACTGACCCGCGAGATACTGAGGAACCAGGGACGCCTGGGACCCGGAGAGTCTCTAGACGTGGAGTATGAAGCGTTCATGGCCGGCAAGATAAGAAGATTCTAACACTATTTTTACTAGTAAGACTATTTTCTTGAAATACCAATATCCCGGATATATCCCCTCTCATAGCACTAATCATACTCCTGGTGAGAAAAACATGGCTGCAACAGTAAGGTACCCCGCCCATGCGGGTACCTTTTATCCCAGAGAGAAAGAGGAGCTCATAAAACTCATAGAGTGGTCGTTCGAGCACCCTCTAGGGCCGGGAAGCCTACCCGACCCTACTAGCCGGGTCCCCGAGAGGCTCCATCACGGGTTTGTTGTGCCCCACGCAGGATACATATATAGCGGGCCCGTCGCGGCGCATGCATACTACAAGCTGGCACACGAGAAGCCCCCGGACGCAGTCGTAATAGCAGGGCCAAACCATAACGGAGTAGGCCTGCCGGCGGCAGTGTTCAAGGGTAAAGCCTGGCTTACACCGCTAGGCGAGGTAGAGGTTAACATGGAAGTTGCTAGAATGATAGTATCTAACACTCGTTATTTCGGTTTCGATAATGACGCACACTACTATGAGCACAGTGTTGAGGTACAGGTTCCATTCCTACAATATATTTACGGGGACGAGCTAAGCATCGTCCCAATAGTCATAGAGTACCAGTCCCTAGACGTTGCTAGAGATCTTGCCAAGGCGCTCGCCAAGATCGCTATTGAAAATGGGGTTGACATAGTCTTTCTCGCCAGTAGCGATTTCAACCACTACGAGCCGCACAATATTACGGTCGAAAAGGACATGAAGGCAATACAGGCAATACTCGAAATGGACGAGGAGAAACTGTACAGGGTTTTAGAAGAGTATAACATAACAATGTGCGGCCCATGCCCGGTAGCCTCGCTAATAGTATACTCTAAACTCGTGGGCTCAGATAAACCTGTGCTCCTAAAGCATGCGACAAGCGGTGATATAACAGGAGAGAAAGACTGGGTCGTAGGCTATGCCTCCATAGCATTCCCAGTCAAACGGTAGGACCGCCGTGCAATAGCCGCTACAGGTTAGAGGTGCTATTGTTTGGCGGGGAATAGAAGAAAGTACAAGGTCCACGTGCCAGTAATACTGTTAGGAGTCCCCCTCTCTAGAGTCGAGAACGGATATCTGGCCGCCCCTACAACGGCCAGGCTGGAAATGGTCTTCGAGCAGGCAAGCAAGGGAGGGATAATCCTAGATTGGAACGGGCCCCCAACATACAGTGACAGTATGAGGTATGCCAGGCTTTTCCTGTCAAAGCTCGTGGAAGAGTTAGAGTTGGACAGCGGTATCTATGCTAGAATAGCCCTAGACAACCCGGACGCTCTCAACCTTCCGGAGGCAGGGATCTACGCGTCGCTCACAGGAATACTACTATACGCTATAGCCCGGGAGTATGGCGAGACGCCCGGAGTAGACGATATTATTGAGATGTCTAGGATGTTAGACCAGCTGGAATACGTGGCGGGCTGGGAGAGGGTGATGGATGCATTAAGGTATTCCGCCTTGCTAGGCGCCATAACAGTATACAGGAACGATGAGGAACACGGAGAAATCAGGAGGGGTACCGTTAAAGTTACAAGGAAAATTGTGGTGGAATCGCACGGTCAAAGGCTGGACGAAAAGCTTCTAGGCCCCGACGTTTATGGGGCTGTAGCCCACCTGGTAGGGACTATTGTGCTGGAGGCTGCTGTCAGGATAAGAGAGCTCGAGAACCCTGATGGGGAGAGAATATACCGGGCCTTGGAACCCTTATTACAAGTATCCTCCCCGATACTCTCATCTTTCTGGGGGGTCAGGGCAGAGGGGCTTATAGTGTCCCCCGGCTTTCCGAGGAGGTTCGAGATAGTGAGTATTACAAGGTGAGGTATTAGGGGATGAGCGGCGTGTCGGAGTGTGGATCCGCCGTTATAAAGTTGGGGGGCAGTGTTATAACCGATAAGACAAAGAAGTATACTATTAACACTCACAATCTCGACAGGATCGTTGGGACCATTAAAGAGTATGTTACAAGAGGGGGCAGGCTTGCACTAGTGCACGGGGGCGGCAGCTATGGGCATTTCGAGGTTAAAGCTATCGAGGACGCTAAGGGCGTCCTCGAACCTGTCGATGCTCCTAGAGTGCAACTCTCCATGCTTAGGCTGGCAGTACAAGTGCTAGACAAGCTTGTTAGCAACGGCATTCCCGCGGTGCTACATCCTCCCCACACCCTGTGTCATGATGGTAGAGTGGAGAACTGTAAGCTTGGCGTAATAGTTAAGGATTACGATATGCACCTGGTCCCTGTGACATACGGAGATGCGATTCCCGTCGAGGACGGGGTCAAAATTGTTAGCGGAGACGATCTAGCAGCCGCCCTAGCATCTATACTATCGACCGACTGTCTAGTATACGTGATCGACAAGCCTGGAATAATAGGTGAAAAAGGGGACGTTATTCCAGTCGTAACAAGCATAGGCAACCTGAAAATCGTTCAGGAGACAGGGGACGTTGATGTTACTGGCGGTATAACGCATAAGCTTACTGTAGCCTTAGATCTCGCGAGAACATACCGTGGGAACGTGATCATTACTAATATTGACGGGCTCCAGAGGCTTCTAAACACGGGCACTATTGAGGGTGTGGGGAGCCTGGTGAAGCCCGAGGATAACGAGGAGACTTGAAGTGTCGGGGAACCCAGAGGTAACGAAGAACAGGAAGCTGGACCACATAAAACTAACGGTCAGTAGAAACGTAGAGGCTAGAGAGTCTACTCTGCTCGAATACGTGAGAATAGTGCATAACCCCCTGCCCGAAGTAGACCTCGACAATGTCGACCTTACAGTGGAGTTCTGCGGTAAAAAGCTACGTGCCCCGTTAATGATAACAGCAATGACGGGAGGCCACGAGGAGGCTTACAGGATTAACAGAGAGCTAGCGAGAATAGCTGAGAAGTACGGGCTCGCGATAGGTGTTGGGAGCCAGAGGGCGGGGCTTGAAGATCCCAGTGTTGTGCACACCTTCAGGGTTGTGAGGTCGGAAGCCCCGCACGCATTCGTAGTGGCGAACCTTGGAGCACCCCAGCTCTCTAAAGGCTATGGTGTGAGGGAGGCCAGAGCGGCTGTAGAGATGGTTGGGGCTGACGCTCTAGCCATACACTTGAACGCTGGTCAGGAGGCATACCAGTACGAGGGGGACCCGTACTATTCCGGGGTCTTGACCAAGATACTAGAGATACAAGAGGAGCTTGACGTGCCGGTACTCATAAAGGAGACAGGCTCAGGGCTCAGCCGAGAGGCAGTACGCCTACTCTATAGGCTGGGAGTAAAATGCTTCGACACTGCCGGGCTAGGCGGTACTAGCTGGATAAAAGTTGAGGCTCTAAGAGCCCCGAGCAGGGACTCCTACAATCCTCCAGGCCCCCTAGCAGACTATTGGGGTAACCCGACCGCGGTCGCCGTCGCCGAGACTAGATATGCAGCGCCGGACGCTTACATTGTGGGTAGTGGCGGCGTTAGAACAGGGCTTGACGCGTCGAAAGTAATAGCTCTGGGCGCGGATATAGCGGGGATGGCGTTACCGTTCCTTAGAGCTCTAGTAAGAGGGGGTGTTCAGGGGCTCGACAGGTTCGCTGCAACAACAATATACCAGCTAAAAACTGTAATATTTATGGTTGGAGGGAGAAGCCCTAGAGACCTCTGGAGGGCCCGCATATCTGTTTGGGGCAGGCTTTACGAGGAGCTTAGATCGGCCGGAATAGACCAGAGCGAATATTTAACTAGAACACGGCTGTTACCATTGGTGCTGCGTTATGGCAGATTTTAGTCGGCTCCTATCGCTGGCATCAACCTATGCTGCAAGGGTCGACTGGTTCGTCTATTCTAAGTTCGAGAACGGCGCCCCCGAGGAGCTATACAGGGCCGCCTTCCACCTGTATAGGGCGGGGGGTAAACGGTTCAGGCCGTTTGTAGTTATGGCAACAGCCAGAATGCTTGGGGGGCCTCAGTCGGAAAGCGACGCTCTACCCTTCGCGGCGGCCGTTGAGCTATTCCATACCTACACCCTAATACATGATGACATTATGGACGACGACGACTACAGGAGAGGGGTCCCCACGACCCATAGGATCTGGGGGGTCCCCTACGCCATACTTGCAGGGGACTTGGACTATGCTCTCTCGTTCAAGTCCATAATTTCCGCTGGATCAGGCTCTGAAGCTTTCGATAGGACATGTATTCTAGACGCGGTCGAAACAATGGTTGAAGCCTCTATACGCGTGGCTGAAGGCCAGGGCTATGATATGCTCTTCGAGAGAAGGATCGACGTCGACTATCACGACTATCTCTCAATGATATACCGGAAAACAGGAGCCCTTATAGAGGCTTCCGCCAAACTAGGCGCGATAGCCGCATGCCAGACAAACTTGAAAGAAACGATGGGCGAGTATGGACGTCTAGTAGGCATAGCATTCCAGATAAGAGATGATATCCTGGGAGTGTTTGGGGACCCCTCAAAGACGGGAAAGCCCATATACAACGACCTGAGGAGAGGAAAGAAAACACTCCTAGTGTTATACGCGTACAAGCACGCGGCAGGCGAGGACAAGAAAATTATAGAGAGCGTGCTACGCGGCGAGGCCCGCGATGAGGAGACCTTGAGGCGCGCGGCAGAAATAATCCGTGAAACGGGCGCCCTGGAATATGCGGAAAACCTTGCGAGAAGAATGGCTGACACGGCAATAAAAATACTTGATGATATTGGGGAGGACGTTATCGAGGACGAGGATGCTAAAGAGGCGCTAGTCGAGCTGGCGAGATTCACAGTCGAAAGAGAAAAATAGTTTATTTTAAAACAGTTCTATTAGAGAATTAGAACTGTGCTTCCCCACTATTTTAAGGAACACACGAAACTATGCAACTACCAGGCCCATAAAGGGGAGGGTAGAGCAGTGGAACTAGAAAAACTGGTCTATGCTTACGCTCTCAAGAACGCGGTAAAACATGGGGGCAAAGCTAAGCCCGGAAGCGTTATCTCGATGATACTAGCCGACCGGCCGGATCTCAAGCCTAACGCTAGAGAGATAGCCAGAATAGCGAGAAAAGTTGTGGAGGAAGTTAACAGGCTAAGCCCGGAAGAGCAGAAGAGAATATTGGAAGAGGAATACCCCTGGCTGCTAGAGGAGCCCCGAAAAGAGGAGGCACAAGAGAAGGGCAGACTCCCCCCGCTCCCTAAAGCGGAAAAAGGACGCGTTGTCACCAGGTTCGCTCCAAACCCCGACTTCGTAATCCACATAGGGAATGCCAGGCCTGCAATTCTTAGCGATGAGTACGCGAAAATGTATAACGGGAAAATGGTTCTCCGTTTCGAGGACACGGACCCTAGAACTAAGAGGCCTATGATAGAGGCGTATGATCTCATCAAGCAGGACCTGAAATGGCTTGGAGTTGTATGGCATGAAGAGCATATTCAAAGTAAAAGGCTCGAGATCTATTATGGGATTGCCAGGACGCTCATCGAGAAGGGATGCGCCTATGTTGACACGTGCGGCGAGAAGAGCCGCGAGCTCCTGAGAGCGGGAAGGTACTGTGAGACTAGGGACTACCCGCCCGAGTGGCACCTAGAACAGTTCGAGAAAATGCTGAACGGCGAGTATGCCGAGGGACAAGCAGTGCTCCGGGTGAAAACGGATCCTAACCATCCGAACCCTAGTGTTAGAGACTGGGTTGCTATAAGAATAATCGACCCCTACAAGTACCCGCACCCTATAGTAGGGAGTAAGTACTGGGCATGGCCCACGTACAACCTAGCGGTTAGCATAGACGACCACCTCCTCGGGATAACCCACGTGCTGAGAGGAAAAGAGCATCAGGTCAACACCGAAAAACAACTCTACGTCTACAAGTGCATGGGCTGGGAGCCACCAGTTTTCATACACTTCGGCAGGCTAAAACTGGAAGGCTTCATAATGAGTAAAAGCTACATACGTAAGCTGATAGAGGAGAACCCTGGCAAGTTCCTCGGCTACGACGACCCCCGGTTCGGCACTATTGCCGGTTTGAGGAGGCGAGGCATTACCCCGGAGGCCATAAGGGAAGTCATACTCGAGGTTGGAGTAAAGCCTGGAGACGCAAAGCTCAGCTGGGCGAACCTTGCAAGCGTGAACAGGAAGATACTCGACAGTAGAGCGGACAGGATAATGTTCGTGAGAGAGGGCTCCGTCAGGGCGGTGATAGACACTAAAGGGTCCTGCATAGACGCCATGATACCCTACCATCCCGAGAGGCCGAGGAAGAGGACTATACGGGTCTGCCACGGCGATACCGTGCTTGTCGAGCGCAAAGACCTGGAGGCTGGCGAAGTCAGGTTAATAGGGCTGGGCAACTTCAGGGTGGAGCTTAAGGACCGCTCAACGGCCCGCCTAGAACTACTGGAGGATTCAAGCCTAGAATACGCTAGGAGGAACAAGTTAAGGCTCGTGCACTGGGTTCCCGATAAAGGAAAGATCCCGGTAGAGGTTCTCATACCGGAAGGGCTAGAGCTTATAGTAGAGAGGGGCTATGCTGAGCCTGCAATTTCCGAGTATGGGGTTGATAGTATCCTCCAGTTCATGAGATACGGTTTCATTAGAATAGATAATATTACAGATGGAAAATATACTGTAATATTTAGCCATAAATAGTATTTTATCTATTTTCAAATATAAAATAGTCGATGAACGGTAAAACAACGCTTGGTACGACGAAGAACGTGAAGAAGACTATTATGAGAGGTGTAATGTTTAACTGGAAAGATATGCTATAATCACCACTACTTATGGGACCAGCACTTATAACCCCATTATTAAGGTAGGAGAAGGAGTATAATGCACCCAGCAGGTTAGCCGATGCGAGCAGGACGGGCCTGAATACTGTGCCCCTGAAGAATCTACTTGCAATCGCCAGACCCGATATGAGTGCTATGGCAACATAATAGCGTGTTAGGGAGGGTCCTATCTGCTGCACAGCCTCTAGCTGCTGGCTTATCGCTGAGAACAGGTAGGGGAGAATGTACACGTAAAGTAGGGTTATCAGTGCTGCGTCTAACATGCCATAGACGATATTTTTAAGTAATATTTTATGTTTTCTTCTCATATTATATCACCTTTTTATTTTAATACTAATATTATATAAATTATATATTTTGCCAGATATTGCTAACGTGAAATTCTCAGTGTTAAACGAGTTTAGAGGGGCCTTTAGAATGACGACATCCCCGTTCTCGAGCACCTGCCCCGATGCCCGGTCTACAAGAACGCCCCCGCTATAGAGTGATATGGTATAATTGTAGAGTGGCGCGGTATCGTTATAGTCTATCTCGAGATAAAGCATTCCTCCCCGGCTATACGAGTAAATGTTTATATTATCTGCTGTCTCCGCGAATTCGACCAGCGGTATCGCGACTAGCACAACCATTATCAGCCCAGCTATGAATAGTGGGATAGACACGCTCTTCAACGCCTTACACCTCTAACGCCGGGGAGGCGCATCCTATATGCTAGTACCAGCCTGGCCTGGCGGGGACGGTGGAGACTATACAGTAACCTACACCTCCTGTTTGGGGCACTTCTTTAGGAGGTCGACACCCTTAGAGATTATTATGGAGCCGGCGGCCAGGCTTATGCCTAGGAATGCTAGCTTGACGAGCAGGTTTATGAGCACCTGGGCGCTTACGCCTAGCACTTGTACAGCGTTCGACCCATTAACGTTAACCTGAAGATTCGTAGTCTTGTATGCCGTATACCCGGCATAGAATACTGCTAAGAGAAGCAGTAGGCCCACTATTACTAGGCCAAGACCGATTCCTTCCCCCCGATCAAGACCCATACGATGGCCACCCCATCTAGCAGTACAGTCCAAACCGGCTAGAGACAAGTGGTATTAGTGGGAAGCCATGTCCCACCGTAGTGCTCACATATATGCGTACAATGAAGCGTAATATAAGCATAATGGTGGGACATTATTAAAATATGAGGCACGCAATTATGCGTGGAAAACCTTGCTTATTAATACCCTCAAGTCTTCGCCTGTGTCTACTAGGTGGAGGTGCCATTCTACTTGACAAACAAGATACCGGTCTCCAGGAGCGAGTATGAGATAATTAGAAGGGCGGCCGAGAGAAACTTCAGAAAAGGAAGCCTGTCTGAAGCGGAGAGAATTCTTGAGATGCCCAGGAGCACTCTTGAGAGTGTCTTCCGTCTACTCGCCGATAGGGGGCTAGTATCTATCATTGGGGAGGAGCAAAAGACATACACTCTTACAGATAAAGGCAGAGAGGCGCT
>JALSOR010000042.1 GCA_026986415.1 Acidilobaceae archaeon
ATGTTTTGCTTTTAGCCCGGGGGGCTGGGAGTGTAAAATGATTATACAAACCATCCCAGCCTACACAAGACCACCAATACTTAAAGGTAAATACAATGATGGGAGTACCTGTCCAGGATGGCTGATAGCTGGGTGGGGAAACCCCTATTTCGCGGTAGAATAATGGGGATTAAGAATGCTGGGTTGGAGAGGCGTAGTTTCCTTCCAGCTGGTGCCGCCGCGGGGATTCGAACCCCGGACCGCCCGGTCTTCAGCCGGGCGCTCTCCCGCTGAGCTACGGCGGCGCCCAGTGTTTTTGTGTTTGGTGGTGTAGTTTTATTCGTTTCCCCTTGGTGTTGTATTGTTGGAGGGGTTTGGTGTTTGGGCGGGGTGCTGCTGGTACCGGTTGGTGGTGTGCCTTTCGACCTTGTTGTTTGGCTTCGTAGGGAGGTGGGGGAGAGGCTTCCGGGGAGTTTGAGGGTTCTGGTGTTTCCCTCGAGGGTTTATCTTCCGTTGACAGTTTATGATTATGGTAGGAGGCAGTTTGACGCGTTGCGTGTGAACTCTTTTCTTGCGGGCGTGTTTGGGGAGGTGTTGTCTGAGGGTTGGAGGGTTGTGGGTATTGTTAATGGGGATGGTTATGTTGACGGGTTGAATTTTGTTTTTGGCTTGGCAAGCCCTGAGAGTGGTGTGGCGAGCGTTTATACTTGGCGTTTGCGTGGGGGCGAGGATGGGCTTGGAGGGCTTTTCCGGGTTAGGACGTTGAAGGTTACGGTTCATGAGATTGGGCATTTGTATGGTCTGGGCCATTGTAGTAATCCGGGCTGTGTTATGAGGTTTAGTAATAGCTTGGAGGAGCTCGACTCTAAGGGAGACACGTTCTGTCCCACCTGCTATGAGAGGCTCTCCAGGGCTGTTGGTGAGGGCTAGATGTCTACTACGAACTGGATCCTCCAGCAGTCCTCCTGCCTGGTTATCTCCATTTGGGCGTAGGTCATCGCTTTAACCTCGGTCCTCTCCTCGTGCCTTTCAGGGTCGAACGGCTCGCCCCAGGCGCTGCTCACTATCCTATACCTGCCGTTCTCCCGGGCTATCCTGCACACTCTGAACATGCCGAATACTAGGCCTTCCGTGTCGGTGTAGAGTAGTAGCTCCTCGATCCACCTGTAAAGGAGGTTCTCAATATCGTCGCCCTCAACGTCTATATCTACACGTCTTGCAGGGCGTACCATGCTAGTGTCTGTCATGACCTCGTAGACGCCAACACCAGCATACTCGAAGGCCTCCTCGAGCGTTCTCCCCCGGCCTACAACTATAACGTCAGCAGTATGCTCCAAATGCTCGAAACCCGGGCACGAACTCTTGCCCTCGGCCATGGCATACCACCACGTTATAATGTTAGAATCTGGCGGGCACGATAATAACCGGTCGCCGCGCGTAAGCGGTAGCCGGGACGGTGTTAGAGGGTTGGGAGAGGGGAAGAGGCTGTGTGTTAGGGGCGAGCGGCTCCTCAAAATACTGGAATCGAGCGTCGAGTACAGGCCCGAGGAGTACGTTGTACATGTCGCGAGCGACAACCCCTTCCTAACACTGGTAGGCATCATACTAAGCCAGAATACTACCGACAAGAACGCAATAGCCGCCCTTAAAAGGTTCAGGGAGGAGGTGGGCGACACCCCGGAGAAGGTCCTAGAGAAAGGCTACGAGGCCGTTGCGAGAGCAATAAGAACCTCGGGCTCCTATAGGAGGAAGGCGGAAGCAATAGTGGAGCTAGCGAGAAGACTAGTAGCGAGAGGGGGCGTATCATACCTGAAAACAGCTAGCCCCTCAGAGCTGAGAGAATTCCTCTCAAGCATTAAAGGCATAGGGAGGAAGACAGTCGACGTCTTCCTATCATTCACCGGGAAGGAGAAGGTCTTCCCCGTCGACACCCACGCGAGGAGAATAGCCTACCGGTGGGGGCTTACCAGCTCTCCAAAAGCCCGGTACGAGGAGGTTTCCAAGGCCCTAGCAGAGCATTTCGGCGAGAACGTCGACTATGAGAGAGCCCACAAACTCATAATAGCGTTCGGGAGGAAGTACTGCAGAGCAAGGTGGCCCCGTTGCGAGGAGTGCCCGCTGAGAAACTGCTGTCCGAAACGGCTAGAGGAGTAGTAGTGGCGCGGCCGGGCAGAGAGGCGTGGGCGGCCGAGGAGATAAGCGACGCGCTAGCCCTTCTAGGCAGGGAGTACAGTGTTGAGAGGCTTGTAAAGGACGTGTTAGAGTTCAGGGCTAATGCTAGCGTTAGGGAGGTGGCGTCAGCCCTATACCGCTTCGAGTACAGTTTTATAAGATACATAGTAGTCTCCGGGAGATGCCTGCCCTGCGGGGACCCGCTATTGGAAGAGTTGAGGCGGGAAGCCGAGAGTACTGGAGGGGGAGAGTACGTCCTCCGCTACAAGCCACGGGGGGCCTGCAGTATAGCTAGGAGGGATGTCGAACAGGCGTTGAAAGCCGGGGGGCTCCGCCTGTCTAGAAGGGCGTCCCGGTGCGTGGCGATAGAGGCTGTCCGGGAGGGGTGCATGCTGGTTTCCTTCTCGAGGATTAAGCGGTGGAGCTATGATTGTAGGATTTGTGTTGATGGTATGGTGTAGAGGGTAGTGTGCTCCCCCTTTTATATAGTACTACCATACTTCCGGTATAGTGGGTACCAGAATACAGTAGGCAATCGGAAGTGAAACACGATGCACGTCACCGGGATAGGCGAGACAAGGATTATAACAGACATGAGGGTCTTCGACGAGACGTATGTACCACCGAGACTCATAGTGAGGGACGAGGACGCAGAGTTCCTAATAAGAAAATACCTCTTACGCCTGGGCAGGCCAGGGCCGACAGACGTCACGCTAGTCTTCGGCTCGATAGGAAGGGTCGGCATAGGGAAGACGACGCTGGTAAAATATGTGGGCATGAAACTCGCCGAGCACGCCAGGGGGAAGAAAATAAACTATAGGTACGCGTATACTAACATTGCCCCGGCCAGGAACAGCCAGGAGGTTCTAGAGGACATAGCGAGGAAGCTCGGAATACCGGCGCCGATACGTGGCGTGTCGAAACTGGAAGCCCTGAGACAGATAGTAGACTATCTATACAGGCATGACATGCACGTCCTGATAATCCTCGACGAGTTCCAGAGACTCCTAGAACCCTGGTTCGTGGACGACGGGATACTCTACGCCCTACTCAGGGTTAACGAGGAAATACCTGCAAAAGACGGTATCAATAGGGTGAACTTCATCCTCGTCGCGCAGGACTTCACAGTACTCTCAAGAATGAAGGAAGCCCTACCACAGCTCGAATCGCAGGTAGCCCTAAAACTCAAGCTCAACGCGTACAAAACCGAGGAGCTCTACAAGATCCTCAGGCAGAGGGCAGAGCTCGGGCTCAGGCCGGGAAGCTGGACCGACGAGATCCTATGGACCATAGCCGAAGAATACGGCATAGACGGGGGAGGCCACAGGCCGGAGGGAAACGCTAGAAAGGCCATAATAGCGTTAAGACAGGCCGCCGAGTACGCGGAGCTGGACGGGAGCCCCGTAATAACGAGGGTCCACCTGAGCCGGGCATTCTCGGGCGACTCCATAGCGAACATACCAGAAAGCACAATACGAGGCCTAGGCAAACACCAGCTCCTACTCCTCCTAGCAATAGCACAGCTAACCCTAGAGAAGAGCGGGTCACAGTCGGACTACTCTACAACGGGCGAGGTCAGGAAGCGCTACGAGGAGCTATGCGAGCTATACGGCGAGAAGCCGCGGGGCCACACACAGTTCAACGAGTACATGAGAGAGCTGGCACGCCTAGACCTGATACAGGCCAAGCGGAGCGGTGCGGGCATGAGGGGGAAGACGACCCTCACAAGAATCCCGCCCGAAATACCTCCAGACTCCCTCAAAGACCTGATAGAGAAGATCCTATCAAACCACTAGCAGATTCCAGCCTGGCAAAAGGGGTAGCGGGGAGCGTTGGACCTGGAGAAGCTATTCGGCAGTCCAGCCAGGGTCAGGCTTCTCAAGTACATCCTAGACGAGGGGCAGGCCAACATTACAAGAATAGCGAGGGAAACCGGGCTCCACCATAGGGTGATAAGAGAGAACGCTAGAATACTGGAAGAGCTCGGCATTATAGAGGAGAGGAAGTACGATAAGCTCAGAATATATACTGCAAGACTGGACGATCCGAGGGTCGTAGCCCTCAGAGACCTCATACGCGAAATAGAAGCCCTCTAAGCTAAATAGTGTCCCAGCCAGGAGTCTACCCGGAGGAGTATTAACAGTAAAGGTGGAGGAGCATGGGCCGGGAGCCGGTCAGGATGGTAGATATCAGCCCGAAACCCCCACTGGTCCGAGAGGCGGTAGCCGAGGGCACAATAAGGCTTAGACCGGAAACTGTTGAGAGGATAAGACAGGGGAGAATAGAGAAGGGCGACGTCCTATCGGTAGCCACGGTAGCCGCAGTTCTAGCGGTCAAAAACACGCCCAACATCATACCCCTATGCCACCCGATACCTATACACAACGTCAAAGTCGACTACGAGCTCGGCAGGGAAACAGTGACTGTCAGGGTGAAGGTGAAAACGAAAGCGGAAACGGGGGTCGAAATGGAAGCGCTAACAGGCGTCTCAGCAGCACTACTAACAATATGGGACATGGTTAAGAAATACGAGAAAGACGAGGAGGGCCAGTACCCTGAGACCCGTATAAGCAATATACGCGTGCTCAGCAAGGTTAAACGTGCGGATGAAGAGTGACTCCAATAGCGAGCCCCACACGGGTAAGAGGGGGCGGTGAGCGGATCCACCCAAACCGACGCGACAGCCCTCTTAGAGCACATAGCTCAACAGCTTATCCCTCAAATCGCGGACCACCCCGGGAGAAGGCTTTAACGGTCCCTCCTCGGTGGCGAACAGGCTTACCCACTCGAAAGGAGTAGCATCGAACAAGGGGTACTCCACGATACCATAACCCTCGACACTATAGCTCCTCGTAGTTATAGGTATCCCGTCGCACTCCCGGGAGGGGCTTATCTTCGTGGCGTCAAACACTGAAACCACGGGAACCTCAAGCCTGGAGAGGCACCCGGCTAGGAGGCAGGTGCCAACCTTGTTGTAGAGGCAGCCGTCCACGGTAACAGCATCGGCACCTATAAGGAGCGCGTCAGCCTCCCGGGACATGGCGCACGCAGCCATGTCGGGCGCGAGTCTAACCCGGTAGCCCTCATCGGCAAGCCTGCCAGCGAAGAACACGCCCTCGCCTCCAGGATGGCTCTCCAATACTATGATAGACGGTTTCGACCGTGACGAGAGGATTAACGTTTCAACACTACTACTATAACTATAAACCATGACGCTCCCAATACCGTCTAGGAGCCTATTATTCCTGTCCGCGAGAAGCCTGCGGGCGCGGGACTGGTACTCTACCAGCCTCCTCAACGCTTCTGCGAGAAAACCGTCTCCCCCCTCGCTGCAGGCTTTCAGTATGACGGTTGCCACCCATTCAAGAGTTGTCATGGTCGGGTTAGCGTTCACTATCTCCCCGGCTATCCTGTTAGCGTTGCGGCACACGCTGTGCCCGGACTCTAGAGTTTCGAGCACTCCCCGGGCCGCCTCCAGCAAGGCCCAGCTGGCCCCTCTAACCTGTTCCTCTCTAATCCTCCTAATACTAGATTCCAGCGTTGCAGGCAGTCTCTCTTCCAAGGCACGACACCTTGCCTGTGCACCGTATTAACACTGCGGCTGCCGAGCCTATTTAATACTATATGATATTTTTATTGTAAACAAATAAATAAAGGCATATACCAACAGAGACTGGTTTAACCCCGACATAAAGCCTCCAACACATAACCGGGGACGAGCAGTGACACGTAAGAGGATAAGAACGGCCCCACTATTAATCCTGCTCCTACTACTCGCGCAGACCGCCACCGCAATACTAGCCCTGCCCTCCCCCTCGAAAGTCGAGTATAGGACATGCACAGTACACATAGCGGCAGTTTCAAGCGCTGGAGGCGGAGTGTTGGGCAACCTCACAGTAACAGTAGCCTACCCGGGGCGGGGCAGGGTTTTCATCAGCACCAGCCCGGCCGCAGAGATAGACACCCAGGGCAGCGCCCGTATAGCCGCGTTTGCCGCTAGCCTCCTAGCCGGCGTCCCCATGGACAAGTACGACTTCTACTACGATATTGAGAGCCCAAGCATAATAGTTGGAGGGCCAAGCGCCGGGGCCGAGATGGCTGTTGCAACATACATGCTCCTAACAGGCCAGAAATGCAACGCGTCCATAGTAGCGACAGGCATGATACAGCCAGACACGACCATAGGACCCGTGGGAGGCCTAAAAGAGAAGCTAGAAGCCGTAGCGGCCGGCGGAGGCAAAATATTCGTAGTACCCGCCGGACAGCAAGTATACACCTACTATGAGACCAAGATAGTTAGAAAGGGGCCATTCACCTTCATAACAAGAGAGCCCGTAACCGTGAACCTCACGCTCCTAGGCGAGAAGCTCGGAGTAAAAGTCTACACCGCGGCATCACTCCTAGACCTAGCCTATATTGAGGAGCACGGCAAGCCCCCGGTCATACCTCACACCCAGATAAACACTAGTCTTAGCGGCGTGCCCGAGCAGGTGGTTTCCACGGTATGGGAGGCATACCACAATATGAGCAGGCTATACAACAATACTATGGTCCAGATAGGAAACGCCGATAAGCAGCCGGTCAAAACCTACCTGGCAGAGGCCGAAAACCTCAACGCCAGGGCTCAGGCGATGGCCGGGCAAGACAGGCCGTATGCAGCGTACGTGCTAGAAGACTACGCTGCCTCCTATGCTGAGGCGGCGCTAGCACTAGACAGAGCGTTGAATAACGATCTAAACGTTACAAGCCTGGTGGACGCTGCGAACGCTACTCTCCAGCAGGCATGGACCCGGGCTGGTAACATTAGTTTAGAGGGTAGCGTGAACAAGCTCTACTCGCAGATCAAAACCTACGAGCTACTAGGACTAGCCTCATACTATTATACTGCAGCCCTAGACCAGCTCGACAGGAATGGGGCCTCATACTATATACCTTGGAGCATATTCTCAGGCCTCCAAACCAAAGGGCTAGACTATATGGCTGAGAGCATCGCACTGGCGAGACTATCACTGTTCTGGTCAAACATTACTCTCCTAGTAGGGGGTGGATCCGGTTATAATATGGCGGTGCTAGCACGGATAGCAACACTCCTCTCGGCCAACGCCAAGACGATAACAGCATACGCGAGCACCCTCCTCCAAGAAGCGGGAGGAGACACGAGCCTCCTCAACCCGAGCCTCTACCTGGTAGACGAGGCGATAACCAGTAAGAACCCCGTTCAAATGGCAGCCTACAGCCTCGCCTCAATAGTGGAGGCAACAAGCGCTATCCAGGAAAGCTTCCCCCTAGACACTGAAAGAATAGTAGAAGAGCTAGCCTGGATAGACACCGGGATGCTAGCAAAAACAAACACCACCCTACTAAAACTAACACTCAACGCGTACAACCTGACCGGAGACACGGAGACAAACCTCAAGATACTATCAGAAGTACTCCTAGAAGCATGGCTTGTAAACATGGTAGCCGGCCACGCAAGCAACACCACAATAATAGCCTCAAACCCGCCTGCCATCCCCAATGCGGGCACCAGCCAGCAGGGCGCAAGCACGACGAGCATAAAGGGGAAGCATCAAACCACGAGGTCCACACAGGCCGGGAACCGCTTATTACAGGTTGGGACCGCCCTAGGTGTAACCATAATAGTATTAATTGTAATACTATGGAGGGCGACCCGTACTCCCAGAACCCCCTATCCTAAAGGTTAGAGAAGGAATAAAGCGGGCCTTCTTGGGGGTGAGCGCCGCAGCACCTCCTCACAGGCGCGAGACCCCCTGACAAGCCCCGCGCCTTCCTCGGCATATAGCCCGGCAGGCATCGGCCCAGGACAAATTATTCTGGTGTTAGGGGTAAAATAAGCGGGGCCATCCCCGCCTACTTGCTGGATAGGTACTCGTCTATGTGTTTAGCCGCGTCCAGGCCGCTCCTAAGGGCGGGACCTATAAGGCTCGGCCCGTGCCTCACGTCTCCCGCCGCGAACACGCCTTCCCTCGTGGTCATAAAGTTCTCGTCTGTTATGATCACGCCGGTCTTATCGACGCGTATCCCGCAGCATCCATCCTCTACGGGCGCGGTGGGTATTACTCCAACGGCCTTCAACACGTAGTCGAACTCCTCAACGAACTCGCTACCCTCTATTGGGACAGGCTTGGGCCTCTTCTCAGCGCTAACCTTGACTAGTCTCATCCTGACAAACTTGACCTTACGCTTACCGTTCTCCTCGAAGAACTCGACCGGCTGGGTGAGCTCCCAGTACTTGGCCCCCGCAAGGATGAGATGGTCTATCTCCCTCGGCCCCATAGGCGCGTACTCCTTGGTCCTCCTATAGCTCAGCACTACCTCCCTGACCTTATCCTTCAACTCCTTATATGTTAGCGGGACCAGGACTGAGTCCGCAGCGGTAAGCCCGCCGCCTATGACTAGAATTCTACCCTCAAGGGGCGGTACCGTGTCCCAGCTCTTGTAGCCGTATATTGCCATGTGGAGCGCTACAAGGTATTCTACAGCCGGGTACACCCATGGCAGGTCCTCGCCTGGAACATTCATCTTCCTCGTCTCCCATGTGCCGGTGGCTATCAGGACGGCGTCGTTCTCCTTTATAATATCCTCGAGGTGTATCCTCTCCTGCGGGCTCACGACATCATCCATGAGCCCGTAGCTCCTGGTCATGTCAACCTTCGTCCTTAACACGAACTTTACCCCGGCCTCCTCAAGCTCCTTGATACCCTTCCTCACAGGATCCTTGGGGATCCTGGTTATGGGTATGCCGAACAGTATCATGCCTCCAGGCTCCGGGTTCATATCGTAGACCGTGACGTCGTACCCCTTACATACTAGGACTCCGGCGGCCCCAAGGCCTGCAGGGCCTGCGCCTATTATTGCGACCTTCTTGTTCTTCTTCTCCTTAATGGGAGGCTTGCATCTCAGGAATTTCATATATCGTTCACCTCTCAATATAGCGTAACTTTCATGCTAGGATGAGAGGCGTGCCCGGATAAAATAATGTGGGCCCCAAGCCCGCGTATATACTTGAAGGGTGATATCAAACGAAACCGTAGTCTACTCTCTAGCGCAGGCCAGAACCCTCGCGGGAGAACCGCTCCCACCCGCTAATCTCAGGGGGACGATGAAAGCCTGTGAGCCATCGATAGCCTCAAGGCTCACCCCCCTGAGATACACGTTTTCAACAAGAACTATGTTACTGCCCAGGAGAACCCTATGCGCCTCATACGGGTAGCAGTCGACAGTCGGCGCGTCCGTCAGGACAGCCCTAACCCTTCCAAGGCGCGATAAGATCCTAGCTCCCTCCCCGGATATGGCCGGTATCATCCTGCAGAGGTCTTCCCCGGTGAGAGCCCTGCTCCAATCAAACCCCGCATATAATAGTAGCAGGCTCGCATCGCCTGCCGGGCCGTCCAGGAGCCGTACAGGAACTGTGGACCCAGCATATTCCGACACGTCTACCACTGCGAGCTTACCATGTATTACTGGTGGGAGCATGTCGACAGTCAAACCGTTAGGATGGAAGTGTGCTGGCGCGTCAATATGTGTTCCCGCATGCTCTGACAGGCATAGCCTCCTCATATAGTAGCCCGCACTGTCATGGCTCGCAATGGTTTCTATCGTGACGGGAGGATCCCCGGGGTAGGTTGGCGTGTCCTCCGAGAGGGGCATTGTCAGGTCTAGAAGCCTGCACCCCTCTAGAGATCGTCCCATCCCCTGAACCTCCCGTTCTCATATACAAGGTCGCCGTCAACATAGACTTTAGCGTCCGGCATTCTCATGTCCAGTATGAGGTCCCAGTGTATAGCACTCCTATTCCTGCTCCCAGTCTCCGGGTAGCCGTTGCCTAGGGCCATATGGATTGTGCCGCCGATCTTCTCGTCGAACAGTATATCCTTTGTCTGCCTGTCAATATCGTAGTTGAGGCCGAACGCGAATTCTCCGAGACGGCTTGCCCCCTCATCAATGCTTATCAGCCGTGAGAGCAGCTCGCCCCCCTTGACGGCGGAGTGCTCGACCACCTTACCCTCCCGGAAGCACAGCCTGACACCGTCTATTTCGACGCCACTATATATCTGGGGCATATTGAAGGTCACACAGCCCTCAACACCATCCTCCACAGGCCCGGTGAAAACCTCGCCGCCCGGCATATTCTCATGCCCATCATCACTGATCCACGTCCTACCGCCAACCTTCACGGTGAGATCAGTGCCTGGAGCGACAACCCTTATCTCGTCGGAGCCGGAGAGGACGTCGCGTATGAGCTTGTCCTGCTTCTCGCTCTGACGCATCCACTCGCCCACCGGATCATCATACGTGATCTTTGTAGCCCTGGCGACGAACCTCTCATACTCTAAGGGCCTCATACCGGCCTCCTGGGCGTTAGCAAGCGTGGGGTAAGGAGCTATCGTCCACCTCTTCTCCCCGCGGGCCGCCTCTTCAAGGTACCTGCTCACCAGGGGCCCCATGGCTTTCCGTGCCAATGCTATCTTCTCGGGCGGTATGCCTGACAGGATCCTGGTATGCGCCTCGCCCAGTATGGTGATGTGCACATTGTACTCCTCGTACATCGTTCTCAGCACGGGAGTGATATGCTCGAGCTGGTCTTCACCCGCTTCAAGATAGAAGATCTCGCTAATAATAGGGTCCCGGACATATATTGTCGGGTAGGCCTTAGCCTTCAACGCCCAACGGTAAACCTCTCTTAGCAGTGGGAGCACTTCTACAGTACCGCTTATGAGAACCTCGTCACCCTTCAGGAGGTTAACGCTATAGCCGGTGATAAGCTCCGCATACTTGGGGAGGAGACTGTTAAACCACGGGCTCGGATATCCAGGGAACACCATCCTACACCATTCATAACTGGCAGGCGGCCTCCAGGGTTAAAGACTGCCCATGGCCTCCCACCTATTTTATCTCGCATCTTCCAAGAGCGCGCAAAAGTTCTACCAGCCTTCCAAGGCCCTCCTGTACATCCCTATCCTTGAGCACGCCCAGCAGGCCCCTGATACCCCTAACAGGCTCGGCCGCCTCAAACCTCTCCGTGGCACCGGAAATGCAGGGGACAAGCTTCTCAACCAGCGGCATGAGCCCTGGCAGGGCGTCGAGGAGGCGTGAAACAGTGTTAAGCGCGGTCTCGTCAAGCTTCCCGAGCAGGGGGTCCAGCTTCACCGACAGGTCGGCAAGCCTGGGGAGCAGCGGGATAAGCATGTCTAGGGTTTGGGGGTCCAGCTTTTCGAGCACAGGCATTAGCTTATCAATGCTTTCCAAGAGTCTTGGAGCCTTGTCCAATAGTGGGAGCAGGGCCTCCAGCTGGGCCGGCTCTATCTTCTCGAGAAGGTCTAGGAGTGGGAGTAGCTTCTCTATTTTCGGGAGAGCATCTAGGAGTCTCTCAACCTGGTCGGGATCGATCCTCCCGGCAACCCTCGCGGCTAGTACGAGGAGAGAGTCCAGAGCGTCCAACACCTCGTCAGTCTCAACCTGAACCTGGCCGGCCATCACTCAACCACCTCTACCACTAGACAGTGGGGGTCTAAACGCTACTGCTACCAGCCAAATTCCCAGCCCTGTCTAGCAGGCTGGGACAGGCAGAGGCCCCCGTGAACCTTACAAGTGTAATATTAGGGGATAATGTTTACAGGACTATTACTAGCTAATATAGTGCGCCATACAACAAACATATATAAACGGTCAGACGAGGGTTGCAGGATGCCAGGCGTGAATCGCCCGGAGATCACAGTGCTAGACGTAACCCCGAGCATGTGGGGGGACGAGCTTATAGCCTCCTACCTAATAACAGCGGGGGAAGGCGGGAGGATACTCGTAGAGACCGGGCCTAAAGGCTCCGTTGACAGGCTCCTAAGCCAGCTCGACGCTATGGGTGTGGATAGCATTGACGCGATAATAGTCACCCATATACACTTGGACCATGCCGGGGCGGCAGGATATCTTGCAAGAAAGTACAATGCCAAAGTATACGTGCATCCCCGCGGTGCCAAACACCTGGCGAGTCCTGGCAGGCTGTGGAGTGCCAGCAGGCAGGTGCTAGGGGAGGTCGCAGAGGTATACGGCGAGCCCGACCCTATACCCGAGGAGTTCCTGGTCCCAGTAGGAGACGGCCAGCGCCTAAGTCTGGGGGGCGCGACTATCCGCGTGGTCCACACGCCGGGACATGCAAGCCACCACATGAGCCTCCTCCTGGAGGAGCACGGTATACTGTTTACAGGTGACAGTGCAGGAGTCTCAATAGTATGGGAGGGGCACAGGATAAGGATCCCAACCACTCCTCCCCCGTTCAGGCTAGAAATGTACCTCTCCAGCATAGACAAGATGCTATCCCTATCCCCCTCCAGGGTTGCACCTACCCATTACGGGTTCGACCCTAAGCCGGCGGTCGAGTATCTAGTGGAGCATAAGAGGATGGTTGAACGCTGGGTTAGAGAGCTGGAGGCTATCGTTGGGACGGGAATTACAGACCCGGTGGAGGCTGCGAGAGCCCTGGCTGAGAGGCTGGAGGAGGCCGGGCTTATCGCTGGGTTCGAGAACCCTATAGTTTATAGGACGTTCTACCTGTCAACGGTGTGGGGAATGCTGGACTATATTATAAATAAAAAATAAAATTATTTTCTAGATAAGAGGGTTCTCGTGGCGAGAGCAACCAGGGCGGGAGCGAGAAAATAGTAGAGAACAGCAATAGCAGCGACCGCCCAGCCAGCAATACCAGCAACAATACCGTACGCGTGCACTATACTGCTCCCCAATGCAAGAGCCGGAGAGACGAGACCGATAGCACCCGCAACAATGAACGCTTCCAGCGGAGAACCCGCTCCAAGCCCCACCATCAATCCTACAAGCAGAGCGTATATCGTGAGCGAGTAGCGAGGCGCAAAGAGCCCCGCAACACCCAGCACTAGCGCTGCAAGATACAGGCCCAGCCTCACCATAGCAGTCCTACGCTGCGGCTCCACTCCCGGTCACCCCTGCGAGCCGACAATCTCCATGGAGGGTCCCCGGACGGGCCCGGTAATGTTGTAGTCGGCATAGTAGCCCCAATACCAGTATTTCAGGTAGAAGTCCTGGTAGTGGGCGCTGAACGGGTTTCCATTCTCGCCTCCAGGCAGCGCGATATAGTAGTCCGGCCTTGAAAGGTCGATAATCTCCCTTAGGCTCGGCCCCACACCCACGGGCATCCCAGTGCTGGCGTCTACCTGGAAGCTGGGAGCGACGTTTATCGTCCATATGAAGCCGCTTGCGGGTAGCCGTTCAGCGTTCAGCACGTTGAAGGCTAGATGGTGCAGGTTATAGTAGTGTATCCGCCCGTAAACCCAGCTGTGCGGGTCACTGCTCGCATAGTACTTTGTCAGGTTCGCTACCGCCAGCTTGTACGCTTTCAATGCGAGCTCCTCTGGGGGATTGTTGGCGAGCAGTTTCCTGGCTATGGGATCCCCTGAGAGGTAAGCGTTTATCAGGTTTCTAGCCATAGTCTGCCTGAGGAACGTTACATGCTCTGTTGACCCGTAGAGGCTCTTCCATAATAGGAGGTGGAACTCCGCTATCCAGGCGGCTGCTAGTGTGGGCTGCCATGCGTCCTGTGCCATTATAGTGTTGTTGTTCTCCATCCACTCGTGGAGCTCTACGAGCGGCTTATA
>JALSOR010000043.1 GCA_026986415.1 Acidilobaceae archaeon
TGGAGTGCCTCTCAATATAGTCTAACGGTACATACATGTACCTGGAGCTCCCCCTCTCTATAACCTTCAGCACTCTCATATCTGCCGGCCTTAGCCTTGCGAGTATTACTCCCGGGTTTCTAGCCATCCCGCTATACCCGGGGTATCTGTTGCTGGGACCGGATAGTTATATCGTAACATTAAAATGTTCTGATTAACTGTGTGCTGTGTTAGGTCTGGCTTCTGAGGTTAAGAGTCTGGCTTACATTTACAAGATCTATAGGTAACTGTAAAAATCCTGGTTCTACGTTTAGTAGTCACGGTGACTGTTAATGTCGCTGGAACCGCCATTCGATAAGGAGGGTATATATGTTGAAGATAGAAAACTCCACGTAATAGGAGCACGTTATATCGCTATGGTTGCTAACGCGTTAGCAAATGAAACAAGGGTAAAAATACTCCAGCACATAGCCAGCAGGCCGGCCGATCTCGACGAGCTCGCCAAAGTTGTCGGCCAGAGCAAGGCCAATATTAGCAGCCAGATCAGGAAGCTGGAGAACGTTAACATTGTCAGGGCAACATATACTCCCGGGAACAGGGGGATAAGGAAGCTGGTCGAGCTGAATGTTGATAAGATAATATTCCATATAACAACGAGGAAGAAGAAAGAGTTAGCCCTTAGAGAGGGCGGCTTGGAGCAGGCCTACAAATAGGGGGGCCGGCTGGAGGGGCCTACTCTTATATTCCGTGTGCGGCTGTGTTCCTATGAAGAAGCTGTGCCCCTCGAGCTCGACTATCTCCACTAGCCCTTCAGGGCTCCAGCCAGACACTTTTAGCCCCGAGCTTTCAAGCTTGTCCACGTATTTCGGGTTTACCTCGTACCTGTGCCTGTGACGCTCGAATATGAGCTCTCTACCGCCATACAGCTTGTAAGCCCTCGTTCCTGGGACCAGCCTTATAGGGGAAGCCCCGAGCCTCATAGTGCCTCCGAGCCTGTCAACTTTCTCCTGCCCCGGTAGGAGGTCTACGACCGGGTGTGGAGTGTTAGGGTCTATCTCTGTACTGTTAGCCTTCTCTAGGCCTAGAACGTTCCTGGCATACTCTACTACTGCCAGCTGCATGCCGAAGCATATGCCCAGGAGGGGTTTGCCCTGCTCCCGGTACGCCCTGATGGCAGCTATTTTGCCTTCGGCGCCGCGTTTCCCGAAGCCGGGGAGGATTATCGCGGCGTCTGTTTTTTCTGTGAAGCTGAGATCTCTTCGTCCCTCCTCTATTTCTGTCGATTCGACCCATTCTAGGACTGGTCTCACGCCGGTGTACGCGCTGGCATGGCGTAGGGCTTCTACTATGCTGATATAGCTGTCGTGGAGTTTAGTGTATTTTCCTACCATTGCTATTCTGGCCGGTTTCGATGCTCTGGCGAGCCTGTTCACGAAGTCCTCCCAGCTGGATAGGTCTGGCTCCCTCCTCTCGAGGCCTAGCTGGCCTGTGATCTCGTCTGGGAGTCCCTGCTCTTCTAGTAGTAGGGGGACCCGGTATATCGTGTCAACATCGTGGTCACTGTAAACCCTGCTGGGGGGCAGGCTGGAGTAGAGAGCGATCTTCCTTCTCGCCTCGTCTTCGAGGGGCCTGCTCGTCCTCACAACTATCGCGTCTGGCTGTATCCCTATGCGTCTAAGCTCCTGGACGCTGTGCTGGACGGGCTTTGTTTTCTGCTCCCCGGTGGCTGACAGGATTGGTGCTAGTGCCACGTGGACGAAGAAAGTGTTGGCTGGCCCCTCCTCCATTCTCATCTGTCTTATTGCTTCGAGGAATGGGAGCCCCTCTATGTCGCCTACTGTTCCTCCTATCTCGACTATCAGTATGTCTACTCCAGTGTCTTGGAGGAGGCTCTTGATCCTCCCCTTTATCTCGTCTGTGATGTGGGGTATTACCTGTACGGTCTGGCCGAGGTAGTCGCCTCTGCGCTCCTTCTCTATAACGCTCAAGTATATTTGTCCCGTGGTGATATTATGCTTCCTGCTGAGGTTAGTGTTGAGGAACCTCTCATAGTGGCCAATGTCTAGGTCTGTCTCTCCCCCATCCTCGGTCACGAAGACTTCGCCGTGCGCGAAAGGATTCATAGTGCCCGCGTCAACGTTAATGTAAGGGTCTATCTTTACTGCCCCGACACTGTAGCCCCTGCTCTTGAAGAGGAGGCCTATACTGCTCGTGACAATACCCTTGCCAACGCTTGAAAGCACTCCCCCTGTCACGAAAATATACTTCCCCGTCACAGCCCTCTGGCACCGCGGTTTAAACCCGTGGTGGCTTGGAGAGTTTTAGTGTTACCCTTTCACCGGGTAGGGGGGAAGGACGGGCCTCCGGCAAATGCCTTCCCCTCATCTCCTCGGCGTCGGGAGTACTCGTCACGGGCCCGTCCTTCCTGTACTGTAGGTTTAGAGGGCTTATTTCGTGCATGACTCTTTAAGGGCCCGGGATATGCGCTCTCTAACTATGTCTGCGACTATTTTACCGTCGATCCTACCCCTAAGCTTGGCCATGGCACGCCCCATTATTAGGCCCATAGCGCGTTGTCCCCTCTCGCATATGGTGCTAATGTTCTCTCTAACTATACTGTCTATTATCGCCTCGGCCTGCTCTCTCGATACTCTTCCCAGGCCCAGCTTCTCGACGGCGGTCCTAGGGCTTGTTCCGGGGTTTCTTGCTAGGTATTCGAGTAGTTCCTCGACGGCCTCCTTGGCTACTTCGCCGGAGGCCAGCATTCCTATTATCTCCTCTAGCTGCTCATCAGTGATATTCTCGATGTCAACCTCGCCTTTCAACCCTCTCAGTGTTACGATAAATATTGAAGCTATAGTCTTAGCCGGTATCTTCCCTTTATACTCGGACATTAAACGCTCTATAAGGTCGAGTCTAACATCCCTTATGACCTCTCTCGCCAGGTCTTCCGGCAGGCCGTAATGCCTGGTAAGCTTCTCCAGCTTCTCTTCCGGCGTCTCGGGCTTTATCTTCTCGGCGTTTTCCAGCATATCTGCAGTTACGAGTATGGGTGGCGTGTCTGTTTCAGGGTACATCCTGGCGCTCCCCGGCCTCGGCCTGAGGAACCTGGTGGTCCCATCTTCTAGTGCTCCCCGGGTCTCCTGTGGGACGCCATGTAGCGCTTGGCGGGCCCGTTCGACTACTGCCCTGACGGCTTTTAACGCTCTCTCCCTCTCCTCGGCTACCAGCACTACCGCGTCCCTTCCCGGGTCTGCTTTTAGCCTTTCATAGACTTTCTCGACCTCCTCGCTGCTTATGCCGTAGGCTGGGAGCTCGTCGCTGTGGAATATCCCTCCGACACCGCTCCAGAATCTTACGTAATCTGCTATCTCCGTGCCGAACCTCCGGTTGGGCATTAGCTCTCTCCCTAGTAGTCCTTTGAATCCTGGCAGTTTGACTGCCAGGACTACTCCGCCCTTCCCTATTACGCGTTTGACTATCTTACTCTTGGTCGTGCCGAATATGTCTGTCACGTCCACCGGTTCCTGGGCCAGGTCCTCCTCTTTCACGCCCCTCCTTCTCAGCTCGTCCCTTATCTCTAGTAGGCGGAGCTGGCGTTGGACCTCGTACTCTATGACTTTGGGTATGAGGTCGAGCCTCTGGACGCCTTTGATCTCTGTGATTGCGCCCCCCTTTATGCTCACGTTGAGATCCTGCCTTATAGTGCCTAGGCCCCTCCTAACCTTGCCTGTTAGGCGTAGCATTTGGCCTATGGTTAGTGCTACCTCGCGGGCCTCGTCGGGGGTTCTCATCACGGGCCCGGTCGATATTTCTATGAGCGGTATCCCGAGCCTGTCTAGCCTGTAGCGTATTCGTAGCCCTTCCTCCTTGATCTTCCTTGCGGCGTCCTCCTCGATCGCGATAGTCTCTATGGGGACTGTTTTGCCGTGCACTTGTAGGCTGCCTCCTAGTGCTATGATCGCTGTCCTCTGGAAGCCTGTAGTGTTGCTCCCGTCGATCACTATCTTCCTCATCACGTGTATCTCGTCTACGATGTGACTGTTGAAGGCTTTAGCCATTGCCAGCCCTATCTCGATTGCCTCCCTGTTCATCTCGTGGGGCGGCTCCTCGTCCGCCTCTACCAGGCAGGAGTGCCTGGTTGGGGCCTCGTACAGGTATTTCCTCCCCTTCCTCCACTCGAACAGCGCCGCGATATCTATCTCCCCTGTCTCCCCGCGGGTCGGCCTGAGCCTGCGCTCGAACTCGTCGTGTTCCTCTTCGCCTAGCTCTGCAGGGCAGGGGCAGAATAGTTTCGTTCTTGTCGCGAGCTGCTGGTGTATTTCTAGGCCGACGAGAAGCCCCACCTTCTCGTAATCGATACCCGCCATGTCTCGCACCCCCAGACAGTGTTAGAGCCTCCCATGATACCATGAGGGGTAGTAGCGTATACTCTGCCTCTCTCCTTTCTCGCCTGCAAGGTTGGACTCCATGAGCCTCCTAACCTCTACAGGGTCCCTCGTCCTGGCGAGCACCCAGGAGAGCTTCACGTACGCGGTCTCCGCCAGCATGTCGTCCGCTGGTATGACTCCTGCCCGCAGCATTTTCCTACCGGTACTGTAAACGTTCAGGTTTACCCTCCCGAAAACTGTCTGTGTCGCTACTACTACCGGGATGCCCTCCGAGATGGCCCTCCTGATACTCTCTATAGCCTTATCGCTTACGTGGCCGAAGCCTGTGCCCTCGATCACTATGCCGTGGAACCCCCTGTCTACTAGGCTGTCTATGATCTCCTCGACGGGGCCCGGGTAGTGTTTGATTAGCGCCACCTTACGGTCGAAACCGTTATCTACGACTAGCTCCTCGGCACCGCGCCTCCTATAGTCGTCGCGGAGCATCTCGATCCTGCCCTCCTCGGGCCATACCTTCGCCAGGGGGAGAGTGTTTATGCTCTGGAACGCGTCCCTCCTACTGCTATGCATCTTACGCACCCTGGTCCCCCTGTGTGCTAGGGCGTAGGTGTCGCTCAGGGAGCCGTGCATCACGACGACCACCTCGGCGAAGGGGGCCCTGCTCGCAACTAGGACCGCTGCTGTAAAGTTGAAGGCGCTATCACTACTAGGCCTATCACTGCTCCTCTGGGCTCCGACAAGCGCTATGGGGACTGGGAGTCCCCTGTGGAAGGCGAAGCTTAGAGCCGCGGCAGTATATGCCATTGTATCGGTTCCATGCGCCACAACTATGCCGTCGTATCCCTCCCTTATTCTCCTAGCGATAGTGTCGACAAGCTTCTCCCAGTATTCCGGGCTCATATTCTCGCTTAGAACCGAGAAAAGCTCCTCTGCAGTTATAGCTGCGTAGCTGGCGGCTTCCGGTATTGCCTGGATCAGTTCTTCGGCGTCAATATATGGTTTAACAGCCCCCGTCTCATAGTCTATCCTGCTAGCGATCGTGCCCCCGGTACCTATGACGTGGACACGCCTCTCCGGCCGTGGGAGCTCCCCTTCGAGTAGAGGGGCTGGTGTGCCGGGCTGTTCGATCCTCTCCCCTCCACTCTTCTTTTCGATGCTCACGATCCTGTCAGCTCTTAGACCAATATTGTACCCGTTCTTGAGCTTTAGGATAACAATATCTTGAGGCTCGATCTCGTACCTTGGGAGGAGTATGCCTTCAACCTCTAAGCCGTCATCCCTCCTTATTACAACCCTGTCTCCAGGTTTCACGCCTCTCTTCTCGAGGAGCGAGCTTGTCTTCTCAGGATAGCCGTGAGCCATAGCATGGTACACCCTCTTATACTATCCTGGGGTGTAGGGATTGCTTGTGTAGGAGGTTTTAATGCCTCCCGGGATATGGGTGGAAACCGATATTCCTGTCCATACTTTAAAATATTTTAATAATATTTAGTATTATGTTAAAAATAAAGTGTAATACTGTTGGCTATCTGCGCCTTCTCCCTGCAGCTACAGCCTCCTCCCTCCTCTTGAGGAACCTGTTCACGAACCTCTGCCTGTTCCTTATTCTTGGGGGGAGGCCCTTCCTAGGCTTTCCTTCTATTTTCGGGGTCTGCTTTCTAACCTTGCCCGCCTTAGTCATCGAACCGTGGGTTGGCATGTCCCGTGTCCCTCCACGGAACTACCGGGTTCCCGGCAGGTTTATATGTTCGCCTGGTTTACCGTGGGGTCCGAGAGTGTTTTATATCCTCCTAGGACTCCTCTCAGAGTTGTGGACGTGGATGTTTGAGTATAATACTGTCACGTGTACCACGAGTATATGGTGTGGGTGTTCAGGGCATGAGCGGTAAGACGTATATCGCCGACCTCATCATAGGGGCGTTCGCCCTGGGGGATGACGGTAGGGTTATAGACTATGAGCTCGCGGCCAAGGATATGGACGAGGCGGTCGACCAGGCCCTGAGAGTTGAGAGGGGCGAGCTATACGCTGCCCTCGCCAAGCTCCTCGATAAGCTGAAAGACGCCAACCCCGGGGTTCTAGTGTTCGAGAGCGACGATCTGGCCAGGGAGGCGTCGAAGAGAGGGTTCCAGGTGGCTGTGGAACCGGCTAACCAGGCGGCCTTCAACGCTAGGCTAAACCTGTTCAAGCTCGCCGTGGAGACAGGGTTCGCTAAGAGCGAGGAGGAGTTCGCCGACTGGCTGTTCCATGCCGAGCTCGAGTATACTAGGAGGAAGCTGAGGAGTGCTGCGGAGAAGAGGGACATGCTTGCGGCCCAGGCGATAAGGGCTATCGACGATATTGATAAGACTGTTAACCTTTATGCTGCCCGTCTCCGCGAGTGGTATAGCCTCCACTTCCCCGAGCTTAACGATCTAGTCAAGGAGCATGAGGACTATGTCAAGATCGTCGCGGAGCTGGGACACCGCAACAATATAACTAAAGAGAAGCTGGTCGAGCTAGGCTTCAGCGAGGCTAAAGCGGAGAAGATAGCGGAGGCGGCACGTAACAGTATAGGGGCCGACCTCTCAGAGTTCGACATCGAAGCCATCCAGACCCTGGCAAGGATAACCGCGCAGCTCTACAAGCTCAGGCGGGACCTCACAGAGTATATTGACAGGGTCATGAACGAGGTTGCCCCCAACATTACAGCCCTTGTCGGCCCGCTACTAGGAGCAAGGCTCATAAGCCTGGCGGGAGGCCTCGACAAGCTCGCCAGAATGCCGGCCAGCACAATACAGGTTCTAGGGGCAGAGAAGGCCCTATTCCGAGCGTTAAGAACCGGTGGGAGGCCCCCGAAGCACGGCATCATATTCCAGTACCCCGACATTCATAAGAGCCCCAAGTGGCAGAGGGGGAAGATCGCTAGGGCGCTGGCCGCGAAGCTCGCTATAGCAGCGAAGGTCGACGCTTTCAGCGGCAGGTTCATAGGAGACAAGCTCCAGGCCGACCTCAAGAGGAGGATCGAGGAGATAAAGAAGATCTACGCTAAACCCCCGAAGAAGAAGGAGGAGGCCAAGCCTGCCAGGCCCCCGAGGAAGAAGCCCCCGAGGAAAGGTAAGGGTAGGAGGCCAGGCAAGAAGGGCCGGCGTGGCAGGAGGCCCGGTAAGAGGTAAACGGGGGGAGGTGGCAAGCCATGGTGAATGTCGTGAAGATAGAGGAGCACCCCAAGTGGAAGAACGTCTATATCGTCGAGCTAGAGGACGGCAGTCTAAGACTTGCGACCAGGAACCTCGTCCCTGGACAGCGGGTTTACGGAGAGCGCCTCTACAAGTATAACGGGGTGGAGTATAGGGAGTGGAACGCATATAGGAGCAAGCTGGCCGGTGCCCTACTGAAAGGCTTGGAAGAGCTGCCTGTAAGGGAGGGGGACAAGATACTATATCTTGGAGTTGCGAGCGGCACGACCGCCAGCCACGTGAGCGACATTATAGGCCCTAACGGTAGGATCTACGGTGTGGAGTTCGCGCCGAGAGTTATGAGGGACCTCCTCCTTGTGGTGCAGGCGAGGAGGAATATCTACCCGATACTTGGGGATGCAAGGTTCCCCGAGAAGTACCGGCACCTGGTGGAGGGTGTCGACGGGCTATACGCCGATGTGGCACAGCCGGACCAGGCCAGGATAGTGGTGAGGAACGCCAAGTTCTTCCTCAAGGATGGCGGCTACCTGCTCCTGGCAATCAAGGCTAGGAGTATAGATGTGACCACCGAGCCGAGCGAGGTTTATAGGAGGGAGGTCAAAACGCTCGTCGAGGGGGGCTTCGATATAAAGGATGTCGTCCACCTAGACCCGTTCGACAAGGACCACGCCATGATATATGCCAGGTTTAGGAGGGGCTAGAGGGTAGTGTCTGCCAGCGGTAACCCCGCGCGCAGGATAGTTGAGAGGAAATACCGGGAGGATCTTAGAAGGCTAACCGCCTATTGGCCTGCGGAGCAGATAACGCTCTCAGAGCTGGGCATGGGCAGGCTCTCAATACGGCTCGTAGGCGGTCTAACCCACATGTTTTCCGAGCGGGAAGCCTCGCTCCTCCTCTCAACGGTGCCCCGATACATGTGGGGGCTCTACAGGGTTCCGCTCCTCCTGAGGTATGAGAAGATAGGCAGTATCGCCCGCTACGTGGTATTAGGGGGGAGATGGCAGGCTAGGCTGGCGGAGGTCATGCTTAGAGGCGACTACTCCTACCGTGGCCGGCCGGAGCTGACGGTTTCAGAGTTTACACGTATAGCCGGTAGGTATAGGAGTCTGGTTTTCGTGAGCCTCGGGTTCAGGTAGGAGGGCTTATCTCGTCCTGCCCGTCCGACTCGTATTTCCAAGTATGTGTATCTCATATATAAGCCGCCTATACTCCTCCCCAATCCTGGGCCGCTAAAGGGTCTCCCTTTAAGGGCCGACCCTTTCCAGGCCCGTAGTGGAGTCCGATATAAAGGGTTCCCCCTCTTTCAGGGGCTCGGGATGCGAGAGTGTTAAGCTATGCTGAAAGCTGAGGAGGCGTTACACGTCGAGGCGCGGCTCTACGAGGAGTGGCTAGAGGCTAGGGACCTGATAGAGTCTCGTATTGCCGAGACCATTGAGAGGCTTGGTTCTGACGGGCTCCCGGAGGTTGCCAGGTATATTAGTGAGGGGGGTAAACGGTTTCGCGGCTTCCTTGTCATTCTTACCGCTAAGGCTTACGGGGCCCGGCCCGAGGATGCGGTTGACGCTGCCGTTGCAATAGAGCTTGTACAGGCCGCCAGTCTGGCGATAGACGATATTGTCGATGTCGATAAGATTAGGAGGAACCGGAAGGCCTCCTGGCTCGTCCACGGGATAGGTAAGACTGTGCTGTCGAGCCTCCTCCTTATACCTGTCGCGCAGAGAATGGTCGAAAAGCTGGGCGTCAGGGCACTCTACCATGTTATCAGGGCTTGGGAGGCGACGGTTAGAGGCGAAATCCTAGACGTTTTCCTAGTCGACGAGCTGAAACCCGAAGACTACCTAGAGCTCGTGAGGCTCAAAACGGGAAGCCTCTTCAAGCTATCACTCATACTAGGATACCTCAGCTCCGAGAGGAAGACAGACAATAAGATAAGACTACTAGAAGCGTACGGCGACAAGCTGGGAATACTATACCAGATAGCGGACGACCTTGCAGACTACGCCAGGTACGTGAGAGGAGAAAAAGAGAAGCTCGACCCGGGAGAAAAACTATACCTAAAATGGGCCCTCCAGCAAGACGAGAACCCAATAAGAGCAGGACTACAATACCTGGCACACCAGACAAGAGAAACAGCCGCCATAACAGAAAAGCTAGGACTACACGAAGAATACACCCTAATATACAAGTACATACCAGTCTTCATGACACGCAAAATGCTAGAAGAAGGAGGACTACACAACCAATACGAAGAACTACTCAAAACAAAACAATAAACCCTTAAACCCCCACCAACAGTAAAAATACCACACGCCACCCAAAAAGCGGGCCGGGGTGGCCGAGCGGTCAAAGGCGGCGGGCTGCAGCGGGACCACACAACAACCGCCCACCGCAGAGACCCGTTTGATCCCGGGTTCGAATCCCGGCCCCGGCTCCACACGTGCCGCGGTAGTATAGCCCGGCCCAGTATGCGGGCCTTTCGAGCCCGTGACCCGGGTTCAAATCCCGGCCGCGGCACCAACACCGCACCAAAAATTATAATGTTCCTCCTGTTTAGCCAGGCCTACCTGGCATCATACTATTAACTCCGGCCTCACACATGTTAACTGGAACCAATCGAGGTAGTCGCCCGTGTGCGGCAACGACGAGATCAGGATTCCAAGCGTCCGGGAGTGGCGTAAGAGACGGGACCAGGCAGGCCAGCTCATCCACCTCGTCGTCCAGACACCCAGAGGCTCGCTCCGCCAGAAGGCATGGCAGATCTTCCGGGACTGGCAAGAAGAGAAGACCACCTTCAAAGAAGCGGAGAAGAGGCTCAGGGGGCTCGCGGCGAAAGCCAAAGTCTAAGCGCTCAGGAAGCGCTCCATGCGCTGGGGAATAAAAGCATTGGTCGGTGTTGTTTTGGTGTGTTCGTTGTTATTCTCAGGCTTGTAGTATTATATGTTTTACTCTCAATCTTGAACGGGAGAGTGTATTGTAATTATACAAACAATTCTAACTTGCACAAGATTATCGATACTTAAAGGTAAATATTGGGTGCTGAGGTTTGTTTTTATTATTTATTTTAAAAATGTTTTATTACTTTTTCTTCTTTGGTCTTAGGTTTTTACTGTGGCATCTTCTACATTTCTTTGCTCCTGGTGGGTTGAGTGCTCCGCAGTTTCTGCATACCATTTTGTTTAGCACTCGTTTCTCTACTATTGCGATTAGTTCCGGGTCTGTTATTGGCATTTCTCTTGCACCCCGCTGTTTTGGCGGCTGTGGTTGCGAGGATTTATAGGTGTCGTTTTGTTTTGGGTGTTTTATGGTTCTTGTTGTGGGGGGTTGTTTGGGGTGCCTGTGGATATCCCGTTGGATAAGATTTGTGTTAGGAGCGGTATTTTGTGTCCTAGGTGTCAGTCGCTTGTTGATAGGGGTGTTTATGATAGTGTTGATGTTAGTGTGATGCGTGCCCTGCTGGATGTTGAGGATAGGCTGGGAGGTGTTAGTGTTAGGTTTGTGAAGTCGCGTGTCGTTGACGGTGTTCTTGTCGTTGTTGTTGAGACTCGTGGCGGGAGTGTTCCCGTGTGGCTGGGCGAGGAGATAAGGAAGAGGGTTGATCTTGATGGTGTTAGGGACGTGCTTGTAGTTGAGGGTGGGAGGGACCCGCTAGCATTGCTAGAGAGGCTCATATCCCCGTTCAAAGTGCTCGCTGTGAACAAGTCCTACCTGCCCGATGGGAGTGTCGCCGTAGTCCTTAAGCTGCCCGCCGGGGCTAGGAGGCTGCTGGCAGAGAAGGGGGCTGCTGTCCGGGTCGTGCTTGACATGTTGAGGGAGAAGTATTCCGGCGAGATTTATATAGAGTACGAGGAGCAGGGGGAGACGGGTAGCGTTAAACTCTCGAAGCCCGACCTGAAAAAGCTCCTCGGAGGGCTCGACCGGTACTAGCCGAACCAGGCGTCGAGACTGGTCTGCCTGGACTTCAGGTTCTCCCTGTAAGCTTTCCTCAGCCTTTCAACAGCCTTCTTCACCCTGGAAGGGTTGAAGTCGTGCTCCTCCACGAGTATATGGTAGATCTTCTCCTCGTCTGGAGGCCTCCATTCCAGCCTGTAATCGTCTGTAACCTTAGGCTCTAGGAACAGCCTGTACACCTCGTAGAGGTCTACTCCCCCGGCGAGCTTCTCCACGGCCTTAAGAGCTTTCACCGGGTCATCATAGGCCTTAACATGTCTCAGTGCGGTCTTAGGCCCGTACCCTGGTATGCCCCCGGGATTATAGTCTGTTCCGAGCAGTATCCCTATAACTATTAGCTGCTCCCTCGTTATACCGAGAGCTTTTAGGAGCTTGTCCAGCTCTATAATCTCGGGCTTCACGGTAACGTAGACGTTCTTCCCTGGCAGCTTCCTCTTCCCGGTTATCGCCAGGTTCCTCACGAGCCTGGTAGCCCCGAAGAGGAGGCTGTCATAGTCCTGGCTCCCGGCAGCCCAAGCGTCCCCCTTCCTCGACATGTATGCTGCCTGGGCTTCCCCCTCCTCGGGTGCTTGGACCCATGGTATGCCCATCGCCTCTAGAAGGCGTTTGGCCTCCTCAGCCATGTCCCTGGTTAGGTGGGAGGCCTGCATGGCGTATTTGCGCGCCTCCTCTACAATACCGGCGCGCCGCGCCTGCTCCAGCTTGGCTGCCGCCTGCTTCTTCCTCTTCATCCTCTCCTCCAGCTCTCTCCTCTTCAGCTCCGGCGGCTTACCGTCGAAGACATAGACGGGCTTAACACCCTCCTCCACCATGTTTATCGTACGGTAGAAGAGCCCGCTCAGATGGCTCGTAACCCTGCCCTGCCTGTCCATCAGGGGTGTTCCGTCGGGCTGCCTTATAGCGGCTAGGAACTGGTATAACATGTTGTAAGCGTCTAGCGCTACAATCTTACCTTTTAGCGCTTTCAGCTCAACCTCTACTTTAGCCTCAGGCGGTATCAGGTCTTTCAGGTTTACGCCCATAGATAAACCCCTCCAAGAATATAGTGTAGTGTTCCGGGGAGACATAAACGTATAGACGATATAAAACGTGGATATCCGCATGCTGTTAGCGTAGGAGTTTCACCCTGTACTCCTTCCTCGGGCCGCTGGCCTCAACGCTAACCCTCCCAAGGATTTCGAGGGTTATGAGTATCTTCGCCAGCTCCCTACGGGATATGTGGAGCCCGTTACGCGCGACCTCATCATAAATGTACTCCTCCTCGACAGGGATCTCCCCGTTCTTACTGAGCCTCTTCAAAGACTCGTACACTATGTTAACAATATGCCTGTCAACCCATACCGGCTCCGACATGCTGCTCGCACCTCGCACGGTTAAAGCTCGGAGTCCAAGGGGAGGGACCGTTTCGGGGGTCATAGTATGAGGGGCACTGTATAGGTTTAAGCGCCCAGGCCCTCCTGGAAGGAGGGGAAAGAGTTCCTCCAGGACTCCCGGGTTTAGACCATTATCGGCGTCTCCCTCTTCCTCTTCTCGCTCCTCATCTGCCTATAAGTCTCAACCCAGCGCTGGTAGTATTTCACCATCTCCTCGCTGACACTCGGCTTCACCTTCTTCAGCGCTTCCTCGAAGTGCTCCATCCTGACCTCTTTAACGTTGAGATCCTCCCTCAGAGCAAGCATTGCAGCCTCCCTCACGAGCGCTGCCAGGTCGGCCCCAGTATAGCCCTCGGTTTTGGTCGCTATTTTGAGCAGGTCCACGTCCTCCGCTAGCGGCATGTCACGCGTGTGTATACGGAGTATCTCAAGCCTGCCCTCAAGGTCGGGCGGCGGCACGTATATGAGCTTCTCAAGCCTGCCGGGCCTTAGCAGTGCGGGGTCTATTATGTCCGGCCTGTTGGTCGCCGCTATGACAACCACGTTGCTGAGCTCTGTTATAGAGTCTATCTCTGTTAGGAGCTGGCTCAGTATCCTCTCGGTAACCTTCGTCCCAACCTCTGACCCCCTAGTAACGGCGATAGCGTCTATCTCGTCGAAGAACACTATCGTCGGCGCGTACTGGCGGGCCTTCCTGAATATCTCCCTTATAGCCTTCTCGCTTTCTCCGACCCACTTGCTCAGTATCTCGGGGCCCCTCACGGCTATGAAGTTAGCACCACTCTCAGTAGCAGCAGCCTTAGCAAGCAGAGTCTTACCAGTACCAGGAGGCCCAAACAACAGTATGCCCCTCGG
>JALSOR010000044.1 GCA_026986415.1 Acidilobaceae archaeon
TACTGATACACCCGCCTAGTCATCCCTTGTTGAGCATAATCTATACTCTAGGGGCAATAGTCATATCCGGCACAATAGTGGTCCTCCTAGGAGGCACACTATACCTGCTACCACCCTCTGCCAGGCTCGAAGTTCTCACTGCAATGGTGCTCTTCACCCTGAGCCCAGCCCTAAGCTATGTTAACATTATTGTTAAAGAGGTGGAAACCGGCCCGGAACAGCCAGTGCTCGAGCTGGAATATGCCAGCGTGTTCGGCATACCAGTACCGATCCCTAGGATAGTGTTTGCGAGGCGGAAAATCATAATCGCTGTAAACGTTGGAGGCGCCATAGTTCCGAGCCTTGCCTCTATACTCTTCCTGACCGCCGCATCCCACTACTGGGAGGCTCAGGATGTCATCACGCCGTTCCTCATCGATCTAGTAGTGGTAAGCATTGTAACATACGCTACGAGCAGGGTGATCCCCGGTGTCGGGATCGCGGTTCCCGCACTAATACCGCCACTCACGAGCGCGACGCTCGCAACCTTACTCGCTGGAGGGGCAGGGCTTAGGGCCGGCTTCATCGCGTACGCCGCTGGGAGCCTTGGGAGCCTGATAGGAGCCGACATTCTAAGGCTACTAAGAGACCTCGAGAAGATGGCTGCTGGGATAGCAAGTATTGGTGGTGTGGGCGTTTTCGACGGCATATTCCTCTCTGGCGCTCTAGCCCTCGTCCTAGCCTTATAACCGTCGTATAATGGTATGATTTTTAGGCAAGCGTTATTTCCGTGTAGGGATAACACCCAGATGTATCGGTGTCAGGCGGCGATGGGCCTCGCAGAGCTCTTGTGCGTCTCTCCAGATGCTGCACGTCTGGGGGTGAGGGTGGGCTACGCTATCTTCTCCGGCCCGCCGGCGGAGAAGTACCCTGAGGGTTGGGATTCTATTGTTGATAATATGGTTGGGCTGTTAAGGGCGAAGTATAGTTTGGATTCCCTGAAGAATGACCCTCGCGTCTCGGCCTACAGGAAATTCTACTGGAGAATAGGTATTGACCCCACTAAAACTAGGCCTAGCAGTGAGGCTCTTGTGCGTAGGGCTCTCCGCGGGAAGTGGCCTAGGATATCTCCTATTGTCGACGCGGGTAATATAGCGAGCGCCCTGTATATGATACCTATAGGCTTGTATGATATGGACTCCTTCACCCCGCCTGCGTGTATAAGGATCTCTAGGGGCGGGGAGGTATTCCATGCTATAGGAGGGAAGGATGAAACTGTCCCTGAGGGGGTCCCAATAATGGTTGATGGTAGGGGTATCGTCATGCACCTCTACCCCCACCGTGATAGCAGGATAACCATGGTGAGGCCTTCGACTACACGAATCCTGGCTGTATCAGCTGGAGTGCCCGGGGTTCCCGTTGAGGACTTGAAAGGTGTGCTTTACAAGCTGGAAGAGCTCCTATCCCTTCTATCCTGGAAGAGGGTGGGTCCTGTCAGGCTGGCGCCCGAGGAGGCTACAGGCTAAATATACTGTATACTGTTTGTTTTACCCGAAAAATTATTGTTAGAATACACATTAAAGAATTTATGGTGAAGATTATGATGCCACCGCTTCTTCCTCCCTGAGCAGCTCCTCCAGGGCTTTCGGCCCCTCTCTTTTCAGCCTCTCGAGCTCCCGTATTAGCGCTTCAACTATCGGCCTGTAGTCCCCCACGATACCGTAGTCTGCCTGTTTGAATATTGGCGCTTCAGGGTCAATGTTTATCGCCACGATCCTGCCGGCCTCCCTGACCCCTATCATGTGCTGTGCCGCGCCGCTTATTCCTATCGCAATGTAGAGTACAGGTTTAACGCTCTTCCCTGTCTGGCCGACCTGCCTGTCTGGGGGGACGAACCCCGCGTCTACAGCTTTTCTCGACCCTGCGACCACCGCTCCGAGGAGCTGTGCTAGCCTCTCGGCGAGTTTTACGCCGTCCGGCGAGCCTATGCCTTTGCCGACGCTGACTATGATTTCTGCCTTCTCTATTAGTACCTCTTCCCTCTTGACCGGCGTGTATTTTACCAGCTCCATGCCGGGATCGATAATGTTCTCCAGCTTCTCTTCTATTATTTTACCGGTCCTCGACTCGTCTAGCGGGGGCACCGGGAACACGTTAGGCCTGGCAGTACCCATCTGGGGCCTCCTGAAAGGCGTCTTGATATAGGCGAGCATTATTGCGGCGAATGGAGGCCTTATCATCAGCACGTCTCCTGTCTTCTCGTCGACGTCGAAGTCTGTACAGTCCGCGGTGATACCGGTGCGGAGCGTGTTTGCAATATAGGGTCCCATCTCTCTGCCTCTCATGGTTGCGGACACGAGTATTACTGCCGGCTTGTACTTCTTGGCCAGGTCGACTACGACTTGCCCGTACACTCTTGGGTAGTACGTTCTTAGCAGGGGGTCGTCTACTACTATGACCTCGTCGGCGCCATGCTTTATCGGGATGTCAGCGAACCTCTTAACATTGTAGCCTACAAGCACTGCTACTATCTTCTCCCCGGGCTTCTTGCTCTGTATCTTCTTAGCTGGTGTGAGCATTTGGAGGCTGGCCTCGTGTATGCCGTTCTCGTCCGCCTCCATCACTACCCATATGTTCTTGAACTCGGACGGCTGCTCGCATGGCCACTCCGGGCACAGCTTAGAGCAGTCCACAGTCTCCACCATTACTCTTCACCCCACAACGCCTTCTTCAGGAACTCGGAAACAACCTCGTCCTTGAAGAGCTGCCTCAACAACCACCTGGCCGCGTCCTCAGGGCTCTTAGGCTTATAGACGATCTTCTTCCTGGGAACCTCAGGCATCCATGTAATGTTCGCGACTACGGTCGGAGACCCTTTAAGCCCGCAGCATCTAGGATCTAGGCCCATATCGTTGAGCGTCCAGACCGTTATCGGCTTCTCTATTTTAGCGCGGAGCTTGTAGGCCAGTCTTACAGGCCTGGGCTTCAAGGCTTTTATCGCGGTGGCCACGACGGCCGGTAGTCTTATGTTGTATTCTTCTACCGCCCTCTCTGTCTGCCTCATGACTCGTAGGACTCCCGGCTCTACGAGGCTCGCGTCGCGGGCATAGTATATGTAGGGCCATCCCAGCCAGCTGGCAACCTGGGCTCCTATGTGTGCCGTGCTAGAGTCTATGGTCTCGTGCCCGAACACTGCGAGGTCTACAGGTCCTATCTCCCTGCTTATCTTCTCGATACCCTTAGCTATGACGTAGCTTGTTGCTAGAGTGTCCGCGCCGGCGAACTTCCTATCGGAGAAGAGTATGGCCCTATCGGCCCCCATGCCTAGCACGTGCTCTAGCCCCTGTATAGCGCTTGGAGGGGCCATGCTTACTACGATAACCTCTCCCCCATACTTGTCTCTCAAGCGTAGGGCCAGCTCTATTGCCGGGAAGTCGTGGGGGTTTACTATGCTTGGTACTCCGGTTCTTATGAGGGTCCCGGTTTTAGGGTCGAACCTTACGGCCTGAGTGTTGGGGACCCACTTAATGCCCACCACTATTCTCACAGTTCCAACACCT
>JALSOR010000045.1 GCA_026986415.1 Acidilobaceae archaeon
AGAACTATTAGAAGGCTCCAGTATCAATTGTATAGGAGGCTTGCACAAAACGGGGTGTACTGCGACGTAATAGTGGTTAGCGAGGAGTACTATGCTAAGTACAGGAGTGTCGTTGGCTCAATAGCATATTATGCCCAGCTAGAGGGAAAACCCATTGAGTAGAGAGGAGATTACCGCGAAGTGGTTAAAGAAGGCCAGGACAGACCTAAGAGTAGCTGAGAAGCTCCTCGAGATCGGTGAGGAGCCATGGGTTATAGTTTTCCACGCACAACAAGCTGTCGAGAAGGCGCTGAAAGCCTACCTTGTGCTCCACAATAAGCATTTCGGCAAGGTACACAATATAGCAAGGCTCATAGACTTATGCACAGAGGTGGACCAGGATTTCAGCCAGCTTTATGAAATTGGTGTAGACGAGCTCTACCCGTTAGCAATAGAGGCACGCTATCCAGATACGGGGATCGAAGTAACTATGGACGAAGCAGAAGAAGCTGTTAGAAAGGCTAAATTAGCTCTAGAATTTATATCAAATAAAATTAATGAAAAATAGCAAAGCATAGCGAACTAAAGCATATTTTCCAAATCACCATTGTAGGGAAGATCAGAAAGGCCGAAGGAATATTACCGGCGTACCCCTGGCACTAGGATGGTTTAGGAAGCCACCGAGAGACGCCAAAAATAGAGTGATAAAAAATGGGTTAAAAGCTTAGCTGACAAACTTGGCATATGTAAACATTAACAGCTTTAATGATCTATTGTTTATAAGTGGCGGGCCCGCCGGGATTTGAACCCGGGACCTCCGGCTCCGGAGGCCGGCGCCCTGTCCTGGCTAGGCTACGGGCCCCTTCCTCCCTTGTCTATTCTTTGTGGCTCGTGTCTGGGTTATTTTTTGATTTTCGTTTTGTCGTTCCAGTCTATGCTTGTGAGGGTTTGCTGGAGGCTTGTTATCGTGTTTATTGTTTGCTTGTCGGGCATTGGTAGGTTGCCTGTTGTTGTCCACTGGTGTAGGAGTGTGGCTGTTTCTGCTAGTGTTGGGTCTCCTGTTTTGTCTGCTGCGTCTAGGAGTGTTATTGTTGCGATTGCTTCTGCTATCCTGGTTAGGGCTTGTTTAGCGTTCCATTCTGCTGCTAGTGGGTCTCGTGTTAGTGTTTGTAGTGTTTGTTCTAGTTTTTCTAGTGCTGCTTCCCCTGTTCTCGCGTCTTGGAGGCCTGTTACTGTTTCCCGCATGTCTTCTAGGAGTGTGTTGTGGGCGTTCTTCTTGTACATTGCTTCGAGCATGTCTAGGGCTTGGATGTTGCTTGTCCCCTCCCATATGGGGGTTATTAGGGCTTCGCGGTGCCAGCGTTCTACGGGGAACTCGTGGAGGAATCCTATGCCCCCGTATACTTCCATTGCTGTCCTGGAGACTCTCGCCGCTATGTCTGCCGTGTAGTTCTTGGCTATGTGTGTGAGGAGCCTCGCGTAGTGGTACGCCTCGCTGTATGGCGGGGTGTCCTTCCAGCTCCTGTCGAACATGCTTATGGCTTTCATCACTACTGCTAGCCCGGCCTCTATGAGTATCTCGCTCTCCAGCAGGTCCCTGGCGAGTAGGGGGTGTTCGAGTATCCGCTTGCCGAACGCCCTCCTTATAGAGGCGTAACCGTAGGCTTCGAGGTAGGCTTTCCTCGCGATGCCCATGGCGCCTATACTGTTGCTGAGCCTTGAAACCATAAGGTCCTCCAGCGTGTAGTATATGCCCTTCTCAGCCTCCCCGAGGAGGTAGGCTTCAGTGTCGATATACTCTACCTCGCCTGTGGGGACGGCGACGGTTCCACTCTTCCACTTGAGCCTCCTAACCCTATAGTTGAGCCTCCCATCGCTCGCTATGCGGGGCACAGCGTAGAGGGCGAGCCCTTTCGCCCCCCTCCTCGCCCCCGGGGGCCTAGCGGTTGTTATGGCCCAGTCCGCCAGCCCGGCCCCGCTGCTGAAATACTTGTAGCCGGTGAGCCTCCACTTCCCGTCCCCGGCGGGTTCCGCCCTGGTCTCGTTTGCCCCGAGATCGCTCCCGCCCTGGACCTCGGTGAACCATGTGGCCCCCCAGAGTGGGGGCTCCTCGAGCCCTGCGAGAGGCTTATAGTACCCCCTGATCTCCGGCGGGGCGTACTTGTATAGGGCGTAGGCTGTCTGTATGGTTATTGTTAGGATACAGCTTATCCCGGGGTCGCCTATAAGGTATATTCCCGCGTAGTGGTACTGCCAGCTCCTATCCTGGAAGGGGTGGGTGTTAACCTTGTACTTCAATACTAGGTCTAGGAGGACCTGGCGCTCCGCGGGGTCTAGCAGTGCGATGTCGGGGTTCTCGCCGCGGACGCTCCAGTTGACGAGTAGGGGCTCGCTCAGCCTGTCGACACGGTAGCCGACCTCGTAGACCTCCCTTCCAGTATAGGCTCCTAGGCCTGAGAGGTCGGGGGTCTCCCCGGTGAAGTATTTGAGAAGCCTCTTATAGGGGGTGTCTAGAGTGTAGTGGTCCAGCCCGTATGCCGGGCTGATATGTTCGAGTCCAGCTAGGGGCATGACGCTTCCACCTAGAAGTCTGCACGTTCTATTATTAGTATGATTAAGGGTAACATTTTATCGTACCGTTAATGCCACAGTATAGACAGCCCGTATGGTAGGCTTATCTTGAGAGGAGCCTGGAGACATAGTTCAGTATAGCGTTGAAACCCTTAACACCATACCTCTCGGGTAGGCCGGCCCTCACAGCCTCCCGGAGAGCCCACAACGGGTCCCCCAGAGAACCCGGCCCCTCCTCCCGGGCCCGGTAGACGGCTATAACAACCTCGTCCTGCCCCCTCCCGGGCCTCCGGACAGGCACCCAGTATATGCTCCTCAAACCTAGACCCCCCACGCGGCCAAGCACGGCCACCCTCCTGAAAAGCTCGGCCCTATGCTTCGACTGGCCCGAGACTATAACGGCTATAGGAGCCCCGGGGGCGGTCCTCGCTGCAGCCTCAGCCACGAGCTCCTCATCCCCCAGGCCCTCCCTGGGATGCCCGTGCCAGTAGGAGTAGAGGAGGCCCAGGCCCGGATCCCCGCTTTGGGGTGGCAAGTGTATTATGGCGGCCGAAGCACGGCGCTCGCCAGCTGTGCCCTCCCGGGCCCGAACCCCAGGCCTCCCCCTTCCATGGGCGAGGAGCGGCTCGATATAGCTGGCAAGAGTACCCCTACCAATGCTCGCTATAGTACCGTCAGAGTTATACTTGTAACTGTAAGGGTTGAGGACCACCGCCTGCCTGGGAACCGCGAAGCCGCGGACCCTGTTGAACGCCGGGTTGACCTTGCCCGTCCTGGGGTTGTAGTATGCTAGCAGGCTGAGCGTGCGGGACGCGCTACCAATAATAGACCTCGCAATATTACCGCACCCCCGGCGCTCCGACTCTTCGATGAACAGTTTGAGCGAGGCTAGGAGCCGTGGAGGATAGAGCTGCTCCCAGCAGGTGAACCCCCTCCTCCTCAGCCTCCCCGCCGGGCCCGCCTCCGGGATGGGG
>JALSOR010000046.1 GCA_026986415.1 Acidilobaceae archaeon
CGCTCCACTCATACATTCACTTCTACCCCTAGACCTGGATATTAATAGGCGCGCATTTACATTTCATAAGAAACCCTAAAAAGTTAATACCTACCAGTAATACCTATACTGCTCTAACAACCAATTTTAGCCGGTCCCACCCTTACAATAGGCTTTCTTTAAATGTTCCAGTGTATCCTTACTTGCTAAACTTTCTATAAAAACTTTAGCTCCAATATCTATATGCTCCCGGATGAACGAGCCCCACAGGCTCCTAGCACCGCCCACCGCCCTGGCAGGGAGCCTGGCTATGCTCTCGGCGATATCCTCTGCCAGTGTTAAGCCCTCGCTCACGTCCTCCACGAGATGGGAGGCGTGGCCTTCCCGGTAGTATTCGGTTCCCGTGATCGTTTCCAGCCTGTAGAGTAGCTTGTAGGTGGTCCTCCTCCCATACACTAGGGGCCCGATTATAGGTGTTAGAGGGGGCGTGATGCCCCATTTCAGTGCTGGAACCCCCAGCTTCGCGGTCCCAGTAACTATTGTGATGTCTGTAGCGTATAGTAGCTCGAATGCTAGGCCTAGAGCGTAGCCGTGCACTAGTGCAGCGATAGGTTTGGGGCAGTCAAGCATCGAGCCTATCAGGGGTTTCACGCCGTCCTCCACGATCCCTGCCGCTGCCCGGGAGCCCTCCTCCTCTAGCGCTTCAACAGTGTATTGCAGGTCTAGGCCCGCGCTGAAGCCTCGGCCCTCCCCTCTTAGAAGTACTAGGCTCACGCCCCCTACAGCGCAGGTTTCCCTCAGGGTTCTAGCGAGATCACTCATATGCTTGGGGTCGAGGCTGTTAGCCTTTCCGGGCCTGCTTATTGCTATTACTGCTAGGTTCCCGATAATAGACTTCTTGATTGCCAATGGGAGTTGCCGCCTCCAGGGTTAACCCTCTAAGGCCTGGCGGTTCCCTCCTAAGATTTAACTGGGCGCCACCATCAATATTTAATCTATTTTGGAGTATCCGTGCTTTTCCCGGTCTCCCCATGGCTGTGTTCTGGTTGGAGGTTGGGTGGCGCTTGTCTTGCAGTATGGTCTTCGGGCCTGTCTATTCTAGAAGGCTGGGGTGGAGTCTCGGGGTTAACAATTTGGTTGGGAAGGTTTGCAGTTACTCCTGCATGTACTGCCAGGCTGGTCCCACGGTTGAGATGAGGATTGAGAGGCGCAAGTTCTACGATCCCGGGCTTATTGCTAGATGTGCGGCCTCCTCATGTAAGAGTGTGAATGTTGACGTTGTAACTTTCGTCCCTAACGGTGAGCCCACGCTAGACTCCCTGCTGGGCAGGGCGATCCGTGCTGTGAAGGAGGCGTGCGGTAAGCCTGTGGCGGTTCTCACTAATGGTAGCCTCCTCTGGATGGAGGATGTGCGCGAGGACCTCATGGACGCCGATATTGTCTCGGTGAAGGTAGATACTGTAAGCGAGGAGACCTGGAGGAGGCTCAACAGGCCTCACCCCCTGCTCCGCCTCGACAGGGTGCTGGAGGGGATAGCTGAGTTCTCGCGGAGCTATAATGGGAGGCTCCTGACCGAGACGATGCTTGTGGACGGGGTGAACGATAGCGTGGAGCACGCACGGATGGTTGGGAGCTTCCTAGGAGAGTTGAGCCCCTATAAGGCCTATATTAGCCTCCCCCTACGCCCACCAGCGGATCCCCGGGCGAGGCCTCCTCCTCCCGGGAGGATACTAGCATACTATAAGGTTGTCGAGGACGTGTTGGGCTCTGGGAGGGTCGAGGTGCTGTGGGAGTTGGAGCCTCCAAGCTATAAGTTTAAAGATGATATTATACATGAAATATTCAATATGGTCAGGGTTCACCCGGTGAGACTGGAGGGGGCGTGCAGGGCGGCGCGCGAGAAGGGAGTAGACTGCGAGAGCCTCGTGGAGAGCCTGAGAAGGGAGGGCCTAATAGTAGTAGAGCATGAGGGTGAGAAGTTCATTGTCCCCTCTGCCAGGCTCCTACCGGGGAGATGGCGGGGAGAAGGGAGGTCCGCGTAGTGCTCGAGGATAAAGATAGGAGGGTTCCAAGCTGGAAGAGCCTCCTAGGCGAGGGCGGGATCCTCCTAGCATGGATAATCGCCGCGGGAGTGGCGGTAAGGCTTCTGGTCGCACCCTACACTAGTGGGAGCGACATACCCCAGTTTGCCGGGTTCGCCGACACCTTCCTTAGGCACGGGCTAAAATTCTACCTATACTGCTCCTCCCGGTCCGCCCGGGCAGAGGGATGGGCCTACCCGTGGCCCTACGTTTATGGGCCCCTCTTCATATTGATGCTTGGAGCCCTCAGGCTTGCAGCCCCTGGCAGGGTCTTCCATGGGGTGATGGGAGGGGAGTATGTTGTTTATGCTCCCAGGGACTGGGTTTACGCTCTAAAAATGCTGTATGTGGCCGGCGATGCTGCCAGCGCGGTCCTCATATATCTTATCGCTCGGGCTAACGGTGTTGGCAAGCGCCGGGCCCTGCTAGGGTCTGCCCTCTACATGTTCAACCCTATGGTGTTCTATGTCTCCTCCGTCTACGGCATGCTGGACCCCGTAATGCTGGCCTTCATACTCGGAGGCCTCCTACTCCTCCACAAGCGGGAATGGGAGACGTGGGGGCTCGTGCTCCTCGGCCTCGCGCTAGCCGTTAAGCCGACAGCGGTCTACGCGTTCATACCGTTAGTGTTCTACTATGCCAGGCGTGGTTTTTGGAGTGCTGCTAAAACGTTCGCTGTCCCCGTGGTGGTGGCCGCGGCCCTCTACGCCCCGTTCCTGGCCTCCGCCCCGGGGAGTCTGAGCGTTTACATAGAGGCTGTTAAGAGTGTGAGCTGCCCCTGCTATAGTGTTCCCGTCCCGTACAGTTTCAATGGTCTCTCGAGTATAGCCTTCTACGCCTGGAACCATGCTGGAGTGAACACTTCATACATACTCAGGCTTTGGCCGCTCCTAATGGCGCCATTCCTACTGCTAGTGCTAGTCTCATCTACAAGGGCGAGGTCCCCTGTTACCGCGGCAGGCCTGGGATATATCGTCTACACCCTCGCCTATTGGAGGGTGAACTACCAGTACCTGGTACCCTCTATAGGGTTCGCCGTCCTCCTATTCCTAGCGGGGCGGGGGTGTCCGAGGGTTAAGGCTTCCTCCCTCGCCTTCCAGTTCCTGGCCGGGCTGTGGCCCCTCATGTACCCGATGAGCTTCTGGGCCTGGGTCCACATGCCCGCCCCGAACCCCACTGTTATCAGGGTTCTCGACTCTTTCAGCCTGATGGTCTTCGATGATCTAGCATACGTCTACTACTCGCTCCTCCTAACCCTATCGGAGGCCGTACTAGTGGTTGAGGCCTCGCTATGCGCTCTAAGAGAGGAGCTCTAGCATGCCGCTCCCAGGGTCTACGAGAACCCTGAAGGGTACCCAGCCTGGCAGGTCCCCGGGACTATCGGAGACCGCCAGGATCGGGGGGCCGCCGCAGGACCTCATGTATCCCTCTTTTCTCAGGGGCCTCCGGTAGAGCTGGGGGACT
>JALSOR010000047.1 GCA_026986415.1 Acidilobaceae archaeon
ACCGATAATACTGCCCAACCCTCCGAGGACTACTATCACGAAGCTTAGAGGTGCTAATTGCGACTCCAGGTCCGGGTTAATACCGCTACTATTATAGAGCGCGTAGATTGCGCCGCCCATCATGGCCAGGCCCACACTGATAATGCTTGTGAGCAGCTTCACCCTGACAGGATCCTCTCCTGTAAGGGCTAGGGCCCTGCTGTCCTGGGCTACAGCCCTCATCTTTATGCCCCAGAGGGTCTTCCTGAGGAAGAGCTCTGCCGCGGCAATCATCACTAGCGCGTAGGCTAACGGCACTAGCCAGTTGTACTGTATCGCGATACCGCCTATGCTGAAATACGTGCTCCCGCCGACACTGATGCTCCAGTGCCTCACGTTAGCGTACTGGGGGAACCATCCCCAGCTGCTGGCGAGGAAGAGGAACCCGTAGATTCCCAGGCCGAAGCCGAAGGTTGATAGTAGGCTGCCCATCTCGACCTTCAGGGTCATCGTTTCCGCTCTTCCGACTATCAGGTGGAGGCTGGCATAGTAGAATATGAGGCCCATCCCTAGGCCTGCTAGGAATGCTATGATTGGTGAGAGCGCTATCATCCCCGTGGAGGCGTAGTGCATCGATACTATCACTGCTAGGAACGCTCCTAGGACTGCTAGGTGGCCGTGGGCGAGGTTGACGACCTTCATTATGCCCCAGATGAGTGTTAGCCCTGCGGCTACTGCTCCCAGGATTATTCCCTCGAGGAACCCGTAGAGGGTTTGGGCTGCGAGATTGCCTAGTGTAACCATCATGGTCCCACCATCCCATGCTCCAAGTCTCCCACTCATTGGTTATCCATGCGGTTTCTCATGTTAGGACTCGTGTAGACAACTACTCTTACCCGTATTAAAGTTCGGGGTATAACAGTATATTTACTGTGGTGCGTTCACCGTGGGACTAAAAATATATTGTTATATTCTAACAATAAATATATTAAATAAAAATTAGAATCTAGTATTACATGGGAAAATAGGGTTGTACTAGGATTAGCTGCTAGGCCACCAGTTCGGGGGCGCTATGAGCGGGCTGGCCTGCGCGGTGCTCGGCGGGTAGACGATGACCTGTGTGAGCTGGCCGTTGACCTCCTGCCACTGTATGACTATCATCTTGTGGCCGATCTGGAGGCCAGTGTTCGGGTCTATCTTGAGCTGGCCGAAGAACGTGTACAGTGCAAGGTTGTTCATAGCATTCCTGACCTGCGTGTTGTCGAGGCTGTTAGCTGTCTCGATGCTCTTCACGAGCCAGACTATGGCAGCGCCAGCCTCGGCGGCCTGGTATGCCGGGGCCTCCAGGTTCTTGCAGACGTCATACTTCTGCTTTGCCTGGTCGAAGTAGTTGAGCCACTCCTGCTTGGTGGGGCCGAACCACTCGTATCCCGGGGGCACATTATCGGGGCTGTACTTCACGCCGGGAGCCCACTGCGCGGGGGCGGCAACACCCACAACTATGTCCTTGCCAAGGTTGGCGAAGTTGGGCTCTGCAGGGGCTACCAGTATGCTTATGAACTTGAGATGCCAGCCCAGGTCGTGGGCTGCCTTCACGAGCTGCTGGCCGTCCTGGAAGTGGCCTCCTCCTATTAGCACGTTAGCACCTGCCGCCTTAGCCTCGCTCACGATACCGTTGAAGTCAGTGGTGCCCTTCTCGTAGGCCTTCTTATATACTACATCGAGGCCTAGCTGCTGCGCGTACTTCTGGGCGCCCTGCATGACAGCGTTGCTGAAGGCGCTGTTCTCCCATATGAAGGCTATCTTCGCGTCGGGTATCTTCTCCTTGACGAGCTCGAGGCTGCTAGCGAAGTACTTGCTAGCCGGGGTTAGTATCTGTACGAGGTACTTGTTGCCCTGCTTGAATATTGCGTCGCTAGCACCACCATGGCTTATCATTACTATCTTGTACTGCTGGGCTATTGGTGCCGCGGCGGCGGTGAGACCGCTGCTGTAGGGTGCGAGCAGGAAGTTTACCTTGTCCTTGGTTACGAGGGTGCTGTAGAGGCTCTGTATGTTGTTCTTATCGCTCTTATCGTCATAATATATCAGTTTCAGCTTGTAGTGCTTGCCGTTAACCACGACGCCGCCATGATCGTTATAGTAGTCTATTGTTGCGAGCACGCCACAGAGCGCCTGATGGCCTTCGGTGGCAAACTTGCCGGTCAAGCTTATGGACATGCCAATCTTGACGGTGCCTGCCCACTGGGTGCCTGCCCCGCTCGAGGTGGAGCCTGACACGGTGGAACTGCTAGTGGTCTTGGTCCCCTTCCCGCCGTGCATGTAGGCGGCCGCGCCTGCAATGATTAGTATGATAATTATGACTGCTATCGCGATCGACGCGGATCTACTCACAGGAGACACCTCTCGGTATAGGGTTTAACGTTCGAATAACAATATTAATAACGAGACGGTTTATATAAGTGTTTTCCCGTTAAATGCATAGACTGGAGAGTAATACTATTCGACTGTTTATATACTACTTTTTAGGCGACGATACTTATTTGAATATGAGGTTTAATGATGTTTCAGATGCCATCCCATACGGTGTGCCAGTGTATTGAGTAGCCTACCATCCCAAGCATTTTACCAGGAAGCTTAACGTGTTTATCATACAGGAGGGGTTATGCCTGATGGGAGCATTGGGGGGTAGGGTCAGGGACGGTGCTGAGAAGTATATTGTAGACCCTGAGACCGCGGCGGCGAGAATCCTAGACTATTCGAGGAACGGCGTCCTCACAGTAGGCACGAGCGGCTTCGGCAGCGTGGGCTACCCTAAGACTGTGCCGGCCCCGCTGGCCCGGCTGGCGGCTGAGAGGGGGGTTAGGCTTAACGTTCTCACAGGGGCTAGCGCTTACGGTATGGACCAGGTGTTCGCGGAGCATGGGGTCGAGGCTAGACGTTATCCTTACATGAATAATCCCGTCCTGAGGAGGCAGATAGAGGAGGGCCGCGTGGCTTTCATGGACTATCATCTGGGCGAGTGGCCCGGCATGGTTGAGAACGGGTTCCTCGACCGTGTGATTGGCGGTCTAGACGTGGCCATAGTCGAGGCGGCCCTAGTGGGGAGGGACTGGTATGTGCCCACAGGCAGCGTCGGGGCCGGCCCCGCATGGGTGGAGAAGGCGAGGGCCGTGGTCGTCGAGGTGAACACTGACATTGACACGAGCATTGAGGGGGTGCACGACATTTACAGGCCGAGGCCTGGAGCCCCCATACCTATAAGCAGGGTGGACGACAGGCCCGGCACGCCGAGGGCCAGGATCCCGCCCGGGAAGCTTATCGCCGTGGTTGAGAGCCGCGGTATCGACCATGGGGGCGAGCCGGCAGAGCCCGGCCCGGTGGAGAGGAGGATAGCCGAGAACCTCCTAGAATTCCTGAGAGGTGAGGTCGAGGAGGGGAGGCTGCCCCGTAGCCTCTACCCGTTGGAGAGCGGTGTGGGCACGGTTAACGATGCAGTGT
>JALSOR010000048.1 GCA_026986415.1 Acidilobaceae archaeon
CCCTGCAATTATTACGAGGTCTGGTTTGACCTTCTCAGCTATGGCTTGGAGCGCCTGGTAGCAGCTGACATCCGAGGCTATTAGAACCCTCACCGCACCCTCACCCCGGGAATATAGTACAAAGAAGTGGGAGAGGGGGATTAGCGGGGGGCTTTCCCGGGGGCCGTTCCAAGAAGGCTTAGTGGGATGCTTTCTCGAGCGCCCCAGTTATGTCTTTGAGGAGTACTTCCACGTCCTCGAGCCCCACGCTTATCCTCACGAGCCCCGGGGTGATCCCCAGCCTCTCCTTCTCGCTCTCCGGGACCCACCTGTGACTACTAGTGTAGGGGTGGCTGGCAAGGGTATCGACACTCCCAAGGCTGGGGGCTGTCCTGGCCACCCTGAGGCTTTTGAGGAAGCGGATCGCCCTCTCCCCGCTGCCAAGGTCTAATGATAGCACGCCCCCGCAGCCCCCTTTCAGGAGGCGCCTGGCGTTCTCATAGTCTGGACTGTCTGGGAGGCAGGGGTATAGTACTTTCAGGTCGCTCCTCCCCGAGAGGGTCTCTGCTATTCTGGCGGCTGTCTCTGACACCCTGTTAAACCTCTGCTCTAGGGTTCTGGCGCCGCGGTATGCGAGGTATGCTTCGAGCGGCTGTATTATGGTGCCGAGCATCTTCCTCCAGTTCCAGAGCTCCTCGTGGAGGCTGTCGTTGTCCACCCCGATGTAGCCTCCGAGGAGGTCGTTGTGGCCGCCGATATACTTTGTGAGGCTCTCAACCACAACGCTCGCCCCTCCAGGTATGGGCCTGTACCCGGCCGGGCTTGCGAACGTGTTATCAACCACGAGCGTGCAGTCGTGCGAGGAGCACTCCCTCGCGAGAACGTCGATCGGGGGGACCCTCAGGGTCGGGTTCCCTATTGTCTCGACAAGCACCATGTCGCTCCTGTCAACTAGCGATAGGAGCTCGTCCCAGGGGGGCCCGGCGATCCTCAGCTTCTCGGGGATCTCACTGTAGAGCCTGCGGGCCAGCTCGTATGTCGTGCCGTAGACGAGCCTGCTGAGTGTCAGGCGGGCCCCCCGGCTTCTAGCCACGTGGAGGAGGGTTGCTATTGCTGACATTCCAGTGTTGAACGCCAGCCCGTGGCGGGCCTCCTCCATGCAGTTGAGCACCCTCTCAAGCACTAATACTGTGGGGTTGTTCTCCCTCCCATACTTGACCTCTAACCTCTCATCTCCCGGAACACTCCCCGGCTCCACACGGTAGACGGCGGCAATACTGATATCGGGCACGAGCCCCTTACTCCCCGGAAGCCTCCAGCACTCCTCGAACATCTCACCCGTACACCTCTACGCTCTCCAAAGCCCCGGGGGCTGGAACCGCCACGATACTCCTCGCACTGCCACACCCGCTATAGGCCTCCAGCATGGCCCTGCCAGCCCGCTCCGCCTCCAGCCTCGAGCCTGCCACCGCTATAATGCTCGGCCCCGCCCCGCTTATCGTTGCACCGTAGGCTCCAGCCTCAAGCGCGGCCCTCCTCACAGGTTCCAGGCACGGTATTAGGGGTGCTCTTGCAGGCTCCACTATCTCGTCCCCCATGAGGGCCTCTCCGAGGAGGCGTAGGCTCCCACTGCAGGCGGCCGCTACGAGCAGGAGGCTCCTCCCATAGTTCCTCGCAGCTACCTGTAATGGTACAGACCCGGGTAGGACGCTCCTCATAAGCCTGGTCTTCCCCTCGACCCTGTATGGCTCGGGGACCAGCAGGGCGACGTGTAGATCGCCCCTGAGGGGGATCCTCGCCGCGACAGGCCTCCCCGAGAGGGGTGCCACCGCTACTAGCCCGCCCTGGAGGCTGGCGGCGACATTATCGTAGTGGGGCTGCCCGGCCGCCACGGCCTCCCCCCGGCCGGCCGCTTCTAGGAGGAGGGAGGCGTCCTCCACGCCTATGAGGCGGGAGACCGCTGCTACCGCGGCTGCGGCCGTGGCACCGCTACTGCCTAGGCCGCGCCCGGGCGGGATGCCCTTCCAGACTCTTAGCTCTACTCTCGCATGGACCCCTGCGAGGCCGAGTAGCTCCTCGACCGCTCTCCCCGCTGTCGCCGCCCCGCCGCTCCTCTCAGCCTCCGGCCCCTCAACGCTTACGATCTCGACCCTACGCTCTCCCCCCGCTCGTGCTATGCAGGCTTCCACCCTGTCCTGGAAGGCCGTGTGTGCGAGCGCGAGCACGTCATAGCCTGGCCCCAGGTTTGCACTGCTACTATATGCGGTCGCCCTGGCGCATAGGGTCAACGCTTCCAGCCCCCATGGTCGAAATAGTATAGTGTCTGCCCTGCGAGACTATTTTCCTATCGTAATAGCGGGCAGGAGATCCCACGGACGGGCAGTATATAATATTAACAGTTAACAGTCTCGGCCTGAGACCATGCAGTACTCGGGGCGTGCTGGCGTTGGAGTATACCAGGCTTGGCCGGGGTGGGCCGAGGGTTAGCGTTGTAGGCCTGGGCTTCTGGCAGGCCGGGGGTAGGGCTTGGAGGCTTAACGGTCATGGCTGGGTTGAGAGTGTCGTGGGGGAGGCTCTAGACCGTGGGATCAACCTTTTCGACACCGCCGAGATATACGGTTGGGGGAGGAGCGAGCGCCTCCTGGGAGAGGCCCTGAGAAGGCTGGGCGCCGGCGACGACGTGGTGGTGGCCAGCAAGGTTGGAGGCTTCCGTGTTAACACGGCCAGCATCATACGTGGGGTGAAGGGTATCAATAGGAGGCTTGGGAGGACCGTCGACCTCGTACAGCACCACTGGCCGCCCCCAGTCTATGTTCCCCTCTGCGCCACTATCAGGGGGCTCGAGAGGGCGGTGCTTGAAGGGCACGCCCACTACTACGGGCTGAGCAACTACCCCGCGAGCCTCATGGAGAAGGCCTACTCGTGCGCGAAGAGGATCGAGCCCGTCTCAGACCAGGTACAGTACAGTCTAGCCTATAGGAGCGCTGAGAACAGGCTCCTACCCCACTCCCGCCAGAGGGGATACACTATCATCGCCTGGAGCCCCCTCGCCAAGGGGGCCCTGGCCGGGAAGAGCAGGCCCTCCGATCCCGCCCAGAAGGCGGACCCTGTTTTCAGGGCCGCGGCGGGCGACACTCGCCTCCAGAACGCTCTAGACACGGTAGCCGGGAGACACCGGGCCACCCGGGCCCAGGTAGCGCTCGCATGGCTCATAGCTAAGGGCGCCATACCGATTCCGGGCACGAGGAAGCCCGAGAGGGTCGCCGAGATTGCTGGGAGCGCGACGCTGAGGCTTGGAGAGGACGATATCAGGCTCTTAGACGAGGCTGGGAGGGAGTACCTGTACAGGTGGGGTAGAACCTATAGGGCCCTGTGGTATATGAGGCTCATACCCTGCCTGTTGCAGGTAGCTAGTATTAGGCTCATGGGCGGCGTGTAGGGCTTGCAGGCAAGCCTATATGGCTTCCGATAT
>JALSOR010000049.1 GCA_026986415.1 Acidilobaceae archaeon
TAGCATACGTCTACTACTCGCTCCTCCTAACCCTATCGGAGGCCGTACTAGTGGTTGAGGCCTCGCTATGCGCTCTAAGAGAGGAGCTCTAGCATGCCGCTCCCAGGGTCTACGAGCACCCTGAAGGGTACCCAGCCTGGCAGGTCCCCGGGACTATCGGAGACCGCCAGGATCGGGGGGCCGCCGCAGGACCTCATGTATCCCTCTTTTCGCAGGGGCCTCCGGTAGAGCTGGGGGACTACTAGAGCCTTCACTATCGACCCCCTACTTATAATCCTGGCGCCCGTCTCGCCCCGTAGGGAGTGGAGTGGGAGGGGGCTGTTAGATAGTATGCAGATAGAGCAGCCCCTCCTCGCTGTTTCTAGTAGGAGTTTCCATGCTCCCGGTATCCTGTTGTGCTCGGCGAGGCTCTCCATCTCGACCGTCCTGGCGGCACGCGCAAGCCTGGGGTCTCCCATTGTGATCCCGGCGAGGAATAGCCTCGCTATAAGGTACTCGTAGTTGATCTTGAGGATCCCGGTATTGTACATCTTAGAGAGTAGCCCCCTGAGGAGTGCGACCACCCGTCCGAGACCCTTCAGGCGTGCAGACGCGAGCCTGGCCTGTAGTAATCCCCCGGTGTTGATCCTTGTCAGGGTGCCGTCATAGTCGAAGATGCATGTTTTACCGTCTAACCGTTCTGGTAGGCTGCCGATTATCTCCTCGACTTGCAATGCTGCCCCTACCCTCTTCTGATGAAAGGGTATTGGCGGCGTGTACCTTAAGGCTGTGGTGTCGGTCCCAGATATGTTTTTAACAGGGTTAAACTTTTCATGTGAAGCACAGAAACATATACACAACCCCTAAAACTTGGCAGGACAACACTAGAAAACCGTGCACACGCGGGCCCCCCGGGCGATCCCAGCACAGCTCCTGGGGCAAACCCCATACACGCCAGCACAGCCAAGAGGGGACCGATAATGAGCAATGGCAGTATAGCGGAGCGGAGAAAGAAAATACTCTACGAGCCGAGAATAGCGAGGCTAATACTCGAGCTCAGCATCCCCCTCTTCATAAGCGGGAGCCTCCAGAGCATCTACGGCATAGCCGACACCTTCTGGCTCTCGCGCCTCGGCAGCGCCGCGCTTGGAACCCCGACCGTAAGCTGGCCCTACCGGGGGGTCCTCGGGGCTATAGGTTTCGGCCTCGCGAGCACTCTAAGCGCGCTGGCGGGCCAGTACATAGGTGCCGGGGATTACAGGAAGGCCAGTAAGAGTGTGAGCCAGGTCTTCGGGCTCCTAACAGTGATAGGCATAATCGGGACCGCAGTCTTCTACGTGCTGCGCGGCTACTATCTCGACCTAACACATGCCCCTCCAGACGTTGCGGCGCTAGCAAACAAGTATATCGCCGTAACACTGCTGGGCCTCCCCTTCATGTACTTCTTCCTAGTATTCAACTTCACGCTTGGAAGCGCGGGAGACACTAAGACGCCGATGAAGATAAGCGTCTCCACAAGCCTCCTAAACTTCGCCCTGGACCCGGTACTGATTTTCACCCTGAAACTAGGCGTGTTCGGGGCCGCCCTAGCAACGCTGATAAGCGGGATGGCGGCCGGCCTATACGGGCTCTACAGCCTCATAACCGGCAGGCACGGGATAAGGATAACGCTCCGCGACATGATACCGGACCCGGAGATCTACAGGCTGATAGCCCGTATAGGCGGGCCCACCACGGTACAGCGGCTCCTCACAACCCTGGGCTTCCTGGTTATGATGCGCATAGTCAACGGGCTGGGAACCCCGATAGTCGCCGCTTACAGTATAGGCCAGGTGGTGTTAAGCATAGACCACATAATAGTGTTCCCCCTGGTTAGGAGCACCAGTATTATAGTGGCTCAGAGCCTTGGAGCGGGCCTGCTGGAGAGGGCGAAACGGGCGTTCCACACGGGGTTCAGGCTGATGATGACACTCATAACCCTCTACATAGTGTTCCTCGTAGTGTTCCGAGACCCCTTCATAAGAGTGTTCACGAGCGACCCCCAGGTCGCGGAGGCCGCCAGCAGGATGCTACTAATATTCGGGCCGAGCGTTATAGGGTTCGACCTCACAGTGCTCGCGGGCGCCATAGCGAGGAGCAGCGGGCACACACTCCTAGTCTCAGCTGTCGGGACGGCGAGACTATGGCTCATGAGGATACCGTTCAGCTACTACCTCGCATATGTTAGGAGGCTCGGAGACACGGGGCTCTGGTGGGGGATGGCCCTCAGCAACTGGATAACCGGGGCCGTCCTGGTCGCATGGCTCTTCACCTACAGGTGGCTGAAACCAGTAATAAAAGAGGCTCCCGCCGGGAAGGGCCGGGAGTATGTTGAGAAGCCCGCCCCTCTAACTGGATGATGAAGCCCCTCCTGGTGATGCTGGCCTCGGGCGCTCCCCGGTTTTCAATTAACACCCTTATATTGCCTCTCGGGATCCTAGGTCTTGAAAAGCTGGGGGCGCATAGAATATGAGTAGCGGGTGGCAGTCAGCACTGGAAGACTATGCTGCCGTCATGATCGGCGGGGCTCTGGGTGCTACGGCAAGGTGGAAGCTGGCCGAGGCGGTGCAGAAGCATGCTGGAGTCTTCTATCCATGGGGCACGCTTACCGTTAACCTTCTCGGGAGCCTCCTGTTAGGCTTCATAATGGGGGCCGCCGTGAACTACGGGGTTTTCACCAGGTGGGAGAGGCTCCTCCTAGCGACCGGCTTCGCCGGGGCGTTCACTACTTTCAGCACTTTCATGTATGAGTCCCTCGTACTACTCGTGCGGGAGCCGCTCTATGCTGCCGCTAATATTATTGTAAGTATATTACTTGGCCTCGTAATGGTCTATATTGGCACTATAATGGCGGGTGTCGTGTATGGTTGAGAGCAGGCCGGAATGGCTGCGCCTCCGCATCTATATTGGTGAGAGCGACAGGTACAAGGGTAAACCGCTCTACCTCTACATTCTCCACCAGCTCAAGAAAATGGGGGTCCGCGGCGCGACAGTCTACAGGGGCATAGCAGGCTACGGGAGCCACAGCCTAATACACACCGTGGACCTCTTCAGGCTGAGCGAGGACCTCCCCATAGTTATCGAGAGCATAGACGAGGAGGAGAAGATAAAGAATGTCCTCCCCGTAATAGAAGAGATCGTAGAGGAGGGCCTAGTAACCGTCGACCCCGTGAGACTCGTATACTACGGCCACAAGAAGAAACCGTAACCCCTCAGAACCGTATAGACCAAAAATAACTGTGGACCCTGCAAGGAGGGGAGCTGGGAGGGTGGAAACATGCCCCACGAGGAGGACGAGGGGGCAGCACCGGGAGACCTAGAACTGGGAATACCGGGGCATGCCGGTAAGAGCCCCGCGTCGAGACGCCTACAACTCTACCTTAAAGAGAAGGGGGTACCCTTCGAGAGCGAGGGTGACGCTGTCAGGATAAACATTAACGGCCTGATCATAGAGCTGAACGATGAAGGCGATAGGGGAATAATAGTCCAGGCCCAGGCGCCCCTGCCCGTGGGGGAGGGCATACCCGAGGAGGAGGCGAGAACCCTATACTATTTCGGTCTTGCCGCCAGCATAATAGGAGGGGGAGAATACCTCGCGGAGGAGATAGTCCCGGGCTATCCAACTATAAGCGTGTCGAAACCCGTGGGGGGCCTCGAGGAGGCCGCCGAGAAAATAATAGCTGTTGTAGAGGCGCTCCTCGCCGTGACCGGTAAAACCCGGCACGCTCCAAAACAATAATCGTATTTAGGGGAAGTCGGGAGACCCTTCAGGCCGGCTCTACAATACTTTGGCCGCGTCTAATGCTCCCCTTTTAGGGCTCCTCCTATGAGCCCGGCGATAGCGGCTGGCACGCCCAGTACTATGGATGCGATTATGAATATTACTAGTGAGGCTCCAATGCCCACCATGCCCATGTGGGGGTTTAGGGGGAGCATTACTGTGCCCATGAAGCCTACTAGTGCGGGTACTGGTAGTGCCGCTATTATGCCGGCTAGGAATCCCGCCTGGGCCCCCCTGCCTGCTCCCCCTGCTAGGAGGCCTGCTACGAAGCCGCCTATGAGGGGTGCTAGCACGTTTATCCCGGGTATGAGGAGGAGTATTACTGTTATGATAGCGCCTATTATGCCGCTGGCTAGGCGTCCGGCCAAGAGGTTCCACACCATGTATATTGTTTTACGGTTTATGATAGTATTTATTATTGCCTGTGCACGTATGGTTCTCACATTCTCGTGCTCCCCTCGAGGTTTAGGGGTGGAAGGTCTCCAGGGCTTATGTCGAGCTCTACCAGCATGGGGCCCTGATTGTCCAGTATGAAGCTTACCGCCTCGTCTATAGCATTATCATTGTCGACCTTCAGGGTCTTATCTATGCCCATGAGTCTTGCTATAAGTGTGAAGTCGGGGTTCCCGTGTAGCGTTCCAATTACCCTCCCCTGCTTCTGTATCTGCTGCCTGAGGAGTAGGACCCTGTAGCTGTTATCGTTGACTACCAGTATTTTCACTGGAGCCCCGGTGCGGGCTATGGTTTCGAGGTCTTGGAGTGTCATCATGAGCTCTCCGTCCCCAACGACTGTTATAACATGCTCCGCCCCGCCAGCGAGCGCCGCGCCTATGCCTGCTGGTAGGGCGTAGCCCATAGCGCCCAGGTTCGTCGCGGCCAGGAAGCCCTTCTCCCTCCTAACGCGTAGATAATTATAAGTGTAGACGATATGGGTGCCCTGGCCGGCTGTGACCACGGTGTTCGCTGGAAGCCGTTTTCCCAGCTCGTGGAAGAACCTGTTAGGGTTAACGTATCCCTTGTATGAGCGGGAGACTGCCTCCTCGAGCATGCTGGCCCACTCTGCTCTTAGCGCCGCTATCCTCTCGTCCCACTCTCCCCTCGGCCCGGGCGGGCCTTCCGCCTCGACCCGCCTCAACAGTATCTCCGCGAAGAGGAGGGGGTCGGTCCTGCTGTGGACGTCCGGCATTATGGGGCGTTTATCAACTACCGGGTCCCTGCTCGCTACTATCAGCGCGCCTATAGGCATCATAGTGTAGCTGTACGTAGCGATATCGTCCAGCTCGCCTCCTAGCACTAGTATAGTGTCTGCCTCCTCGAACGCCTTATCCGCAGGCCTGCTCCCGCCGCCGAAGCCCACCCTGCCCAGACACCTGTAGTGTTGCTCGTCGCATGCGCCCCTCCCGTTCCCGCTCGTCACAATATAGGCTCCGAGCTTCTCCGCCAGCCCGTGTAGGAGCCGCTGGGCGCCGGGCCTGTTGGCCTCGCCGCACGCCATTATTAGTGGTCTCTCGGACTCGTATAGTAGGCTCAACGCCTCCTCTATATCGGCAGTGTCCGGGGGGTCCGGGGGGACTGTCAGCTCCTCCAGGCTCGGAGGGGGCTCTACCGTTATCTCCGCGTTCCACAGGTCCTCTGGGACCTCTAGATGCCCGGGTCCCGGCACGGGGGACAGCATTCTCGCCAGTATTCCTCTCAGGGTCTCGGGGAGGAGGTCGGGGCTGCGGAGCCTCGCGTGGGCCCTGGTGAGAGGGTCTGCTATGGCCTGCTGGTCCACCCATAGCCAGGCGTCCGCCTCTTCCAGGCGCCTCTTCACCCCGCCGCTCAGCACGAAGAGGGGGCTACGGTCTTTGAGCGCTATGCCTAGGCTTATGGTGGTGTTAAGGAAGCCGGGGCCCGCGTGTACTACTGTGTAGCCTATTCTCCCTGTTAGGCGTGCTTCAGCGTCTGCCGCGCTGGCGGCGACCTGCTCGTGCCTTGTTGATATGTATGTTGGGGGTTCCCCGGTCCTCTTGAGGGTGTCTAGGAAGTCGAGTATGCTCGTCCCTATAATGCCGTAGAGCCTTCCCGTGCCCGTGCGGCGCATCGCCTCTATTATGTATTCTGAGACCGTGTATCTCCTCGTCTCGCCGGCCAATACTTTGTCACCTCTCGGCGGGCATGTTTACCACGTTGGCCGGCTCTCCTCCCATGAGGACCCTCACAATGTTCTCGACTGTCGCCTGTATTATCCTCGCCCTAGCATCGCTGTTGGCACCCGCAATGTGCGGCGTTGTCAGCAGGTTGGGATGGTCCAACGCTATCAACGGGTGGTCCCTGCCCGGGGGCTCCCTACTGTAGACGTCGACCGCCGCACCCATGATCCAGCCCTCGCGTAGCGCCCTGGCCAGCGCTTGCTCGTCAACAATCTCACCCCTGCTAGGGTTGATGAGTACCGCTGTGGGCTTCATGGAGCGGAGCTCCCTCTCACCTAGGAGGCCGCGCGTCTCGCCTGTGAGGGGGAGGTGTATGCTGACAATATCGCTCATCCTTAGGAGCCTAGCGAGCCTAACATACTTGACGCCGAGCCGTTCCTCCTCGCTAGGGGGGAGCCTCCTCTTATCATAGTAGACTATCCTAGCATCGAAAGCGCGGACCCTCCTAGCAACTTCCCGGCCTATACGGCCTAACCCTATGATCCCCCACGTCTTACCGTAGAGATCATAGGTTCCAGCATCCATAAGCTCCCACTGGGGCCACTCTCCACTCTTAGTTTTAGCGTGGGCCTGGAGGATCCTCTTGAGCAGGACGAGCGCGGCCATAATGGTCCATTCCGCGACGCTGGGCGCGTTCGCGCCTCCAGCATTGCTTACAGGTATGCCCCTGCGGGCGCACTCCTCAACGTCTATATGGTCGTAGCCCGTGCTGGGCTGGGCTATCAGCTTGCACCTCTCCATGAGATCGCATATCTCACGTGTGATCTTGAACTTGAAGGTGTAGTCTCCGACTACAACGTCCGCCCTTCTCAGTGCTTCCAGTACCTCCTCCCTGGGGGACTCTGCGACGCTCACTATCTCGACATCCCCTAGCCTGGGGAGGTAGGGGGCTAGGAGGCTTCTAAGGAAGCTGGAGGGGAGGGGGCTGAGAAACACTATGGTCTTCGACTGTGGCTCGGACAAGGGGATCGTGCACCTCCTAATAGTTGAATAGAGTGTGGGCCCCTCGGAAGACCTCTCGTCCCACTATGGGCCCACACTATATGATAGTTGAAGTGCTCGGGTAAATATGCATGTGTACTCATGTGAAGATACATCCAGTCTTAACTCCAGAGCGCAGCCATCCAGCCTATAAACTGGGTGTTAGTCGTGGGTGGTGCGGGCTGCAGGCTCCTCTACCAGGAGGACAGCTACCTTAAAACGTTCCAGGCCAGGATAGTAGCGGTTCCGGACGAGCACAGCCTCATCCTAGACCAGACAGCCTTCCATCCTAGACCCTCCGGGGGGTTGAGCAACGATACGGGTATCCTGGAGGCTGAGGATGGTAGAGTACTGCATGTAGACGACGTGACAGTATCAGAGCACGGCTGCCCTGTCCACCACACAAGGGAGCCGCACGGGCTGAAGCCCGGAGATACTGTACGGGGCCGTATCGACTGGGAGCGCAGGTACAGGATGATGAGGCTCCACACTGCCAGTCATATAATAGCGGCCCTCCTCTACAACAAGTACGGGGCCCTAGTAACCGGGGGGAACATAGAGCCTGACAAGGCTAGGGACGATTTCGACCTCACCAGCGCAGGGCCCAAGTGGAGAGAGGCCCTCGAATGGGCTGTCAGCGAGGCCAACAGGGTAGCAGCGGAATGCCACCCCGTCATTGTACGGTGGGTCTCAAGGGAGGAAGCGCTGAGAATACCGGGCCTCGTCAAACTGGCGGAGAGGGCGCCGCCAGAGGTTGAAAGGCTCAGGATAGTCGAGATACCCGGGGTGGACGTCCAGGCCGACGGTGCACCCCATGTTAGGAATACGTGCGAGATAGGCGAGATCGTGCTCCTGAGGATAGAGAGTAAGGGTAGGAGGAAGAGGAGGCTATACTATACTGTGAAGCCGTGAGGTGGAAGCCCGGGGAGGCCCTCCAGCGGCATGAAGGGCTCCTATTCTGATTCTAGGGCTATATCGCTGAGGTAGGCCTCCCCCTTGCAGGGGGGATTCTCCGGGTCCCTCACCTCCCTCCTCAGATAGTAGCAGTACTTCCTCTTAGGGTCGTAGAGTATGCATGTATTGCACGATATCTTGGAGGCTTCAACCGTCTTCCTATCCTTCCTCACGGTCTTCAACAGTTCCACCAGGCCGGTGTCTATGAGCTCCTCTATGAAGCCGGCATAGTCTTTCCGCCCGAAGAGGTCCGCCATGAGCCCGGCCTTCATCTCAGAGTATACGTCGACCTCAACCTCATTGTTTAGACGTGTGACTTTGAAGCGTATAAGGAACGGGTAATCGCTCTCCTCAGTACTCCTATACTCTACAACATCGCCCCTCCTGATAACCCTGAACACCACGTCGAACTTCTTGGTTATACCGAACTTCCTCCAAACAAACCTTACACGGTATTTATCGTCTTCCAGCTTCTCTACAAACGCGGTATACTTGCTGGTTGAGAGGAGCTTCTCAGGGCTTAAGAGGCATGCCAGACACGTATCCTCGGGGACCTTCACGGTCTTAACCGTATGGTGTTCAAGCGTCACGGGCCTACACCACACTCCCAATTATTCTACTCTATGCTGGATGAAGGGTGATTAATACTCGACCCTCTCCTCGCCAGTATTTGTCTCGTACGGGAGCCTTAGAACCTCGTAGAACACGGCGGCTATCCCCACGACCCCCAGCAGCGCGGCCCCCACTTGGAGTATTCCTGGGAGCGTGAGGGGGGCTCCAGGGGTTAGCAGTACTAGGCTGACAGTCTTACCGAGGCTCGGCGTCCCAGCTCTTCCCAGGCCTAGCATTGAGAGTCCCGCCTCCGCGAAGACCGCTGCAGCGGAGGATATGCTCGCGTAGCTTGCTATCGCACTCCACGCATTGGGAAGCATATGCTTTAACACTATTCTCGCCCGGGACGCCCCTATGCTCCTGGCCGCCTCAACATATGCTGTGCCGGCTATCTGTTTCGCCCTGCTAGCCACGCTCTGAGCCGCTTGAACGCCTGCGAGGGCCCCGATGAGGGCGCCTACCAGTAACGGGCCGGGACGGGCTAGTAGTGCTAGCAGGAGTAGGAGGCCCATCCTGGGGAGGCCGGCTAGTAGTTTTGATGTGAAGCCTATAGTCCTGTCAGCTATGGGTGAGACTCCCGCTGTGAGCGCTATAGTAAGGAGTATTATTGAGACGGCCATACCGGCGAGGCCGGCCTCAACGCTCTCCCACACTCCACGGGCCATAACGCATAACGCGTTCCTCCCGATGGGATCGGAGCCTAGGGGTAGCTCTATGCTAGGCTTCTGGAGTGGCGGGTAGCGTATAGGGCATGGCCCTGTTAGACTGTTCAAAGCCCATGACACTACTATTATTGTTGCGAGAAGCACCATCTTTCCGGTTTGGAGTCTCATCTCCCCGTTTCACCCGGGAGGCTCTCGAGCATCCTACTGTGACCTACTCCTTGGCTCCCAGCCCAGGGCCCGGCCCGCGCCGGCCGCGATATAGCCTGCTATTCCTATGAGTGCGAACGATGTTGCCGCCAGGATCGGGTCGCCCTCTACTACTGCATGGTAGAGTAGGTAGCCTATCCCTGTATAGTTCAGTATTGGCTCTATGATGGCGCTCCTCTCTATTATCATGCCTGTGAGTGTTAGAGTGTAAGCGTTAAACGATGAGAGCAGGACCTGGACGGCGCGGAGCCTGACCTTCCATTCCGGCAGGCCTATTGCTCGTAGCGCGTGTATATGGTCTTTGAGCTCCAGCCTGGGCTCCTCCATAAGGCCTAGTAGCCCGTGTAGGAGGCGTGGGAAGACTGCCAGCCATATGATGAGAGTGTACACCAGGGTCTTCCCGGGCGGGTGTCCTGGCAGGGGGCTCGGCACTCCAAGGCGCCAGGCGAGTATTATTGCGAGCACGGCGTAGAAATAGCCTGGGACGAAGCTTGCCGCTCTCAGGGGCCTGGGAGCCTCGAACCCGACAAGTAAAACCCAGAGTATTGCGGCAGCGAAGGATAATCCCACCCCTGCAAGTATGGGTGCCAGCGTCCAGGGCAGCAGTTGTACTGAAAGCCTGTAGGCTGACATGCCGTATGTGAGGCTTGGCCCGGTATTCCCCTCTACGAGGCCAGCGGCGAACCTGAGGGCTCCGCGCGCGATACTCATGTTTAGCCCGTATGCCTGGCTGATCGCCTGTATCGTTTGAGGGTCGAGGCCCATGTCGGCTCCTAGGCCTGCGAAGGGGTTTCCTAGAGCCTTCCTGGCCGCCAGGTATGATACTATGGTTACCAGTAGTATGCCTGTGATGGTCTCAGCTAGTGTTATGATGAGCGAGCGTTTCCCTGGCACGGCTGAGGGCCACCTCCGGCCTGTCGAGCCCTGGCGTGTAGGGTTTCACGTCGAGGACTGGCGTGCCGTCTACCGCGTCTAGGCCGGCCACTATCACGGAGCAGCCTTCAACCTCCAACACTACTACGAGCGTCAGCCCTAGGGGGCACGGCCTCCAGGGGCTCCGCGTCTTGAAAACGCCCACCTCCTCCATGGACTGGTCCATGAAGGGTCTAACCTTGAGCGGCATGCTCCCGCCGGTCCGGGATTTATGGGCATACCATATTATCCAGGCTAGATCCCCGGGCTCGTATCCTTCTATGGCCTCGCAATACTCCTTGTAGAATCTTATTCTAGCCGGCCTCCTCATAATCTCCTCGTTATACTCTATAACCCTCCCCTTGCCGCTCACAGCGGCCGGCTCCCTAACGTCGCTCCTCTCCACGATCCCCACGGGAAAACAGCAGAGTTTGGATTCCTGCAAGCCGGCGGTGCACCTCCCCCTGCTAGGGGCTCTCCAGCCCTGTCCCTGGCCTCGGGGAGATGAGGGCGAGCTTGTTGTAGGGTAGCGGTATGCCGCCGTCTATGCCGCCGTAGGTGAAGAACCAGTGTACCTGTACGCCGGGCCTTGTGACGACGAAAACGTTTGGATAGTATAGTGCTATTCTGGGGAGCTGTTCTGCTATTACGACTTGTGCCTGCTCTGCGAGCTTGTAGGCCTGCTCCGGGCTTGACGCGTTCTCTATCTCAGCGACTATCTGCATGTAGGTCTGGTTTGTCCATTTAGCTCCGAAGCGGCCCGAGAAGTACCATGTGAACGCTGTTGGCGTGTTACCGTCTGCGCCATGACCGTTTATTTCTAGATCGTAGTCTCCCCTGCTCACTATAGCGTCTAACTGGTGGAAGCTCTCGACCGTTTTAACGTTAACACATATCCCGACCCTGGCGAGCATACTCTTGACCACGAGGGCCTCCTGCGTGTACTGCTTACTCGTTACCAGGAGCGGGTGCCATGGCTGGCCGTTAGGGAGCTCCCTGCACCCGTCCCCGTTAACATCTCTAAGCCCGAGACTGTCGAGTATCTGCGCGGCCTTGCCTGGATTGTAGGGGTATTCTGGCACGTGCGGGTTATAGAAGGGGCTGTAGGGTGGCACGTAGTTCGGTGTTCCCGGCACTGCCGCTTTAAGGGTGCCCGCGGTTTGGAGGACGAGGCTTGTAAGGTTTAGGGAGTACGCTACTGCCTGCCGGAATAGGGTGTTATTGTAGGGGTACTTGTTAAGGTTGAAGCCTAGGAATAAGACCCAGTACATCGGCCCGCTCTGAACTCTCAGGCCCGGCACGCTCTTCTCTAGCTGCTCTACAACCCTGTAGGCTTTACCCATGAATACTGCCGTGTCTATCCTACCGGTTTTCAACGCCTGGGCCTCGGCCTGGGGGTTTGTGAAGCCCACTGTTACAACCTTTATCGTGTTGTAGACCGGCTTGCCGGCCCAGAAGTGGGGGTTGGCCTTGAACACGTATCCCTCGCCGGGCTTGTATGATTCCAGCATGTATGGGCCCGAGCCTATGAAGGCCTGTTTGGATCGGAAGCTGTACGGGTTGGAGACGTTGGCCCATATGTGCTCTGGGAGTATGAATACTGTTGAGGCGACGTCTTGTAGGAAGAAGGCGTAGGGTCTTGTCAGGACGAACACGACCGTGTAGTTGTCGGGAGCGTACACCTCCCTTATAAGGTCGGGGCCGATGTTCTTCCATGCCCAGTGCTTCTCCATGATATACTTGTACGTGAATACGACGTCCCTAGCGGTAAGCGGCTTCCCGTCCTGCCATTCGACTCCGCGCCTAAGATGGAAGACCCATGTTGTCGCGTTGGGGTGGCTCCACGACTCTGCAAGCCATGGTATCACGCCGGTACTGTTCTTCCATACTAGCGTGTCGAATATGAGGCTTGTCAGTACATAGCCTGGGCCTCTGGGGTAGTATAGGAAGGGGCTGGGGGGTCCCCAGTCTCCCATCGCTATTACTAGGGTACTGTTATTGTTATTCGATTGTTGCTCTCCAGTGGTGGCCCCCTTGGTGGTTCCACCTTTCCGGCTGGGGCTTTCCTGATGGTGTGCGGCCACTCCGGCCGCTACACCTATTATAATAATTAATAATATTATTATTGATAACTTTCTCGTGTCCACGGCTCACCGCCTAGTCTTATGGTACACTATTTACGGCTAAAAGTGCACCAATCCGCTTTTAAAGCGTTCCATACTGCATACAAATACGGTGTATGTAGAATAGTGGGCGGTGTATTGAAATGCCCGGACCGCTAATAATCAGGTGGATAGGCGAGGAGCAGATAGCCCGCCTCGCCAACACCGGGAGAGTCGCCTTCTACAGCATCGTAAGCGCAATGGAAGGGGAACGAGTCAGAATATGGTTCGAACAGGAGGCGAGATGGCTAGAAGCAATAGTGGAGAAGGTACTTGTAAGGCCGAAATATAGGGAGGTAGCAGGTCTGGCAGAGTATTCAGGCTTCGAGACCGCAGATAAGTGGATAGAGTATGAGACGAGGAGGCATAAGGGGAGCCTCCCCCCATACCTTATACTGCTCAGGCTCGCCGGGACCCGCTAGACACTACCATGTCATCCCATTTTTATTCCTCCCAGCATTACGTTATGGTTAGTCCTGTATGTGAGGTGTAACGGGAATACCGCCCCAGTGCCGTTTCTGCGGTAGACAGGCGACTGTTAGGGTCCCCTATGCTAGGCTGTGGCTCTGCGACGAGCACTTCCAGGAGTTCGTGGAGAAAAAGGTTGAGAGGACAATCAGGAAGTACAAGCTGGTAAAGCC
>JALSOR010000050.1 GCA_026986415.1 Acidilobaceae archaeon
ACAGGGCAGAACAGTACGAGAAGTACTTTGCAGCGCTCAGGAGAGTACCACCTAGCGGCAGGGTTTTAGATGCGGGCTGCGGAACCGGGCTCCTAATAGAGTTTCTAGCCCTGCAAGGCCTTCTCCGCTATGTCGAAGAGTATGTATGCCTCGATTACAGCGGTAACATGCTCCGGATAGCGGCCGGGCGGGCCCGCCTATACTGTAGGGGTAAGTGTAGCATTGTTGAGGGTAACGTGGAGAGCCTCCCCTTCCGCGACAAGGCTTTCGACACTGTCTACAGCTTCACAGTGCTAGACCTTGTAGACAGCCTGGAAAGGGCGGTCCAGGAGCTGGTTAGAGTGTCGAGGGGGCCTGTAGTTGTGAGCATGCTCAAGAAGCTCCCATACAAGGATATGCTCATAGCTAGAGAGACGAGCATACTAGCAGTTACAAGCAAGGACGTAATATTCATACTAAACAAGCATAACGCCGGCACCCACTAGCTTACAGGCTCCCATAGGAGTCCCAGCTCTGTCGCGAGCCTCCGAGCTTCAACTATCTCTTCCCTGCTAGGCCTCCTCGCGATCTCCCTCCACCTGTAGGGGTGCCGTGCCACTAGATGCATAGGAGTGTACTGGTCCATAATGTTCACCAGGATCCTGTCACGTGGGAGCTCCTCTGCAATAAACTCCAGCACCGGCCTAGTGCAACAGTCCAGGTGGCCGGGAAGTACCAGGTGGCGTATAATCATGTCCCCATGCGCCGCTGCATGCTTGAGGTTCCTGGTCACAACCTTCCAGTAGTGCGGCACAGCGCTTAGCTTGAAGGCGCACCTATCGTTTCCATACTTAAAGTCGGGAAGCCAGATATCCACAAGATGTGATAGGATCTCCATAGCCTCGCTTGACAGGTACATGTTACTATTCCAAAGCTGCGGGATATTGCTCCTAACATACCGGAGGCTCCCGATAATTGTGTGCATGCTAGGCGTAGGATCGCCCCCAACATGGTTGATATTCCGGGCTCCATGCCTAGCGAGCGCGTCCTGAATATAGGCCAGCTCTTCTTCCCCAACCCTACGCCCGCCTCTAGGGTAAACCTGGCTTATATCATAGTTCTGGCAGTAGACGCACGAGAAATTACAACCACCATAAAATATTGTCCCGCTCGGCACTAGAGGAGCCTCCTCGCCCAGGTGGAGGAATGCGGAGTGCACGTAGGTGTTAATGTCGAGCCTGCAGGCACCGATACGGCGACGCCTGTCGACCAGGCATCTACGCTCGCACAGCCTGCAAGGACTGGCAAGACGGTATGCTAGAACCCGTTTAACGTCGAGAAAGCTAGTGTCAACATTGGAGTATGTGTACTTCTCAACGTTAACCCTGTCAGAGTCTTTAATCTCCAACCACTCCTCCATGAACCAGCGAGCCGCTTCAGCGTGAAGCTTCCAGAGACTATCCTCTTCCATCTCCCAGAGCTCGCCACGGGACGCGTCAACCGGGATGCTTCTAGCAATAAGGAACCGGGCGGGCTTGCTCCCCCTCATAACACTATAGTACCAGGAAAGCCTCCTCCTAACTTCCGGATCCTGCCACACGCTGATAGCGTCAGGCCTAGCAAGCCGCCAGTCCAAGGCTCTCAGGCCACCCGAGAATGACACTACCAGCACTATTATACTGCGGGCTTCGATATCGCCGTGCACGGGCCTCCTCTCATGAACGTAGCGGAGAGCGTCCTTCACAATAATCCAGGCATTCTCCCCCGCGGGCCTCTCCAGCAACTCCCCTGTCTACAAGCTAAGCATAACAGTCCTTTCCCCGCCCAGTCCTGGGGCCCGGCTCCTCCCCGCACCTGCTCTGGCTGTGTTTTTAGTGTTCTTATTATTATTTCTAATATTTTTTATTTTCTTTTTTAGTTTTGTATTTTTGGGAGTTGTAATATTGCTTGTTTTATTTGTTAAGGGTTACTTTTGGGATGCTGCCTAAGGGCATGTGTATAGAAAAGTGGTTGTGACCGATTTCTAGGTGTCTTATTCGTATGAGCGTGGGGGAGGTGTGCGGCTCCGCCTAGGGAGGGAGGGCTGCTGTTGTGGAGCGGAGACGATAATATCTTTCTTGGAGGCCCGTTTCCCCTGGGTATAGTACCCGTTATTATTCGGGTCTGGTAAATGGGGCTTAACCCCGGTGTACAGTGTTGGGTGGTAGAGGTAAAAGGGATGCGCGGAGGAGGATTGTTGTAGAGCTCCCGGAGGAAGCGTTAGACGGGTTGGAGAGGCTGTCGGCTACCCTTAAGGTGAGGCCGGAGGATGTGCTGGCAAGTGCGGGGAGCGTGTTTGCAGACTATTCCGAGGACCTGTCGAGATGGGGGTTGGAGCTGAAGGTTAGGAGGGAGCATAGGCTTGACAGTTTAATGGAGGAGGTAGTGTACTATGCTGTTACGTCGTACCGTAACGTGGTCTCCAGGCTTCTCGACCGTTTGAAGGCTAAGGGCAGGTTCGAGCTAGAGCATTTCGAGATAATACCGGAGGACTCCACGCTAGTGGTAGAACTCGTAGCCCTGGAGGGGAGCGATATAGCGGCTGACAGGGTCCGCATAGTCTGGTCGCCAGAAGGGGTGCTCGTCGAGGCCTACTACTATTTAGAAGAGGACCTCGAACCCCCGCTGAGGAGGAACCCTGAAGGCTTCTCCTGGGACTACCTACCAGACGAGCACGCCATAGTCGTGGCTGTACAAGCCAAGAGCATGAGAGAGGTCCCCCCACTCTACAGGTTCGACCAGGCCAGCGGTGTAGCCTGACACAGGTAAAAATAGTGTCTAGACGCCGACTAATAGTAGCGTGGAAGCCCGGTACAGGGCGCGGGGTCCACGAGTGTTGACGCCTAACACTCTCATCGAGACGCTCAGGAGGCTGGGAGCCTATAACGTGCATGCCGACACGGGAAGCCCCTATGAGAGTCTCGCGGCAACCGAGACTGTAGCGTTCCTCGCCGGGAAGAGCGGGGTAGAGGGGTGGATCCTACTAGAGACCCCATGGAGATGGGAGACCCCGCTCATAGGCTTCCTTTCAAAACCGGCAACCCGAGAATACGCTAGAAGGGTCACGGGCGGCCCCGTATGGGTTCCCGCTAGGAGTGTTGAACCGTTCTACGGCGCGCTTATAGGCCCGCGCGCCGGTGAGAGGCCGGCAAGGCTAAGCGTTATAGCGGGTATGGCTTCATGGCTGGCAGATACTGTGAGGCTGCAGGGCCCGTTAAAGGTTGGTTGCGGTTGCGGCAGCCTCCACCTTTGCCCCGGGAAGATCCTACAGAGGCCCCTCATAGAGCTGTGCGGGGACAGGTGCTGCCTGGAGGAGGCT
>JALSOR010000051.1 GCA_026986415.1 Acidilobaceae archaeon
GTATTGCTCCCCCAGCGAGGAAGCCCCCCAAATGCTGGGCTACCATCGCGGCTAAGACGAGGCTTGGAACGGTTATAGCGTCTCCTAGCACTGTTATGACGCTGGCCATATAGTTGTCAGGGTTAAACCCGTGCCTGAAGCCTAGGACCGCGAGCATGGCAGTGCTCGGGATAATGAATAGGAGCGCCACAACAGCCGACAGGATCCCGGTTACAACGAGGAGAGGCAAGCGTATCCTGAAACCCACAGACACCCACACCAGCAGGGCCACGTACAGCGTCGCTAGGAGGCCTACAGTGAAAGTCCTTGCAGCCTCCCTCGAGAGTATAGCTCTAACCCGGGCCGGCACGTCCCCGATATACAGGCTTGACGTGACCCTTGCAGCCATGCTCGTAGCGTTGCTACCCCGGAGGGCTGAGAGGGCCGGGAGGAGGGCTAGAATATAGGTGTTACCCTTTATGAAGCCCAGGAAGACGCTTATCACGAAAGCGCTGATACTATCCCCAGCATTAGCAACGAGCAGTCCCCCCGATATTTCCGCGACATGCCTCAGCCTCCTCCTCAGTGCGCGCCTCATAAGGGAACACCACCGCTACTCTTCACCCCATCGCGCCGGCGTGGGCTGTCTCGCCGGTTCCCCGCCTGCCCGGCCGCCTTGATGGTGGCCAATGCCCGTCCTAGGCATAGGTCACATGCGTTCGAGCACGGGCACTCCCAGCAGGCCGAGTCCAAGCGATAAGGCTTCTCTTACAAGATATACTATTAGCGTCTTACAGCTTCTAGCCCCGACATCGGGCTCCCTTATAACGGGGTCCTCCTGGTACCAGCTGTTGAACAGGTCTGCTAGTTTGAGGAGGTGGACGGCGAGGTCTTCGGGGGCGAGATCGTCGGCCGCTTTAGCGGCGACCCTAGGGGTTCTCAGGGCTTGCAGTATGAGCTCTCTCCGCTTGGGGCTCTCGCACGCGTCCCTCCTTGGCGGTTGGAGCTGTGCGTTGGCTCCCAGCTTTCTGAGTATGCTTGATGCTCTCGCGTAGGTGTATTGGAGGTAGGGGCCGCTGTTCTCTGCGAGGTCTAGGGCCTTCTCGATATCGAAGAGGAGCGGTTTCTGGGGGCTCGTCTGGACCATTCTGAATCTTAATGCTCCTACCGCGATCTTCTCTGCCACCCCTCTTACCCAGTCCCTGGGGGCTCCCGGGTTCCTCTTCTCTACCTCCTCCTCTGCGAGGGTCCTGAGCGTTTCTAGTATGTCGTCGAGGACTACTATTCTACCCCTCCTACTGCTCATCTTCATTCTCGGGAGCGTGACGAGCTCGTAGTCGTAGTGGACCATGTTTATAGCGATACTAGTATACCCTATAGCTGCGAGAGCGAGCCTGACCTGGAGCTGGCTCAGCCTCTGCTCGGCGCCAACAACATTGTAAACCTTGTCGGCCCCGGTCACCTCGAACTTGTATATCGAGTAGGCGATGTCCCTGGTAGTGTAGAGCGTTGTCCCATCACTCCTCCTCAGGATGAGGGGTGGGATCTCGAACCCTCTGGGGAGCCTGAAATGCCTTCTAAGCTCCGGGTCCGGCTTCACCCGCTCCCTTATAAACCGTGGGAGGTCCAGCGCCTCGGCCCCCTTATAGTATATGAAGTAGGGGCTCCTCCTCGCCTCCTCCAGGACCCTCTCAACCAGCCCCTCCCATACGAGGCTACTCTCCCAGTCCCAAGCGTCGAACTCCACGTCTAGCCGTGCGAGGGTCTGCTTGAACCCTTCCAATACTGTTGTGGCGACCCCGCGTATGAGGGTCCTCTCGGGCTCTAACCCCTTCTCGTATCGTATCATCATCTCGGACAGGGTCTTCTCGGGATCGTCGATCCTGGAGAGGCCTTCCAGGAGCCTGTTGAAATAGCCCGCGGGATCCTTAGACTCGAGATCCGCCAGTACCGACATGAGATCCTCTATCTCGCCCATGATCCTCCTCTTATCCTCGTCCCGCTCCGCCTCCCCTGCCGCCTTCTTGAGCCTCTTAATATCTATGATCGTGTGGGTCGCAGCGTATATCCACCCTACCAGGTGGTCCGGTTTCAAACCGTGCTTTACCGCCTCTTCCATAGGGTCTATGCCGAGGACTTTCACCCCAAGGGCTGCCACTGCAACCTGTTTCCCAACATCGTCGACATAGAACCTCCTGTTAACATTGTGCCCCCTAGCCATAAGCATTCTGGAGAGCGTGTCGCCTAGACACGTATTCCTAGCGTGGCCCATGTGTAGGGGGTGTATCGGGTTCGCACTTGTATGCTCGACAACTATTTTTAGCGGCTCACCTGTCCTGGGGACTTCCAGTATTTTTTCTCCCGCCATGCCTGCCAGCTTCTCCGCTATCGCGCCGACGTCCAGAGTGAAGTTTAGGTACCCTTTAAGGACGCTCACGCCAACATAGTTTATACCCCTCTCTTCGAGTATCTCCCTTACCCTTACAGCTATCTCCTCAGCGCTTAGACCCGAGCTCTTAACGTACCTTATAGCGGGGAATGAGAGGTCCCCGTACTCCCTCCTCGAGGGGACCGCCAGGAGGTATGAGACCCTCCTCCTATCCTCACCTATAACCTCCGAGATGGCATCCACTATGGCATCGAAAGCCTTAGTGTACGGGTCCAACCATGACACCTCCAAGAATAACGGGCCTCCCCATAACAAGTTAAAATAGTAGACCACAACGCCCCAGCGAAATCTTAAGACTCCCCGTGGACAATTAAAGAACAGTAACAACACGGGGAGAGAAGATTTGACGGAGATCCCTGTCAGGAGAGTAGACAGGTACGTGTGGACAATACCTAAAGGCGCGAAGCCCTGCATGAGAGTACCAAGCATCATCTACGCGGACGACTTCCTCCTAGAAAAAATGAAGCAGGACCTCACACTAGTACAGGCCGCCAACGTGGCATGCCTCCACGGCATCCAGAAATACAGCATAGTAATGCCCGACGGCCACCAGGGATACGGCTTCCCAATAGGCGGAGTAGCAGCAATGGCTATAGACGAGAACGGAGTCATAAGCCCTGGAGGAGTCGGCTACGATATCAACTGTGGCGTTAGACTTTTAAGGACCGAGTTAACTGTTGATGAGGTTAGGCCACGTATTAGGGAGCTTGTTGACACTTTATACTATAATGTTCCCAGCGGTCTGGGTAGTACCGGGAAGGTTAAGCTGAGCTTCGAGGAGCTGGACCGCGTGTTGAACGAGGGTGTTAGGTGGGCTGTCAGTAGGGGTTATGGTTGGAGCGAGGACCCGGAGTTTATAGAGCAGCATGGTAGTTGGGATC
>JALSOR010000052.1 GCA_026986415.1 Acidilobaceae archaeon
GTATGTTCAGGGGGTGCCTACTGGTCTTCCCGTGTTCGTACTAGCTAATATTTTGTCCCGATATAGCATCCTTCCTGGTGCGTGGTTATCCCGGGGGGATGGTTGAGCTGTGCCTGTAGCCTCAACAGTGGACCTGGCTGGAAGGTATAGGAGGATCCTCGTTTTCGGCGCGGGGGGAGGAGGGGATGTTCTCGGCGCCTACTATTACACTTTGAGGATTAGGAGGCTCGGGGGCGACGCCCTGGCTGGGAGCGTCGTGTGGGAGAGACACGCCATAGACCCCTATCCCGGCCCTATACCCCTGGAGACTCTCGTGGACGCGGAACCCCTAGGCTGGACGCTGGCCCTTGTAAACGGTAATACTGTGAGCCTGAGATACGGGTCCACGGTTAAACCGCAGGTTGCCAGGCTCGCCATGGCCACGGGGGAGGAGACGGTCTTCATAGACTTGTCCAAGGGGGCCGAGGGGGTCCTGGCAGCGCTGGAGGCGGCGGTCGAAGAGCTAGGCGTCGACGCTATAGTTGGCGTGGACACTGGGGGCGACATACTCGCGAGGGGCGACGAGGAGAGCCTCTGGAGCCCCCTGGCGGACGCGTTAAGCCTCTACGCGCTGTCCAAAGCCCCGGTAGACAGCTACCTCCTAGTATTATCTCCCGGCGCCGACGGGGAGCTCCCATGGACGGCCGTGCTGGAGAGGGTCTCGCTCGCGGCCAGGAGGGGAGGCCTCATAGAGGTTCTCGGCCTCTCAAGGGAAGAGTATGAGACGCTCAAGAAATTGGAAGGCCTGGTGGAGAGCGAGGCCAGCAGGATCCCCCTTAGAGCGTTCGAGGGGGTCCACGGCACGGTAAAGATAAGGGGCGGGACCCGGACGGTAACCGTCACCCCCTGCCAGGCCTCAGCATACCTCTTAGACCCGAGGATCGTAGCCGAGAACAGCATGCTCCCAGGGCTTGTGGAGGGCACCCGCGGCATAGGCCAGGCGAGCCAGATGCTCAACAGGAAGTGCATAGTCACGGAGCTCGACCTCGAAATGGAGCTCTCAAGGCTCATGGAGAAGGGTGTGAGGCCGGAAACCGTAGACCTTGTAGGGGTTAAGAGGAGGCTCAGAGGGGAGCTGGAGAAAAGATATGGCTGCCGTGGGAGCGCGGAGGCCTAGCCCTCCCTGGTTGCAGCCCTCTTCCTTGGTTTGGGGAGGCCGGCGGCTGCTAGGGCTCTTGGCTTGAGCCTCTCACGCACGCCCCCAGGTTCTTGGCCAGGCCTACCAGTAGGCCGAGCCCCGTCTGCACGTCCTTGTCGCGGAGCGCTGAGAGGAGCCCTCCGAGCCCTACAGGCTTAACCTTGGACGGGTCCAGCTCCTCCAGGCTGCGGAGGGCGCAGTACATGGCTTCCTCACTGTTACGCTTAATCTTCTGGACCCCTTCAGGCTCCAGGCGTCTCGTAGCGTCGAGCACGACGCTTGCCAGTGCTATGAGCCGGAAGAGTGCTACATCGTTCGACAGTACCGCCATTTTACCCTCATAGTCCGTGAGGAGCTCGCGGAGAGCGTCTATAATGCCGGCCTTCTTCATCTGGACTGCCAGGTCCACTAGCTCTTTTAGAGCCTCGACCTCTGCCTCTCCGGCTATCCCTTCCAGTCCACCGCTCATACCGGGTCACACCCCCACCTGTAACAATTATAACTCGCCCTCGCTGTTACCCCCGAATTTGAACCTGCCGAGCCATGACATGTAGAAGGTCCTCTTCAACAGTTTAACTATCGGGCCGCGAATAGTCACATAGCAGCGGTCGTTCCACTTATACCGGCCCTCCCCAGCATCATAGTGGACCTCGCAGCTCCCCACGAAGCCACCGTTACCAACATAGGCCACACAGTGGGCCGGCGGGTAGTCGTATAGGCTGTAAACGCTCCCGATCTCCTCGAGTATCATGCTGGTCGCCCTGAGACTAGCGAAGTGCACGAATATGCCTGCGAGGCCTAGGCCTGCAGGCTTCATGCTGTGCTCGCCGGTAAGGTAGACCTCGTCATAGTCTGGATGCTGGAAGTGCGGCGTTCTAACCTTAGTGAACCTCTCATCCTTCTCATGCCTGAAATCGGGATTGTTCAGCAGCGGTGGGAGCCTTGGCGGTGGCACCTTGACGAGCATATCATACTCTAGCTCCGCGTTCTTCGTAACAACCAGCCTCTTCTCGGGGTCAACCCTCTCGAGGCCTTTATGGACTATCACTTCTACACCGTACTCCTCGAGTATCCTCCTCGCCATCCTACCAATATCGGGGCCTAGGATGTCGAGAGGGTGGTAGCCTAGCAGGCTTATCGGGGCTACATACTTAATATCGACCTTAACATTCTTAACCTTATAGTAGTTTGCCAGCAGGGTCGTAATCTCGAGCGGGTAAACCCCACACCTGTGGGGGAGCTCGGGCACGAGAACGACGATCCTCCCACCCTTAAACGTCTTTATCGCCCTATTGAACACCTGCGCGCTCTCAGGATCATAGTTGTGGTAGCCCGCCTCGGCGAGCCCGGGATACACGTTCCACCCGTTAACAGTCCCCAGGGCGACAACGAGGTAGTCGTAGGTGTAGGTCCTCCCCGTGGCCGTAGTCACGCTCCTCTCCGCGAGATTAACGCTTGTTACCTCGTCTATTACCGTCTTGACACCGTACTTCTCTATCGCCTTCAGGGGAGCCCTAGTCTTCTCCACGCTAATACCGTCAATAGCGACGTCGAGCCATAGGGGCGGCATGTAATGGTACGGGCTCTTGCTTATCAGCGTTACCTCAGCGTCCAGCTTGTTAGCCCTGATCTCCTCTGCCATCATTAGAGACGACGCTACCCCTCCCACGCCGCCGCCTATGACGAGGACCTTCTTTGCCAAAACAGTTTCCACCTAGTATAACCTATCGTGTTCAACGACACTCTTATAAGATATTGCACATACAGGATCCACATAGTACCGAATATATTCAGACTTAGGTAGTACTCTCCCGGCCCGGTAGGACGTAGAGGGGCTCCTACAAGTAGAGGAACCGTGGCGGTACCCCGGGCAAGCATAGTAATAGCGGGAGTCTCCCGGGGGAGCTCACGTCCCCTGGAGCGCCTTCTTCTCGCTCAGTATGGTCTGGAACGCGTCCTCCACATCATCTATTCTAGACTCGAGATAACCGAAAAGCTCCTCCAGCTCCCTCTGCTTACCCTCAATCCTCATAACAGCTATGCGGAGCTTCTTCTCGAGCTTATCAATCCTGTTAAGAATATACTCCATATCAACATCGTTCCCATGCTTCGCCAGACTGTTCTGGAGGCCCAGGTTTATGTATATCTTGATAAGGTCTGTCACCTGTATTCCCAGCTCTGCCGCCTTTTCCTTCAGCCTCCTATAAACGCTATCTGGCAGTGAGAGGTGGACTGTTGGCAATCTGTCTTCCCCATGATAGAATAAGACTGCAATCCCTAATATACCTTACTAGTCTGTACAGAAAAAGACTGGCATCCTACTCTTCAAAGAGGAAGACCGGTATCCGGAAACGACAGGAAGTATAAGCGCGGACTAGGATTCTAGTATTACCCCGGTGATACGATGCGAGTAGTCAGCTTCAAGGTGGACGAGGAGCTGTTGGACCTGCTCGAGGAGCACGCCAGGCGGAAGGGCGTGCCTAAGAGCGAGATCATCCGGAGAGCGATACGGAGCTACCTGATAACTGTTGACGACCGCCCGTTCGTGACGCGGCGGATCAAGATTTACAGCTGACCCCCTGGAGGGGCCGTGTATTTTCCTGTCTTTTCTGTACACATGTGGTTGTGCACGGTTTTCCATTCTCCTGGATGGTGCTTGTCCTAGGATTATACTGTATAGTAATATATGATTATATTCCCGGCCAGCCAGACATATCTTCCGTGGAGGGATCCTGTTTGCCCAGGACAGACTACCTTATTATTGGAGCTGGAATAGTAGGTCTAAGCACGGCATACCACCTCAAACTAGAGGATCCCGACGCGTCCATACTCGTAGTGGATAAGGCGCCAGGCCCCGGCGGGGGCGATACGAGCAAGAGCGCGGCAGCCTTCAGGGTGTTCTTCACTAACAGGATAAACTTCTCGCTAGCACATGCCAGTGTGAGCTTCTACCGCGACGTGCAGATGGGAGGCTGGGACCTGCAGATGAGGTGGGTCGGCTACCTGTTCGTTGCTGACGACCGGATGATGGAGAGGCTCAAGCCCGGGCTTTCATGGGCCGACAAGCACGGCCTCAACTATGAGGTTCTCGAGCCTGGAGTGCTAGAGGAGAGGCTGGGGTTGAGGGTTAACGTTGAGGGCCTGGAAGAGGCGGAGCTGATGGGGGCCCACAATGTTGTCGGGGGCGTGCTTGTCAGGGACGCGGGGGTCCTCATGCCCGACAGGCTGGTCTCCTACTATTACGAGTGGCTCCGCTCGCACAACGTATCGTTCGCCTTCAACAGTAGGGTTAGAGGGTTCATACTGAAACCTAGGAGGCCGCTGGGCATAGAGGGGGAGCCGTTCCCATGGCAGGACACCCGTGTCGAGGGGGTCGAGCTGGATGACGGCACCATTATAGAGGCGGGGAAGAAAACCATTGTCGCCACGGGGGCCTGGACCCCCTACCTTCTCAACCCGATAGGCGTCGACAGCTACAGCAGGCCCAAGAAGAGGCAGATATTCACTGTGAAGGCGGACACGCCGGAGAAGAGGAGGGCGCTATACGCTAAAGGCTTCAACAGGGAGGGGGTAAGCCCCATGATAATACTCCCCAACGGCGCGTACATGCGCCCCGCACCCGAGGAGGAGGCCTACTGGACAGGCTATAGCGACGAGCTCGGCCGCCCCTTCCAGCTGGAGGAGCCCCCAGTGCCCGAGGAGCGCTTCTACACCTACACGCTACACCCGATGATAAGCCTCTACATGCCCGCCTTCGAAGGCTCCACCCCGGCGAGCAGCTGGGCAGGCCACTACGATCTGAGCTTCGACGGCATGCCAGTAATATTCGAGGCTTTCGACAGCGACCTCATAGTCAGTGCTGGAACGAGCGGCTCCGGCATACTTAAGGGGGACGCGATAGGGTCCGTGACAGCAGCGGTAGCCCTCGAGAGGGACACGGTAACCCTCTACACGGGGGAGACGCTCAAAACGGAATGGCTAGGCCTCACCGGGAGGCTCATGGAGAAGGAATACCTCATAATCTAGCCCGGAAGCATGCCGCCCTCAAGCCTGAGCTCCGTGTAAACAACATATTCCGGGAGCCCCAGGAGTAGCCTGGCGAGAGCCCATATGTCCTCCCTCGCACCTGTCCTCCCCAGGGGGGATAACGCTTCGACCCTGCTCCTCCAGTACTCCTCGAATGGGACCCCCTCCCTCTCCGCGATCCTACCCACAGTCCTCTCCGCCCCAGGCGTGCGGAAGCTGCCCAAAACCACGTGGACAGCCTGGATCTTACCAGGCCACGATCTCGCCGCCGTGCTCAGAAGCACGGGGAGCCCCCTCCTAACAGTGTCGGCAACCACCAGCGGGGGGTGGGGGCTGTAGATGGTGAAACTGTTGAAAGCCGCCACGACAGTCCTCCCCCTGAACGCCCTGATAAGCCACCTGAGGATCCAGGCGGTGCTCGCAGTGTAGAGGGCTGAGGCCTCAACCCAGGACTCCCAGGGGGCCTCGGTTAGGCTGCACGGCTCGCACTCCGGGTTTCCATAGCTTAACGCTACAACCCTCAGGGTGCCCCCCGTGAGGGTGTAGGCCTCACGCATGAGCCTGTCAATATCTTCTCTTACCCTTAGATCCCCCCTGACGGGGACGGCCTCGACACCGTACTCTCTCCTAATCTCCTCAGCAGCGCTCTGGAGCCTCTCCAGGCGGCGGGCGTACAGGATAACGTTGCACCCCTCCCGGGCCAGCCCCTCCGCCGCATAGTAGCCTATCCCCTCGGAGGATCCCGTTGTGAGGGCCCAGCAGTGGGTCTCCCCGCCCAACCCTTACGGCACCCGTAAAGGAATCTACCTATAGCGTCTGCCCGGGAGGACTCGCTGGAGGGAAACAGCGCGTGTTATTGTTTGTTGGAGGATTACCCTGGTGCGGGCCTGGAGGGGGCTCTGCCCGCCGGGTTTACTTTTTGGGTTTCGCGACTACTATTTCTATGACGCTTACCCTCTTCTTCTTACCGTCCTGCGACTCGAGCATCTCGCTACCGATCTTTATGTCCTTTATTACTAGGTCCTTGATGAACAGGTTTTTCAGGCTCTCCACGGTGTCTACTGCCGTGCATATGTTCCTCCCGCGTGCCCTGATTATTATCTCGTCGGCCCCCTCCTGCTCGAAGAGCCTGAGGGCTGCGAGGACATAGTTCATGACGGGCTTCTTACCTATGAGGATAACGTTCGTACTCTGAGGCTCTACCATTCCATACCACACCTCTCAGCATACTACCTGCCTATCGTCTCAGCGCGCTCTCATGCCGCGCGTGTACATGGTGAGACGCCCGTATAGGTATTTATGGGTTATCCTGGTCTCCACGGGCGAGATACTTGTCAAGCCATCCCAGCATCTCTCTCAGCCGCGCAATACGCCTCCTAGCACTGCCAGTCCTGGACAGGTCGTGGTTCTCCCCGGGGAAGAGGGCTAGCCTCGAGGGCACCCGTCTAACGGTTAGCGCCGTGTACAGCTGTAACGCCTGGTCTACGGGGCACCGGTAGTCCTCGAGGGAGTGCACTATGAGAGTGGGAGTCCTAATATTGCCCGCAGAATAGAGGGGGCTCACCTCCTCGTACCTCGAGGGGTCCTCCCATGGGGCCCCCGCGTCCAGTAGTGCCGGGGCGAAATACCAGCCTATATCGCTCGCACCGTAGAAGCTCGCCCAGTTGCTGCACCCCCTCTGCACTATCGCGGCCCTGAAACGGTCCGTCCTTGTAATGATATAGGCGGTCATCCAGCCCCCATAGCTGCCCCCCGCGACCGCGCTCCTCTCCGGGTCCAGGCCCGGGGAGACGCTCGGGGCCGTGTCTGCTATGCGTATAAGGTCCTCGTAGTCGGCCGTTCCAAGCCGGCCGGCGGAGAGGAGAGCGTAGTCCCTGCTATACCCGTCACTGCCGTGCGGGTTCCCGTAGACGACAGCGTACCCCTTGGAGGAGTACACGTGGAACTCGAACATGAACCCGTAGCCGAAGCTCGTCTTAGGGCCCCCGTGTATGTAGAGTATCCAGGGGGCCTCCCCCTCCCCCTGACCGACGGGCGGGAGGACCCAGAAGTCGACGGGATCGCCCTGGTAGCCTTCTATCGTGTACTTAGAGGGCTCGCGGAGCCCCCTGCTCTCGATCCAGTCGTTGAACCATGTCACCCTCTCGCTACCGGTATCGTCGCGTATCATGACCTCTTTCGGCCGGACCGCGGTCATGAGGGTATACGCTATTCTCAGGCCCCCCTCCTTGCTCACCGTGAACTCGTCTACCACGGCCTGGCCTGCCGGTATCACCGGTTCCGGCTCCGTCTCGGGGCTGGCCCGGTAGAGGGCTACGCTCCCCGCGTCGTGGACCGGGAAGTACACGTTACCCTCGGGGCCGATGTCGAGCAGTTGGAGGCAGCTCGGACCCCTCACATCACTGTTAACGCTTGGGAGCGTGTTACGGTCGAGACTGCAGGAGAGGCACACGGGCTCGCCCCCGTCAAGATCATAGTAGTACACGTGGTAGTGCCCGTATATCCGGTCCTCCTCCCAGCTCCTCGCCCGGTAGGCGATAGCGTTACTCCTATGGCTCCACGCGATACCGGCGAAGCTCGGCCCCTCAACTATCCTCTCCCTCTCGCCGGTGGAGGGGTCCACGACCGCGAGGACCTGCCTGTAGGGCTCCAACGGGTCTGTATAGTACGTGTAGGCGATCCTCCCCGTGGAAGGATCGACCGCGGCGCCAGTGACCCACTCGTCCCCCGCCGAGACGGGCTCGAGGCTACCGTCAGGGTAGCCAACAATGCCCAGCCTCCTCCTCACCCCTGCCAGGAGGCCTACACCGTTGAACCAGACTGGGAGCACGCCCTCGTATGCGAGCACGTCCCGCTCGCTAGGAGGCTTCCACTCCCCCTTCCCGCCGGGGTCACTGTATATTACTACGAGCGATTCTAGCTTCCCGTTCCACCCTACAGGGGTTGCGTTGAGCGGGAACCCTGCCAGCCTCCACGGCTCTCCCCCGCCCACGTCAACGGCCATGATGCTGGCCTGCTTCTCACCCCTCCTCGTGTAGAACACTATACTCCCCGGCCCCCAGACCGGGCATGTATCGGAGGGCCCCCCGGTTAGCGGTCGCGGCCCCGCCTGGCCGGCCGCGGTCCAGAGGCTCGACTCTAGCCTGCCCGTGCCCCTGTTATATCTTGACACTGTGAATACTACCGTGTCCCCTGAGGGGTGGATTAGGGGGTTGCTAACCAGGACGATCCTGTAGAGATCCTCTAGGTCTAACCCTCTCCTCGCCATTGCAGGAGCGCCTCCACAATGGTACAAGCATTATTATCAACCATATATGGGTTAGCATCATAGGCCTGCCCCCGCAGGCCGCAAGATGACAGGCTTAATATTACTGGCATCCCACACTCCGAGGACACCCGGGTATTAGTATTGGGCGTGGGCCGCGCGTATATTGTGATAACCCTCATAGTTGCCCTCCTAGCAGCAGGCCTCGCCCCCATCATAACCGGCCTCCCAGCAGGTGGGGCCAAGAGCGTGGCTCCCCTCAAGGTCGCCACAATCACCGGGCGGGGAGGGACCGGGTACCTTGCAATATACTATGGCCAGCTTAACGGGTCAGGGCTCGATCAGCACCCTCCAGACATGCTCATATTCTCCGGGACAAGGGAGAACATGGAGAGCCCCGTGCTAAGCGCGCTCAGAAGCGAGGGGACAATCCTCATAGCCTACCCTCACACTCCCAACGGGACCCCCCTGGCGGCTGGATCCAGCTTCAACGATCTAGTGGTCCGCGGCGGCCACAGCCTGGATGACTGGGTCGTAATGGTAGAGAAGAACCTGGACAAGTATAAGGGGAGGGTGGACGGCATAATACTAGACGAGGTGGACCCCTCCTATTTCGGCCGTACAAGCCCCAGAGACCCGCTAGTAGAACTGTTCAGCCAGGGGGTAAGGGAGATCGTCGACTACGCGCACAGTATCGGGCTGAAAGTCGTTATCAACGGTGCCAGAGCATATGCTGGCCTTGGAGACTACTACCTTTGGGAGGGCTGGTGTAGCACGTTTAAAGGCTCCGAGGACGACCCCGTGTACGAGTACGTTACAGGCTTCTTCCAGCACCACAACGCCGACAGTAACCCCTACGACTGGACAAACGATATAGCCAAGCTCACATACCTCTCACGTAAAGGCCTCCTAGACAGGACCCTCGCGGTAAGCCTCGGGCCTGCCGGCGACTGGGCAAGAGAGGAGGCGTGCTACGCCTCGGCAGCAATAGTAGGGTTCAAGGCTTGGGGCTACGCGGACGCCACATACTACTCCAACGGGGGCCCTATGCCTCCCCTGTACGCTTACAGCCTCGGCCCCGCCTACGGGGACCCCATAATAGACGCTGCGAACAGGACTCTCGCCCGCTTATTCACGGCCGGCAGTGTGAGGGTCACTATAGGCGATACCGCTTGGAGGGCAGAGCTCTCGGACACAACAATACCCCTCCCACCACTCGAGGACCCCACCATCCCTCTACCAAGAGACTCTGCCCCCTACACCGACATTATAGGGTTGAAAGTGCACAGCGACGGAGTCTACGCCACACTACGCGTCCTCCTAGAGTCTAACTTCAAAGGCAGCGCACTCCAAGTATTCATAGACTCCGACAATAACCCGGAGACCGGGTATACTGATACGAGCGTGGGGATCCAGGGGGCAGACCTCCTAGTAGAGGCGGTCCCCGGTTCCGGGGCAGTAATATACGAGTATAACGGGAGCGGCGGGTGGAGCTGGACCGCACTGAAGAGGGCTCCCGCATCATTCCAGGGGGACACAATAATAGTATCAATACCGGAAGCGTTCTTCCACGGAACCTACAGGCTCGCAACCCTGGACAGCAAATGGGAGATCGCAGACCTCGAACCCAACCCGGTCCTCCCACCCCTTACGGCCACCACACCAGGCAGACAGTACAGCATACCCCTCTACATGCTACACAAAGCCCTAACGTTGAGGAGGCCCGGCATATGCGTGGCCAGCATCAGGCCCGGACTCTTAACGCTCAACATATACACCCAGGATTCCAGGCCCGTGATAGGATCGGTGCTCGTCCCCGGAACCGTTACGGCCGTCGAACAGAAAACCGTGCAGGGAGTTTACCGGCTCGAGAGGGTTGGCAGCCTCCGAGCCCTCAACTCTACTACCAGTAGGGGGGCATATTTCGTTGAGGGCCGGGATGGCTACTCGATAGTGACCATCCAGGCGTGGCCCGGCAGGGATGGGAGTGCGGCTTTAACGGTGTACTTCAACGCATCTAACGGCATATCGCCCCCTGCAACACCCGGTATGGAGGCTGGGAGTAGGCATGGCATGCTTCTAGCAGCGCTTATCATCATCTTTATGGCAGGGGTCGTCCTCCTGCTTGTTAGGGGGCCGGGCTCCCGTTAACCCCCCGGTTTACGCCTCCACTTCCCGGACAGTATATACTCTAACCCTCCCTTCACGCCCGGAGGCTCCAGGGCTATGGCTAGGCGCTCGTAGAAGCTCCTCCACCTCGAGCTCGCGAGCCTGAGCTCGTGGAGCGTCATCGCGGGGCATATCATGCACCCGATCCTCGTGAAGCCCTGCTCGTATAGGGGGTTGACCGGGAGCCCGTCTAGATGGGCGTAGACTTGGACGTCTATCCTCCTCCAGTACAGTATGGGGAGGAGCCTCCTAACACCCGGGATCGCAGGGTTCACGCCGGCCCTTGGGAGCCCCCGCCTGAGAGTGGACTCCCACCCCCTGACACCCTCAACCACAACGCGCGCCCTCCTCCTCTCATAGTAGCGGCGTAGCGGTTCCAGCTTGAACAGGCGGGTGCACCACCTGTTCTCCCTGCTCATCAGGCCCCTCCTAGCCATCTCCCGTACGGGGTCCACGCCCGCTTCAACAATGTCTAGTTGCACCCCGAGCCTGTCGGCCAGGCGCTCCACCGTCCGCCTGCTCTCCGGCGGGTCCATGCCGGTGTCAGCATATACGAGGCGTACCCTCCCGGATCCCAGGGCCCTCACCGCTAGAGCCGCGGCAACAGTACTGTCTAGCCCCCCGCTGACGGCAACGTGAACGGTCCCCCTTCCGGGGGTATTGTTCCGTATGAATCCTACAGCCTCGCGGGCGATCCCCTCTACGTAATCCTTGTTCGCCCCCGCAACAATACGGGGATCAGCCGGTGGGAGGGGCTTGAACCCTTTAGGGGCGACATCTTTAACCTTACACTCCCCGGTCTCTCCCAGGCTCCTGGCCACCCCCACATGGCTCCCAGCATCTACAAGCACGTAACTGGCCTGAGAGCAGTAGGGGCTGGGTAGGCGTTTCCCCTTCAGCCTCCCCCTGGCATGCCTGCCTGTAACGGCTGGCTTGTGGCCTAGGCTGGCGAGTATGCTTGCGAGGGCGCCGCTCGGGTGGAGGACCCATTCTCCCGTTGCAGGGTTTATCTCCATGCTCCCGAGCCTGAGCCCGTGGCCGAAGATCTCGACCGCGTATTCTCCGAGCGGTGCGGGGATCCTGTGGAGTACTAGTGGGGGCTGCGCTATCCTATCGGCGATCCTCCTATCTGAGTTGAAGCTGTGAGCAATGAGGCCTGAGAGGACCTCCCTCTCCCCCCGTCCCGCGAGCCACGCGTCGCCGCGGAGCCTCATCCTGCCACCGGAGAGGAGGGGGGTGTTGGCTTTGATATCCCATCCTAGACTTGTATTGTACGCCATTACAGTGGCACGCCCGGCTCTCATCTGACCTTCACGATCCTGTACCTGCCGTAGCCTGTCAGCACCTTTATGTGGCCCCTCAGCCTCCCGTCAAGCTCCGGGTCTCCAGTGTCGACCCGGAGAACCGGGGTCTTCCTGAGCTTGGTGGGGGTTGCTACAACCAGGATATTCTCCAGCCCTATCGTCCTGAGCACTGTGGGGCTCAGCTGCTGGTTGCCCCGGCCTAGAATGTAGCCCTGCGCCCCTATAGGGCTGACGACCAGTAGGGCCCTCCTATGCTTGTGTTTCCGTAGGAGCTCTAGGAGCCCCTTCTCGTCGAGGTCCCGCCCCACGATCCTACCGTTATGGACGGCGTCGACCCCTAGGAGGGTCTTACCTTTAACCCCGAGCATCTCGGCTATCCTGTAAACCGTGTAGCCCGGGCCTAGAATGTATAGCGTGCACTCCTCCGCTATCTCCTCGGCGAAATACCTGGCTATCTCATCTATCTCCTCCAGCTCCCCACCAGTATGGTAAGCCTCCTTCCCGGGGACTACCGCCTCCCCCGACACGGGAACGTGGAGCGTGGCGTAGGGCTTCACCACGAGCCTCCCAGACCTGAACGCCTCCTCGTCAACATCCAGGACAGGCCTGGGAACAGGCCTCGCCCTGCCAGAATAGTAGTCTCGAACAACCCCCGCAGCAGCCTCCGGGTTCTCAGCGAAAACACCACTGTAAACCTTCACCCCGCCGGGGACGCCCAGGACTGCGAGCCGGCGATCCCCTAAAACCCTGGCGACGAGCCTGGCCGTCCCGTCGCCCCCAACGAAAACTATA
>JALSOR010000053.1 GCA_026986415.1 Acidilobaceae archaeon
CTACATTGACAGTCCCGTACCGCTATCTCGGCTGGACCTAGTAGTGTTCGCCCCGATAAACAATAAGCTCTACTATGCGAGCTCGACACCGGTAATGCTGGTAAAATAAAAAGTAGTGGTAGAGAGTGTTTAGAGTGTGAACTCCTCCATACCGCTCGATCCTTCAGACTCCGATCTCGGCGTCCACTTCTCGACGGCTCTGACACTGTCTAGGGATGCCTTGTAGAGGAAGTATGCTCCAATGATGTCGAATATTGGTGCTACTACTCCGGTTTTTATTAAAATATTTAGTATTAGTGCTATTGCGAACATTATAGCGGCAGTCTTGAAGTCGTTCGAGACCTCTAGGTCGTACTTCCTGTTTAGCGTGTCAGGTATATTGTAGAGGAATATTATGAACAGTATGAACCCTACTAAGAGGCCTATAGCTGAGAGTATCAGGATTAGCCCGCCCAGGCCTAGCAGGCCTAGGCCTGCTGGGCCTCCACTTGAGGCTGCTACCGCCACTACTCCTCCTAGAAGGATTAGCAGTCCAAGTATCAGACCGTAGATAGAGTAGAGCATGAGCTTGGTGCCGGTAGCACCCTTTGAAAGGTCTCGTTCAGCGTCTGAGAGGGCTTCCGCGCCATTTTTGAGTTTTACCAGGGCTAGTAGTGATATGATTGCTGAGAGGAGTATCAGGAAGACCCCGGCCCCAAGCGCTGCTCCAGCAGTAGAGAGGGCGGTCTCGAAGCCGGAAGTGTTCTCGATAGCCGTAAGACTTCCGAGGCCTGCAGCTAGTATTGCTAGGAGGCCTAGGAGTGCTATAAAGTAGCTCATGAGCCAGTATTTACCGCCTTCTGCTAGTTTGGTGAAGCCTTCGCGGAAGAGGTTTTTCTTGTCCTGGATGTTTGTGTATTCCAAGAATTTCACCTCTAGTTTTATGGTCGTGCAATAATATGTATTTGTGTATGTCTTATTTAAAATATACTTCTATATACCTATTAATATTAAATAAAAAACTGTTTATTCTTTCTTTCCGGCAACGCGGAATCCTGTGAGAGTCAAGGTCTCCAGCACGCCTGGAAGCCTCCTGATCTCGTCGCGCACAATCCTATGTATGTCCCGTATCGTCGAGGCCTCCACCCTCACCAGCATGTCATACGCGCCGGCAACCAGGTGCACCTCCCTGACACCATCAGCCATTATCACCTTCTCCGCAATATCGCTCTCCCTGCCCGGCTCCGTCCTCACCAGCACGAAGCCGACCTCCACGGGCGTCTTCTTCTCGAGCAGGCTGCCCGCCTCGAATGCCAGGTCGGTGAGGGTTATCGTTGTGGTTCTACCGTCGACCTCCACTAGGAGCCTCCCAACATTGTTCTCTAGCATCAGCTCCACAGCGCTCTTAGCGTCGAACAGGGGAGGCGCCATTATTACTTTACCCCTAGCATAGTCGCCGATCTTCGCCTCGTCAACATTCTCCTCTGCCAGCGCTCTCAGGAAGTCCTCCTCCCTGAATATTCTCAGCTCGTCCCCGACCCTAACAAGTATCTCGGGTACACCGTTCTCATCCATAGCCTTAGCAGCGACCCTCACGGTCGCATCTCCGGGCAGTGCTACAAGCTTTCTCAGCCTCGCCTGTATAGTGGCGTCCCCATAGTCTAGAAGCTCCCATAGGGCCTCCACAGCGTTGCGCGGCTCGAAAACGCCGACCAGCCTGTTCCTGGCGTCGACAACGGGTAGGAAGCGTATGGACTCCCTCCTCATTAGGCTCAGTGCTTCTATAGCGCTCATATCGGCCCTGGCCACTACCGGCTCGTCAACGGCATACTCCGAGACCCTAGCCTGGTGGTGGGCCCCTCTAGCGATAGCCCTCACGAGCCCCCTGTAGGATAGTACTAGCATGGGCCTCCTCTTGACATCGCACACCACGACGCCCAGCGTGTTGTTGGCCAGCATCACCTCTGCGGCCTTGCTTAGGCTCTGATCCGCGGATATGATTGGGAGCCTCTTATTGCTAACCTCTGCGAGGGTGGGAGCCCCCATCATAGCTCCTCACCCCCCGCTAACATCCGTATATACTTGTACTGGCCGGAGGCTAACATATGCTTTTTACGGTATAGAGAGGCTCGAAACAATTATTAGTGCTCCACCACATATAGGAATAGTATGTTGATAGTGACAAGGGGGGAAAACATGTGATCAAACGACTAGCATGCCGGGAAAGTCAAGCGTAGTCCGCCAACCATTTCAGCGAGGGGAGCTTCTCCTCGAAGAATTTAACCCTCTCCTCTTTAAGCCTCCTCACAGCCGCCTCATACTCGCTGGGCGTATACACGTTTCTAGGGTCGAGATGGCTCATGTCGACGCCTCTAGCCTTCACCGCAACGTCCACGCCCAGGAGGCTGTCATGCCTGTACTCGACCTCCCCCTTTACTAGTGCTAGGAGGAGGTGCTTGCTCTCCTCCGGCTTCACCTTCACGTGTTTAACCCATCCAGTATTCATAACGTAGACCTCGAGGTCGAGCCTCTTTATATAGTCGAGCATTAGCAGGGCGCTCCTCTCCTTGGGCTCGAGCATGAACGGGTCGAATCCTGGAACCCTCACCGGCTCTGGCTTGCCGGCTTCCGCGCTCGTCCTCCAGCTCTCGCCAAGCATGAAGTATGCGACTGCCTGCTCCGGGCTTGTGAGTCGTGCTAGCGCTGGCATTTCAGGCCTTCTCGTTAGGAATACGAGAATGTTCACCCTGTCCAGGTCGACCCTGTAGCTCGCGTGGGGTATCGCCTCCCTGATAGCCACAGCCCTAGCATTCTTGGATATGCTTAGGTCTGAGAAGTCCGGTATCCCGTCTTTCACTACTACATTCTCTAGGATAGCGTCGGGGTGTGCTACTGCGGGTTGCAGGGCGGGGAGCTCGGGGACGCTATCCGTTTTAGGGTACAGGTTGTGCTCTGTGCCCAGCGCTCTGCCGGACGGGTGCAATATTACTATGTCGTCCTGCCTCAGAGTGACATTTTCAGGCCTCTCCAGGTTGTGGGTTTCCAGGGTGAGCGTGGTCTTCCCGGTACCGCTAAGCCCGAATATGAGTACGCCAACCGTCTCTAGCCTTCCCATCCTCCGTACAGTATACTGTTTGCTTCCCGCGTGGAGGCCGGGCATGAACCTTTCATCCCTGGACAGGTTCATCGCCATTCTTAGGAAGCTCATTTTCAGCTCTCCATAGTAGTCGCTGGCAAGTATAATGTTTGAGGCGCTCATCCTATCAACAAGTATCCAGGTATCCTTGAAGCTCGGAATATCGAGCGTTATAATGTCGGGCTCCCCCTCCTTCTCGCAGGGGAAATAGTTCCTGTCCACCATAAGCTCCAGGTGGGGATAATCCGCCTCGACCAGGCTCAGGATCTTGTACGCGTACTTGTCGCTCGCAGTTATGCACCTTTCAATAGCATAGTAGCTCTTCCCCTCCGCGTACCGTATCGCCTCCTCGAACGTCTCCTCTAAACCGTCTGGGACCTTGTCCTGGCCGAGGACTACGGTTCTGGAGGGGACCCGGGCCTTAGCCTTCCTAGTGTAGACCGCCAGCTGCCCGGTCCTTGTCCTAACACCATACTTGAAGCTCTCCTCCTTAAGCTTGGCAGGCTTCACATCCCACTCGACACTAGCCGCATCCAATACCTCCCGTATAACATTCCTTAAAGAGCCAGCCTCTAACACCGTAAACTCCCCATACAAGTTCCCATAATAAGGAGTCTAATTAATCTTATACAACACGTATCTTCCACCCAGCTAGGACAGGAACCTAGGGCTAGACCGCACATTAGCGGTGGCGGCCCGCCAAGTCTAGGACTACCCTGTAATCCGTGCGGGGACGAGAATACCTCATCATATTAGACTAAAGAAAGCAAGGTCTGAATATTATGGTTGAGGGGATGACTTGGACCTTTGGGTCTGACCTGCCAGGGGATGAGGAGCCCACCCTTGAGGGACCCTCACTATTATGGTGTTGTTTAGCGTGCCGGACCCCCGTATAGTAGGAGGTACCCGAACCTAGCATATATCTCGCTGACAGGGTCCCCATTACTATATCTTCTCACTATGTAGGTTCCCGCCGGTGTTTCCTCTAGCACGCCCATTTCTTCGAGCTCCCTAATAAGCGTGGAGACGTATCCTGGCGTGCACTCGTCTATACCCCAGTCGACCTCTGGGTGCTCCTCCATTATCTTTCTCGCTTCCCCACATAGGGTTTCCCTTGTTATCGGCTCGCCCCTCTTCTTCAGCCTAGCCACGGCGAGCAGGCCCAGCACTATGCCTCTCCTATCCCCTTTCTCGAACCTCTCTTTTAGCCTGTCCAGTTTCTCTCTCAGCTTTTCTATTAGGCTCACCTTTCCGTCCCCCACTCTATTCTGGCGTTCCAAAATATATTTAGGGTTTAAGAGTAACCCTTCAGTGTTCCCGCTATTTACCATATCTCGTCTCTATCTCGACGCTTTCCAGTATTACGCCTCCACCCTCAACAATATCTATGTCCCGGCTGCCGCATTTCGGGCATTTGAGGTGCTCGGTTATCAGGTCGGGGTAGTAGTGGAGGACCTGTGCTAGGGCTTTATCCTCGGCTATCCTGCCCAGCTCGTCTCTCGTAAGCCTCCATGTATGCCCGCACTTACGGCATTTGAATACTGGCTCCACGAATTCTATCTCGATCTCCGAGCCTTCCATAGGTGTTCCCTTAGACGCGACCTCTAATGCGAACTTTAACGCTACCGGGTCGACGAGGCTTAGGCTTCCTACTAGTACTCTTATCTTGGTGACCCTGACGGCTCCAGGCGTGTTGTTGAACTTTTCCTCCACGAGGCTTAGTATGCTTAGGGCTATGCTCGTCTCATGCATGCTCGTATATCACCTGCTTGTCAGGTATGAGTAGAGCTCGCCTATACCCTCACCGGTTTTAGCGCTCACGAGGAATACTGGTGCTCTCGGGTTCAGGTTCCTGGCGCTTTCAACGAGCTTCTCCAGTCTCACCCCCACGTATGGGGCGAGGTCGATCTTGTTTATCACTATGACATCGCTAACCCTGGTGCTCAGCGGGTGTTTAACGAACTTGTCCTCGCCCTCGGCCACGTCGGCCACCATTATGCGTAGGTCCGCGCCCAGGGGGAAGTTGAACGGGCATATTATATTACCGACATTTTCTATTATTAAATACTTATATTTTGATAGGCCCTCCACTCCTCCAAGCGCCCTGATAGCTTCTTCGACATGTGGAACCTCCAGGTGGCAGACGCCCCCCGTGTTGACCTGGACTACTGTCACGCCGTATTTCGCTATCCTCTCAGTGTCAAGAGTGGTGGCCACATCGCCCCCGATATAGGCTATTTTGTCTTCCCCGTAGTCTTCTACAAGCCTCTCAACTATTCTCTCAACTATGCTCGTCTTACCGCTCCCCGGGCCTCCAAGGAATTCTAGAACCTTGACGCCTGCCTTCACGTATTTCTCTCTTAGCTTCTCCGCTAGACGCGCGTTCTCCCGGATAATATCCTTCCCGACGAAAACCACTGTTCTAGGCATCCCTCGGTGCACCTTCGTATTATCTATATTGCACCTTGTCTCTGGCCGGGGAATAAATAAGATTATCACACGTAGACGGATCGCTCGGTAAAGGCCAATCACATCACAGCCCGGCCCGGGGCTCAGCGATAGCTGGCTCCTCATTGCAACACGGATTACAAAGGGAGACGGTAGCCTAATAATCTAAACCCTCACTATTTATACAATTGCGCTGGGGGAGAGTGAAGCCTCATGCCTAGAGTCCCGGTCAAGATAGTCGGTTGGGATGAGATTGTAGAGTGGAGCAGGGGGCTCGCCGAGAAGGTTGAATCCTCAGGGTATACGCCCGACGTGATTGTTGCTGTCGCTCGGGGAGGCTATGTTCCCGCAAGGCTCCTCTGCGACTTCCTGGACGTGAACGACCTCCTAAGCGTTCAGAGCCAGCACTGGGTGGAGGCGGCGCGGGCCGCTGAGAAGGCTATACTCAAATATCCCTACAAGGTCGACCTCTCCGGTAAGAAGGTCCTGCTCGTGGACGATATTGTCGACACGGGGGAGACCCTCCTTCTAGCCCGGGACTATATCGCGAGGGAGTGGCGGCCGGAGAGTGTGAGAATAGCCGTTCTCCAGTGGATAAGCAGCGTCGCCAAGTTCGAGCCCGACTATTACCATCTGGAAGTTAAAGACTGGACCTGGTTCCAGTACCCGTGGACCAGGCTTGAAGACCTCCAACAGTTCATAGCCAGGATGCTCCGGGAGGACGAGGAATTGAAGACTATGAGCCTCATACCCCTAGGGCTTCTCGAGGAGAAGTTCGTAGAATGGTACGGGGTTAGGCCGGGCGACTTCGGCTCCTATTGGCCTCTAGCGCTTAGGAGGCTGGAGATGAAGGGTGTCATAAGGAGGGAGCCCGGGGGGATAAGGAAGACCCTATAGTTTGAATCCAGCATCCCTGAGCCTTCTCAGTATTACCTGTTCGTCGTCGAATAGGGAGGCGGCCTCCCTCAGTTTTTCTGGGTCCACGCGTAGCTTCCCCTTGTTTGCTAGCCTTGCTATTTCCTTGAGCCTCTCAATATCGCTTCCCCTCCCCGCGTTAGCCTTCAACACTATGTGGTCCTCCAGGCTGACCATTCTCACTGTGACCCCGGATACTCTCGTCTTCCCCGCTCTCGCCAGGATCTCCTCTGGAACGTAAAAATCGTATATATTATCGTAAAACTCTACGGGGACCTCCTCGTTGCCCGCCCTCAATAATAGCCTGGGCGTTCCAAGCCATGTCTGGCCGAGAGTCCACCCGTGCTCTTCAGCAACCCGCGCGTACTCTTCCTCCTCGACCACAGGACTCGGCTTCTCACCGAAAACGTCAATATCGTCCCCAAGATCCTTGCGTCCAAGCGCTAGCTCGACAACACTCCCACCAATAACTGTAAACCTGAACCCCTCATCTAGCAGAGATCTGACCGCCTCGGCAAAAGCTTTTTTAGACACCAACGCGGATAGCACCCTCCCCATTGCATGGAAAATGTGGAGGCAAGCATTTAAACAAGTATACACACCTCACTCCCCGCGCCCCATAATACTATTAAGAGTTTGGAGTGCATGATTGATAGCTGAGAGCGAGTGCCGGGGTGGCCGAGCGGTCCAAGGCGGCGGGCTCGAGGTCGGCGTGAAAACAGGGGGACCACCCCGTCTCGGAGCCAGGTTCCCCCGCCGCACGTGAGACCCGTTGCCCCGTGAGGGGCGCGCGGGTTCGAATCCCGCCCCCGGCGCCACGTTAACCCTTAAAAACCCTTACCGCTCAACATTTAACAACGGCCAGCGATAACGCCTGGTAGGGGTGCCGCGGTCGCCTAGCCTGGTCAGGGCGCCGGCCTGCTAAGCCGGTGGGGGAGACCCCGCGCGGGTTCAAATCCCGCCCGCGGCGCCACCCCCCTCACCCTTTACGGTGTACGGTTTTGAGCATAGGGGATTGGATAAGGATTATTGATGAGGCCCTCATGAGGCTCAAGCCCGAGCTGGACGTGCTGAGGAGGAACGACCAGTCTCCTAAGCCCTTGGAGTGTGACGAGTAACCGTTAGGTTCCCGGCAGGATAGTTCTTGCCAGCCAGGCTCTGATCTCGTGTAATCCCCACTCTCCGGCAGCGGCTTTCAGGGCGGCGCAGGCGATATTTTCTGGCGGCTCTATCCCGTTAGCTTTAAGGGTGGCCCATAACGTGAGCGTTGCAAGCCTCTTATTACCGTCGAGCAGTGGGTGGAGGCTTACTATCTCGTAGAAGAGTGCTGCCGAGGCCGCTATTATGCGCTCCAAGCATTCCCCGTTAGAATAGTGGAATGCCCACTGGGCTGACGATACTGCTTTCCAGATGATCCTCTCACCGTCACCCCGCCATGCTATCGGGTCTTCAGGGTAGAGCATTCTCAGCCTCTTCACAGCGTAGTGGAATACGGGGCTGGGCGGTATCCTAAGCCTGCACTCAACCATTCCCGGGGGACCCCCTCACTCTCCGTGACGGCCAGGGGAGAGTTCTCCGCCTTACCCGCATCTAAGGGGGGTAGCTATTATAATAGCTAGCACCGAGGCTATACAGTTCTAGACGCTGGCTACTAAAAGGGTGGCAGGACTTGAACGGCAACTATAAGGTTAGGGCCCTGACAATGCTCGACACTGCTGGAGGGGGAGACCTTCTAGGGGCTTTAGAGGATAGGATAGCTCTACTCTCAGAGTTGCGCGATAGGGTATCCCTTAACGCCGGGCTGGAGGTTGAAACTGTAAGGCTGGTCCTCGAAGGGTTCCCCCTGGCGGAATGGGTTGGCATGGCAGAGAAGGTGTCCGAGCTCGCAGAGGATTATGGGGCTCTCATCTCCATTGGACCCCTAAACCTCGAGGAGGCACTGGGATCCTACGACATGCTGCTCAAACTGTTGGAGCACGGGATATTCTTTAACGTTCTACTACCTAGGCCCGAGTGGGATTATGCGAGGCAGGCGAGCAGGCTCTTCCACCTCGCCGCCGAGGCGGATCCCAGCTATGCCACACTGTTCGGGGTGAACGTGGCGGGAACCCCGTTGAGGACCGCCTACTATCCTCTCGCCTCCGCCGCTGGGGCTAGGAGGAGTGTTGCTGTCAGCCTCACATATCCGAACTATCTTGCAGAGGCCTATAGGCGTGGGGGGCTTGAAGGGCTTAAAGATGCTGTTCTCGGGGCCGCCCGCCACGTGGAGGCTAGCGTTATCAGCGCCCTAGAAGGGTCAGGCCTGGAGTATGCCGGTATTGATCTTAGTGTTGCCCCCTGGATGAGGGAGAGCAGCCTGGCCCTAGTAGAGCTAGTGGCTGGGGTGAGAATGCCGGAGCCCGGCTTCCTACTAGGGGTCAGGCTTGTAAACAATGTTCTCGACACTGCCGCACGCACCGTTAAGAGTTTAGGTTTCAACGAGGTGCAACTGCCTGTAGCTGAGGACCTGAAGCTTAAGGCTAGAGTGTCAGAGCTCGACACGACAGCTAGGGACCTCGCAAGGTTCACGTGCGCATGCCTTGCAGGCCTAGACCTGGCAGTGGTCCCCGCGAATATTGATGCTGTTGCAGGGCTCATCCTCGACACTGCCGCCTGCAGCATGACCAAGGGCAGGGTCTTAGGCGTTAGAATCGTGCCGGTAGAGGACGTCGAGCCGGGAGACAAGGTCTGGCTTGACAAGTTCGGCGAGACACCGGTTATACCGATCTAGCATTCCAGGCTTTCGAGTAGGCATTGCTGGAGGCGCGAGAGTCTTTCCTTATACCTCTCTAATACCCGGCATGCTTCTAGCATAGACTCGCATTCGGCGCCTATTAGTGTGAGCTTGTCCTGCACTGCCAGCTCGACATGGTAGCCCCCGCTCCTGTAGGCTCTGTAGCATGCCCTGCTGAACCCTGCCCTGTCGCCGCACCGTGCTGCCTGTTCTGCTTGTTCCTGTGTGAGTGTTACGAGGTGTAGTATTGGGGGTTGGAGGCTGACCCATACCGTCTGGCCGCCGGCTTGCCTGGACGCTTCGGCTAGCTTTTGGCACAGGTTTTCCTTGCAGGCCCTCGGGTCGTGGTATGCGACTACTATTTCGGCTCTCCTCTTGTCGAATATGCTTGGTCCCCAGAGGATTGCGACCCTACCGCTGCAACTGCTGGTCGTGTACGCGCATTTCATGGTCCTGTTGAACTCTAGGAGGAAATCTTGTATGTCGCTGTCGAGCAGCCCCCTGGAGGCGTGGTCGAACAGTCTCTCTAGGGCTCTCTCCCTGCCTTTAGCCCAGTCCTGGTTCAAGCTTTGCTCCACCTATGAGATAGGAGGCGTCTGGCCTCCTCCACGCTCCCGGGCAGCTCTATTATTACCAGTTCGAGGAACGGGTCCACCCTGCCATCGACAAGATGGCCGGCGTATACTTCTCCCGGCTTCCTTGCTACCGCCACGTGGAGGTGCGTATAGTAGCTCCCGTCGGGGCCGAGTATGCTGTTGCCCTGGAGGCTTACGCATTCTAGCACTCGGCCTGGAAGGGCTTTAACCTCCTCGGTATAGTACTTGTTCTCCTCCGGGCTGTACACGCCGATCCTTACCCACTCGAAGCCTCCTATGCCCTGTATAGATGCGAATCCTACCCCGTTATCTCTCAGGAACTCTTCTATCGCCTCGTGCGGGTTCGAATAGTCCCTTACTTTGACGAAGAACACCCTGCCCGTGCCGTGCTGGCTCATATCATAGTAGCCCGGCATGATAGTGCCACCCGGGTAGATTACTTGTAGTGTCAGGGCGATAGTATTATATCGTGAGGGTTGACCTCCCCCCGGCCTGTAGGGGTTATCCTGGCCAGCAAGCCGTTCTCCCACGCCTCTCTTATGCTCCCCGCGCCAGAGTAGCCTAGGGCCGCCTGTAGGCCGAAGTACATGTGCGCTACCACCTTGCTTGCAGGGCCCGAGTATGGTACTAGCCCCTCTACCCCCTCCTCTAACTGCTTGCTAGGCTTGCTATACCTGTCAGAGGCGTACCGCTCCTCCATAGCGCCCCTGCTAGCCATCCCCCTATACGTCTTGTACAGCCTGCTCCCAACCCTAACCTTCCGGCCGAGGCTCTCCTCCACGCCGGCGAAAAGCCTGCCCCCCATGACAGTGCTAGCCCCGGCTATCACCGCTTTCGCCGCATCCCCGGGACCCCTCACACCGCCATCGGCCATTATCGGGATCTCGCCCGCCAGGCCAAGCTCTTCCAGGGCTGACCTCACGTTGAGCACGGCCTGGAGCGTGGGCATGCTCGCCCCTGCAACCACGCCGGTACTACAGATGCTCCCGCTGGATATGCCGACCCTGAACCCCCCGATGGCTTCAACCTTCGAGGCTATATCGAGGGCCGCCTCGCGGGTTCCAATGTTCCCCGCAACCACCGGTATGCCGACCCTGCGCGCCATGTCCTGTAGGGCTCGGACTGCGTTCGCATTGTGGAGGTGCGCCACGTCCGTGACGAGAAAGTCTGCGCCGGCCCTCTCGAGCGCTACAGCCCTCTCAGCATGGAAGGGGCTCACCGCCGCGCCCACGAGGAGCCTCCCCATACCGTCTAGGGAGGGGCGCACCCCCGCCTGGACGAGCCTCGCAGTATATTCTGCGTCCTCCAAGAGGAACGTGTGGGGCCCCGAGCCTAAGGGTAGGAGTATCCCGGCAGGCCGCCCTGTAGTGTCGGTGATAACTGTTGGCTTCACCGGCCCCGATATTCTCACGCCCTCACGGGCGGTCTCGTAGGGGTGGAATGGTTCCTGGGGGGCCTCCTTCACTCTTCTAACATGGGCTACCTCCTCCTCAACGCTCATGTTCCTGTGTATAACCCCCACGGCCCCCAGCTGTGCGAGGCGGACGGCAAGCCTCCATCCCGTAACGGTGTCCATGGGGCTCGACACTACGGGCACGTTAATTGTTATACCCCTTGCAGGGCTGGAGTGCAGGTCTACCTGTGAGGGTTCGACCGGTGAGAATCCTGGAACTATTATTGTGTCCTCGAAGGTTAAGGCTTCCCCTACTATTTTACCTGTATCTTTCAAAACTTTGCCCCCACATCACGGCTTCTTGGTTAGAGAGAACAGTTATTGTCACTGTGGGGTTAAATGTGCCTCCTGGAGGAGAGGGAGGACTATACGATGATTAGTTAGAAATAAGTTAATATTGTTTAGATTGTCTCTAGCCGGAAACTCCTCCCCAGACGGACGATCTTGTTCGGGTAAACGACTATGCCGTGGTCTGTTATCTCGAAGAGGTGCCTCTTCATACTGTGCTTTGTGCCCCTCATCTTCCACACTATGAGGCTTCTAATGAGCTCCCCGTCTATCTCGTCAAGGTCGAGCCTTATTATGCCGTCGGCCGCATGCTCTACTCCAGGGCCTCCGAAGCCGCGCTCCGTCACGCTAACCTGGCTCACGAGTATGCTTGTCGTTCCCAGCCCGCTGAGAACCCTTTTCAAAAGCATGACCGTCCTCCTGGCTAGGACGGGCTTCGACAGGTAGAGGGTCGAGACGCTGTCGACCACTACCCTCTCAGCGTTGACATCCCTTATAGCCTGTTTTAGCACGTCAATTAGGAGTCCTACATCGTCCGGGTCTTTAACCACGTACTTCTCCCTCTTGGCGGCCTCGCCTATACCGCCAGTGAAAGCATCGACTATGGCGAACTTGCCCTCCTTCTCGTAGGGCCTCACGTCCCAGCCGAACTGGGCCATGTTAATCCTAACCTGTACCGGGTGCTCCTCTAAGGCGACGAAAACCCCGGGCTCCCCCATCGTTAGCCCGTTCCACAGGTACTGGTAGCTGAAAATAGACTTACCCGTCCCGGGGCCCCCGCTCAGGAGGACCACGTTCCTCTTAGGTATACCCCCATACAGTATCTCGTCCAGCCCGGGTATCCCGGTCTTAACCCTCTCTACCAAACACGATCACCTCCACTATGACATCCAGTCATATATAATAAAACTGCAGGTTAAATAATACTACGCTCAGAATCCTCAGAACCCATATAATGATGGCCGGGAGAGGCCCGATCACGGCAACCCCGACAGCACGCGGAGCCTCACGGGCCCACCCACACCACTACTTTAGAATAATACGGCCCGATAGATAAAGCTGTACTTGCCACGGCACGTCCAGCGAGGGCTACAAGG
>JALSOR010000054.1 GCA_026986415.1 Acidilobaceae archaeon
AGAGCACCATTGCAGTGAGAACTTCGAGCCTGGCAGAGGGTGGTAGCAGGTATAGTGTGCCTCCTAGGAGGACCACTATTGTGCCGGATATGACTATTGCCCCTAGAGTATAGATTATGCTCAACAGGGGATGACTAGGCGGGTGTATCAGTATTCTACTTCTACCCTCCTTATACGCTATCTCCAACCCGTCCCAACTCCTCCGACTACACGCCTAGCATCTATTAGCGTCAAACGGCCGGGCCGTCCTCTATAGCCCGCAAACCATCATTACCACACTACAAGTAACAGCCTGCTCCCTAACATTTTATCCCTCAGCGTGATATGAAAAGTATCATGGTGGAACAATATGTCAGAGGAGCCTAGTGTCGACGTAGTTATGAGCACGCCCCCAATACTTGTCGGCACAACCATCAGTGTCGCTGAGGGGGCCAGGATAATGGCCAGGGAGAATGTTGGCAGCCTCATTATTGTTGACGAGAACGACAGCCTGATAGGCATTGTAACTAAGACCGATATCGTGTACAAGGTTGTAGCTGAGGGTAGGAACCCTTCAACGACAATGCTAGGCGAGATAATGACGAGAAACCCATACTACATATTCCGCGACGCGTCGCTGAGAGAGGCCGCCGAGCTCATGGGAGACAAACGCATAGGCCACCTCCCCGTGGTAGACCCTGAAACGATGAAGGTTGTCGGCGTGATATCGAAGAGCGACATACTCAGAATAGCCCCCCACTATATCGAGCTAGTCTACGTCACCGGAATGGCGAGGAGGGAGCCGAGAGAAGAGTGAGCCCAACCGATGGATCCACGTTAAAATAGCTCCAACCACTGCTGTTTCACTCTAAAAGGAGGAGGTGGAAAGGGAATGTTCGAGAACATAGTGTTGAAGCGTTCTAGCGAGATAATGGGCGACTCGGCCCCAGTACTCGACAAGGACCTCTCCCTCTCACACGCTCTAGACGAGATGGAGAAATACAAGACCGACAGGGCAGTACTCACCGAGAAGAAAAACGTAAGAGGCATACTAACCCTTAGAGACGTGATATTCAAGCTAGGCACTGTAAGGACGAAACAGGCCACCCCGTCTGGAATGCACGCTTCCAGCTTCATGAGCGAGCCCGTCAGGACCGTTTCAACCGGGGACGTTGCACTACAAGCCTTCAAGCTCATGGACGCGGGCTCCTTTACAAGCGTCCCGGTAGCTGATAACGGGGAGGTCAAAGGAATAATTAGCAGGTGGGAGATCGCGAGGATCCTAGCGGAAACGCCGGAAGCAGCAGACATAAGGGCGCGAGACATAATGAGAACCTTCCCTGTCAGTGCAAACCTGCAGACCAGAATACTCCACATTAGACAGTTACTCTTCCAGTACGATCTAAGCGTTGTCCCCATAATGGAGGATGGCGAGTTCCTAGGGGTCGTAGGCGTCGACGAGATAGCGCTAGTATTCATCAAATACTACGAGTTATCCAGAGGCGAGCCTAAAAGAATAACACCGCTAAAATATGTCATAGCGGGAGACGCCATAAGGCTCCGCCCCCCAAAGATCGACCCTGACGGGAGCGTTGCGGAAGCCGCCGATAAAATGCTAAAATACAGGTACCGCGCGGTAGTAGTGGTCGACAAGGGCAAGCCCGTAGGCTACATAACAGGGCTCGAACTGGCAAGACTACTACTGAGAGGCTCGGAGCAGGCCTGACCTGGCAGGGCTAGGGCTCGAGCCTTAGTCCCGTCAAGCGGGCGTTAACCGCCGCCCTCCTACTCCCTCAGCCCTATATTGTCTTTCGTTCTAAACCGTAGCCTAGACGTGGGGTTAGCTGTAATGGCAGAGTGTAGCAGGGAGAAGTGCCGTTTCGTTGCGGACACAATGCTGGGCGAGCTTGCGAGATGGCTGAGAATACTCGGCTATGACACGCTCTACAGCAGGGTGTACTCTGACAACCAGCTCCTCAACATAGCTTCCAGAACAGGCAGAATACTGCTAACAAGGGACAAGGGGCTCTACTACAGGGCTAGAAAGAAGGGTGTCAGGACGGTCTACATAGAGTTTGACAGCATAGAATGGCGGCTCGCAGAGCTCAGGGCGAAACTAGGGTTAAAGCTCGAGGCAGACCCATCTAAGAGCAGATGCCCCGAGTGCAATGCCCCCCTGGTGAAGGTAGAGGACAAGTGGAAGGTTAAAGATAGGGTACCCCCAGGAGCGTGGGAGGCCTACGACGTATTCTACCTGTGCCCCCGGTGCGGGAGAGTTTATTGGGAAGGGGGACACTGGAGGAATATTAGGAGGATCGTGGAGGAGTCCGAGAGGCTCGCGGGTGAAATAGCAGTTGCCAGAGGGAAAACCGGTAGACCCGGAAGAGGTGACCGACGAGGAGGGAGAGCTCCTAGTCAGGCTCGCGAGGGAGAGCGTTGAACACTATATACGCTATAGGAGCATAATGCCCCTCCCAGAGGGCATACCGGAGAAGCTTCTGAGGCCGGGAATGGCGTTCGTCACGATAGAAACCTATTACGGGCCCGATAAGAGGGAGCTAAGGGGCTGTATCGGGACTACAGCCCCAGTTAAGAGTCTAGCACAGACGGTCATAGAGGTCGCGGTGGAGAGCGCGTTCTCCGACCCCAGGTTTCCGCCCCTGGAAGAGTACGAGCTCGACAATGTGACTTTCGAGGTCTCAGTCCTCTCAGTGCCAGAGTATCTTGGCGATACTGTCGAGTCCCGCATCCAGAACGTTCTCATAGGCAGGGACGGCCTCATAGCGGATGCGGACTACTATAAAGGGCTCCTGCTCCCAGTAGTCCCAGTGGAGAACCTGTGGGACAGGTCGACATTCCTCTCCGAGACCTGCATAAAAGCAGGGCTATGGCCGGACTGCTGGGCATCGCGTAGAGTTAAAATGTACAGGTTCAGGGCTAGGGTTTGGAGAGAGAAAACCCCGAGAGGGCCCGTGGAGAGGAGGATAATGAGGGAGGAGTATATTAATAGGCTTGCAAGGCACGGTGTAGACCCTGGAGAGTTCGAACCCTACTAGGAGCCTACAGAGCATCCCAGCTTCGCGGCCCATGGCGAGCCCGTGGAGGGTGTGGAGTGTTGATGGGTAAGCTCAGAGAATACGTTACAGCATGGAAGAGGATCCTCGTACTAGTAAGGAGGCCGGACGAGGAAGAGTTCGCGCTACTAACAAAACTGAACCTGCTAGGATTCACGATCGTAGGGGGCATAGGCTATATCATACACCTAGTGTATGTCC
>JALSOR010000055.1 GCA_026986415.1 Acidilobaceae archaeon
CCTTCAGGGAGACGTCTCTAACCGTTCTCCCGCGAACCTTATCTCCCGGGCGGAGCACTGTTTTAAGGACCCACAGGTCTTCTTCGCTCTCAGGGGTTACTTCGATCTTCTCTTTCTTCCTATCTATAATGTTTACTTTCATGATCGTGGTACACCTGCCAGTCGTTACCGTATGGAAGCCCCCGTGAAGGTAAAAATAGGAGTGTTTCACTAGCTTATAGGATTATTATAATAATAATTATTACTTATTTTTCATCACAATATACGCTATGCTGCCGAGCTTCTCGGATCCTGCTGGGGGCTCGCCCTCATACACGGCGAACTCGGCCTTATGCATCGCCTCCAAGTCCTTAATCGCCCCTCGGAGCCTTGCGGGGACGAGTATCACAACGTCAGTTAGGGGGGCTGAAAGTTTGAGTCCCCTCCCCTTCTTATAAGCCCATACAGCACTGTTAACCTCCAGTATATCTCTAGCCGCTTGGGCGAGTATTGCCCTCTCTTCCTCCCCGCTAAAGAACGGGTCGGGCCAGGATTCCTTGTGCACGCTCTTACCGTACAATTTACGGTACGCGTAGTCGGTGACGAAGGGCATTATTGGTGATAGGGCTATTAGGATCCTCCTAAGGATTTCATGTATTGTGTACCATGCCGCCTCCTGCTCGCTTCTCTCCCATTTCCCGTCGCGGTTGTATGCTCTGTGCTTAACCATTTCTATATAGTGGCTGGCATACCTGTCCCAGGCATACTCGTATAGCAGGTTTGCCGGCTCGTAGACGTCCAGGTCGGAGTAGGCCTTATCCGCGTTCGAGAGGACCTCGTCGAGGAGGGCTAGGAACGCCTTATCGGTGAACATGAGATCAGCCTTTTCGGGCCGGGGGAAGCTCGACGCGAACCTGGCTATATTCCAGAGTTTCGTCGCGAAGTTCCTACCCGTTTTCACTTTCTTCTCGTCAAACTTATAGTCGTATCCCAGCCTGCTCGCCACCGCGGCCCAGAAGCGGAACGCGTCCGCCCCGTACTTCTCGAAATAGGGTGCCGGGTAGATCACGTTGCCCAGGCTCTTGTGCATGGGGCGCCCTTTCGGGTCAAGGCCCATGCCTGTTATGCGGACCCATTTGAAGGCCGGCTTGCCTGTAAGCTGGTATACTCTGAGCAGGCTATAGTATAGCCAGGTCCTTATGATGTCCTGTCCCTGCGGGCGTAGAGTGTTCCTGAACGCTTTCTTAAAGAAGCGCTTATCTTTCATCCACCTTGTCACGTATAGCACGCTTATACTGGAGTCGAACCATGTGTCGAAAACCTTCTTCTCACCTTCCAGGTGGCTCTTATCGGCGCCACACACGGGACACTTATCCCATGGAGGATCATCCTTCCACGGCCTATAGTAGCGGCCGGGCTCTGGGACCAGTATAGACCCGCACTTCTTACAGCGCCAGACGGGTATCTCGGTAGCATAATATCTGTCCCTGCTTATAGGCCAGTCCATGCTAACACTGTCTATCCAGTCATAGAGCTTCTTCCTATGCATCTCGGGCCTAAAGATTATCCGGGAGGCGATCTCACGGATCTTGTCCTTATACTCGAGCTGTTTCAGGAAATACTCTTTCCTGTAGACTATTTGTAGGGGGGTCTTACACCTCCAGCATACCGGGACTGTATGCTTGATTTTAACTTTCTTCTCGAGGAAGCCTTCCCGTTCTAGGAGCTCCGCGATTTTCTCCCTAGCCTCCTCGACGGGGAGCCCGGCTATAGGGCCCGCCTCGGGGCGCATCCGCCCGTCCTCGTCGATTAGCCATTTCGGCTTCAGGCCTAACTCCATGAACAGTCTCACATCATTCTCATCGCCATAACTACAGACCATCATGAGCCCTGTGCCATAGGAGGGGTCAACGCTTGGGTGCTCTATTATCTCGAGCTCGTGCCCGTATATCGGGGCTATAACCTTCTTACCCCTGTACTTCTTGTATCTATCATCCTCGGGGTTGTATGCTAGGACTGCGCAGCCTGCTAGGAGTTCGGGTCTAGTTGTGGCGACCAGGAGGTATCCATCCCCGTCCTTGAGGGGGAACCGGATATAGTAGAGCCAGCCCTCCCGCTCGACATACTCTATTTCGGCCTCGGCCAGGGTGGTCTTACAGCGCGGGCACCATCTTACAGGCCTTGCATCCTCATATATGAGGCCGCGACGGTAGAGCTCTATGAATGTGGCCTGAGTCATCCTCCTATACTCTTCACTGTCAGTACCGTTACGCCAGTAGTCGAAGCTGCACCCCATCCTCCTCCATATCGAGACAATTTCTCTCTCGGCCTCATCCAGGAACTGCTTACATAGTTGGAGGAACTTTTCGCGCCCCTCCGGCGTTTTAGCCATCTCATGGGCATAAACTCGGTACGTCTTCTCGACCTGTACCTCTACCGGGAGACCGTTCCTGTCAGCATAGAACGGTACGATAACATTGTATCCTTTCAGCCTGAAGTATCTAGCAATCATATCTATCTGCGCGTAGTGTGCTGCCCCGGCAACATGCCATTTACCACTCGCATAGGGGGGTGGCGTATCTATTGCCAGGATCTCTCTGGGATCTTCAGGGTCGAAGCTAGGCTTATATAGTTCTTCGGACTCCCAAGTCCTTATAAGCTCGACCTCATACTCTGGGTTCCAGCGTTTCTCTTTGATTCTAGGTTTAAGCTCCTCGCTCACCGCGGGCACCGTAGTAGTATTCTAGGTGAACTAGTAGAGAATTAAAAACGCACGTGAACCCTACCAGGAGTGGAATGGTCCACCCGGGCTTCGAGACCCCCGGGCAGGCCAGCATATTCTTGGGGCGCACGGGCTTGAGCGTGGAAGGCGGAGAGGAGAAATACACCGTAGACCTGCCGGAGGAGCAACAGAAGATAATCCTCTATGTGGCAGTGTTTTTCTTAAGCCTAGTGTTCCTAACAGTAGGCCTGCTAGGGGTCCCGCTGCTTTCCAGCGTCTCGGTAGACCTGCTAATAGTAGCATACGCCCTGCTATTATCATTCGCACCCGACCTGACAATACTGGCGGTCGCACCCATGGTAGCGGTCCACGCTGGCAGTATAATCTCCTATTACGGTCACCCTCTAGTTCTACCCTTTATTGTTATTGAGAGGCATGGGGAATTCAGCAGTGCCGGCATCGACATAGTACAGATTATAGTTGCGTATGAGATAGCCCGCTGGCTCCTCTCCAAGAGGAAAACGGAAAATACAAAAACCCCTATCGGTGAGGGTAAGGAACAGGGGGCCGCGGTGGAACCGCCGCGGTAGTATAGCCCGGCCCAGTATGCGGGCCTCTCGAGCCCGTGACCCGGGTTCAAATCCCGGCCGCGGCACCAGCCTGCTGCGCGGGACTGCGGCCCCCGCCTTCTAACAATATAATAGTATAGAATATTAGTGCTAGAATCTATTCTCTACCATCCTTCTCCTTGTCTTCCTCCGCGGGCGAGTATGCTTCGAGCCATTTCCTCCTGGCCGCGTAGAAACTGGCTTTTCTCAGCGATCTCTCGAGCATATTTATTGTCACGATATCTTTAAGTCTTGCGACGGCGATGTTGCGGTGGCCCCCGGTATCTTCGACGATCCCCATCTTGTAGAGCTCGCTCATTATGCTCTCGGCTTCCCCTCTTCCCGACCTGATTATGAGGAGCCTGTTCCCCTCTTCCTTCTCGACTAGAACTGCGACCGGGAAGTTTACAATCTTGTATATTGCGGAGGCTAGAGCGCTACTGCCCCGCTTCTCCCAGCGGCCCCTGGCATCGACAAATTTCACGTATCCTAGGTTTTTGGCTGACATTGCAAGCTCTCTTGCAGCCTCTTTTACCTCCTTGTCGCTGACCTGGGAGATTTCCATCCCCACTTTGAGGAGGCTCCTCTTCCTCGCGGTGCTAGCGTTGTTCTCCTCTGTCCTGGGGGTTCTTACGCGTATCTTAATGTCTTCGAAGGGTATCGGGTTTGAGACCCAGCGGACGTATTTGGCCCATGCCTCGCTGCTTCTAGTCTGGTTTAGGGCTTTCGATATGCTTGCTGCAAGTCTCACTATTCCCTCGGACGCGTCGACCTCCTTCTTCAGGTGTTTGTTGCCTTCGAGCACAGCTATTGCTTTGACGAATTCTCTGAGCCTGGGCGTTATCCTAACGTTTAGCCCTTCGAGGAACCGTTGTAATAGTACGCTTGTGGGGGATCTGCCCACTACGACGTAAACGTTGTATTTCTCCTCTATTTTTGGCATCGCCTCGATGGTTGTCTTATGATGGTCGAAGTAGTATATTTTGGATCCGCAGTGCTCTTTTAGGTGGTTTAAAACCTCGTCGACCTCCTGAGTGTAGGGGATGTCGAGTATTACTATTATGGGCCAGCACTCGCCTGACTCTTTTATTTTTGTAATGCTTCTAGGCCCGCTTGGTATGAGGCATACTTTGGTTCTCTTCTTTAGGGGGAAGACGCCTTTGACTTCCTGTGCGTAGAGTAGTAGTGCCGCAGACACTACGCCGTCGGCATCCCAGTCTGCTATTATTGCGACTTCGCATTCCTGCATGTCTATTCTCCTTATATGTGGTGTTCATGGTGGGAACGGTTAAAATCTTACCTCATTTTATTTTATTTTTATCATTTTTAGCCCAATATTTCTTGTTGGAGGCGTAATCCTCCACGGCCTTGAACAGCATGCTATAAAACGCCCGCTCCCCCCTGCCGAGGAGTTCCGAGAGTATTCTCCGCGCCGTTGTAACACCAACGCCTGGAGCTAGAAGCGCCTCAACAACCTTGTCGTGAAGACCATCCCTGCTATACTCCAGAAGGAGCACGGCCCTATCATAAACCTCCTTCACAGCCCTGGCAGCCTCGCCTCGAGGCTTCCTCCCGGTCGATTTATATTTAGCATAGAGGCGTGCTACTCTCTCCCCCCATTCCGTGGCAGGGAGAACTGCGATCATCCTAGACCCACACTTTGGGCATGAGGGACCGCGTTTGGCCTCGCCGGTCGAGGCCCTCCACGCGTGGCCGCACGAGGCGCAGACAAGTATAACATCTTTTCTGTCGACACGCTTCTTGAAGCTCTCGATGAGCGTGGATAAGGCGACGCTCTTCAAGTTTATAGCCTTATCCTTTCTCATGTAGGGGTTAGATATGACCTCTCCCAGTAGCGGGCTTGGAGAAGTATTCTCGGTAATGACCGGTTCGTGCATATTATCGAGGAACTCGTTTAGAGCATTATAGTCTAGCTTGTCATAGTCCACCTCTCTCAGCGTCTCCCACTCGACAACTGTTCCCTCATACGCTGAGATCAGGCGTTTCGCCAGCTCCCTGCCAACTGCCTTGTCAGGGTCTATCACGCCCATCCTCTTAGCGACTTGGAGGAAGCGTATCAGATATGCTAGACTCGACCTTACAGCATCTCTTATGAGGGAGACTCTTTCCACCGGGTCCATTCTCTTGGCTCTAAGCAAAGCCTCGGCAACTAGATGTGGGGTCATAAGGTTTGTCGACTGGAACACTATGGCGTACGGGATATAGTCGAACGTGGCGTGAACCCCTAGAGACTCGAGTATTTTAGATAGTAGAAGTGCTAGGGCAAAGTTTCCCTTGCTCCCAAGACAGACATACAGTACGCTTGACCCTTTCCAGTGCTCGATAACAGGTGTTAGAGGCGTAAGACGGGCGCCACCCCACGTTTGCACGGTTCCGGATGCGATTTCAAGTATCCTTTTAGCATTATCGCCGCCAATCCCCCTCTGGCGTAGCAGCGCCTCGCAGGCATCTCCGTCCTCCATACACAGGCTGAGAATGCCGCAGACCTCCCTGGCAACCCTGTAATCGACAGGTATCAGCTCGCCCTCCCAGCTGGGTATCATGCCGACAGCTTCTCCTAGAAGCTTAGCCTCCACCCTACCATTTTCGAAGTCGACGTCGAGGGCCTCCCACACTTTACCTGCCAAGACAAACTTGAACCTGTCAGAATCGCTTACCCTGGAAAGGTTCGCCTCTATAAACCTCTCGCTCAACTCCCCTATGCGGGAGCCCGTGAGCGCGTCGACAACAGTATAGTTCTTCTCGTCCGGTATCATCGAGACCTTATAGAAGTAAGAGAATGTCCTCCTCCCCAACACTATCTTCCCTTCCTCAGGCCTGAACCGGACAACTCTCACAGAGTCTAAATGGTCCACAACCTCTTCTAGCAGGCGGATGTCGAGCCCGGTAAAGGGGCCGCTCCTAGAGACAATGCTGTACGCCCGCTCTATGCTTGTCCCCCTATCCTGGAGTGTTATGCCGGCAACCTGGTGCGCTAGCACGTCCAACGGGTTCCTATGTATCCTTACATGCTCTAAAGCCCCCATTCTAGTCCTGAAAGCGATAACGCCCGACTCCAGTATTTCGTAGAGGTTATCGGAAGTAACAATTACCGCCCTACTCACCTCCCCAAACCTATGCCCAGCCCTACCGGCCCGCTGCGACATCGAGACAACACTGCGGGGCGACAGGAATTGTATCACTAGGCTTATCTCACCAATATCTATCCCCAGCTCCATACTGCTCGTGGCGACCAGAACTTTCAGGGATCCCTCGCGGAACCTCTTCTCCGCAGTTTCACGCACAGTTCTAGACAGGCTGCCATGGTGTACTGCGACCATATCGGCACCTAGAATTTTTGAGAGTGCAGAGGCCAGCAGCTCGGCGGTACCGCGAGTGTTAGTAAAGACGAGTACCTTTCCAGGCGTTTCACGGGCAATCTCCGCTATTCTCTTTGAAGCGTTAACCCAATAGTCGTCTGAGGGGACGACCTCCAGTCTTATATCGTACTGTTTACCGCCACTATCCTTTACAATGCTTACAAGCCTTCCCGCAGCAAGCAGCCTGACAGCCTCCCGCTCGGTTTTCTCCGAGATCGTAGCAGAGAGGCCTATCCTTTGGATCCTGCTCCCGGTAAGCTGTTCCAGCCTTTCGAGCGCTACGGAGAGCTCGCTTCCACGTTCGCTATCAAGGAGCTCATGCACCTCGTCTACTATAACCCATCTCGTGCAGCCCCAGACTCTCTTCGCGTTCTGCGTGGAGAGCATGAGATTGAAGCTTTCCGGCGTTGTGACAACAACCTCTGGAGGATCCCTCAGAAACGCTTTTCTCCCCGCCTGGGTCGTGTCGCCATGCCTTACCATAACGCGGAAGCCGGCAGCGTTGACGAGTTTTTCTATTCTAACGAGAATATCACGGTTCAACGCTCTAAGGGGGGTTATATAGACAGTCCACACCCCCCTACACGTCTTCTTCTCACGTCTCATCAGGGCGAGTACTGGTAGGAGTGCCGCCTCGGTCTTCCCGCTACCGGTCGGAGCTATCACTAGCGTGTGCCTACCACTCGCTATGACAGGTATAGCCTTCTCTTGGACTGGTAGGAGCTTCTCATAGCCCAGGCTTCTTGCTATGCGCCGTAACTCCGGGTCTATTCTCTCCAAGGCGTCGCTGCTCACTCCAGATACACCGGTTAACACGTGTATAGAGCCGGGTTACCTTGTCTGGTATCGGCGTGCAGGCGTTAATACCATTATTTAGTCGAGAATAGATCCTTTCCCATCTTGCTATGCCTTTCCCGGGAAGCCCGTGCGGGGATGAAGATGATTGTATAGGCCGGAGCGGGTGACGCTTAGGCTCGGCGGCTCGTGCGTAAGAGTGGCACTGCTGGCGTCGCTCGTGGGAGCCCTGCTCCCCTTTATCGTTCTGGATTCGGTTCAGAATAATCGATTGTATTATTCCTCATACCTGGTAGGGGTAGGATCTATAGTTCTTGTCGGGCTCCTCATTATTCCGCTTGTTTACGCGTTCGCTATTGGCCTGGGCCCGCTCGGTTTGGCTTTAACTGTTGCATGGCTTCATATCCTCTACTCTAAGCATGCTCCGGGTGGTAGTCCGGCTTTAACGGTTCTGGGGCTTCTGTTTGTCTTAGCGTCTGTTAGAAGAGGGGAGCCCCTCCTGGATTTCTTGTATGAGGGTTTACCTTTTTATTTTAGGCTGTCACCGTACCTCCTGTTAACCTCTATTATATTTTTATTAAATAAAATAAATATATTCTATATAATACTATCATATATCACATTGCTGTTAGTGCTCAACAATATGAGAACCATGAAAGGAGACATAGTTTCAGCATTACTATCTGCGACGCCCGCTACAGGCATAGCACTACTCATATATGCCAGTCATGCTCCGCTCCCTATCGGGGAGTGTGAGGGAATAAAAATATCTCAAAGAATAGCAATCTTAAATGATAATATTAGAAGAAAAACGAGGCTACTCCACGGCTACAAACACCTGCTATGCGCGAGCGGGACAGCAACGATACCCGAAACAAACACGAGAACAATAATAATACTAGGAAAAACAGATATTATTAATGCAGACCATAAAATAGTAATCTCCAAAACAGGCATACAGAATCCTGCCGACCTGGAAAGAGTAATCTCCGGGCGATTGAGAGATATTAGAATCGCGGTAGGCGATAATCAAGATGTAGCGCTCAGTATGCTATCATTCGTCCTATCACGGTTGAGCGGTAGAATCCTCATAGACCTGTGCGACGCGAAAACAGATTTAGTATCGAGCATTATACGGCTATCACTAGAAAGAGGAGACATTGCTATCCGTCTCTGCTCTCCCGAACCTATTCTTAGCCGGGGACTACTGATAGGGCCTGGAACGGCGCTGCTCGTATCAACAGCTGACAGGCTATCGCTGATTGCAATACTATCGGACATTCTAAGGCTCCCAGAACAGTACGTTCAAGACATACTAGGCGCCTTAAGCCCTAGGACAGGACTGCTCTACCCGGACTGTGGAGGCAGGATGTCCCTGATCTACATTGCGTAGAACTGCCTTGTAGGATGATAACCCTATTTTAATACCTTAAGCGTTCAATAACATCGGTAACGTTTCGGGGTGTAGCGTAGGGTTGTCTGTTGAAGAGGAACAGGAGTTTGACCAGGAATATGAGGAGGAATATGAAGAGGTCGAGGTCACAGAGTTCCGTGTCAGCCCCGAGTTCCTCGACATTATGTTGCTCGCGGTAGATATTCTGGAGAAGCTCGCAAACGGCGAAATAAGTATTACAGAAGCTAGAGCGATTTACCAGGAGAAGATAGCCCCGATTGTTAGGGTTGAGCGTGAAAAGGCTGTCAAGTCTAGGTCGAAGAGATCCTCCAAGTCCAGGAAGACATCGAAGAAAGGTAAGGCGAGCAAGCAGAAGAAATCTAGGGGCGGTAAGAAGAAGGGTAAGGCCAAGCAAGAGGAGGTCGAGGAATCCTGATTTTTCCTTTAAATAAATTTGTATGTTTTAACTTCAACATCGTAGCCGAGATTCTTGAGGGCCTCAGTTAGGACCTCTACAGGCACCCTCCTGTCGAAAACGAGGACGACCCTCCTCCTATCTCCCTCCTTTATGAGTTTGACCTTATCAATAACAACCCTGCCGAGTATCATATCGTTCATGCTTTTTGAGGGGACCAGGTAGTCCTTGAACTTCTTTCTCATGGTCTCGTGGAACGCGTCAAAATTCCTCAGAATCCTGTACGTCTCGTTAACGTCGTTTGGCTCGATACCGAGTATCCTAGTGACCTCTGCAAGAAGCTTCTCTGCCTCCTCAAGGTCTAACTCTACGCTCTTGTATTTACCCATATCGACCTCTATTGTGACTGTTTTACTCATTCGATTTCCACCTCGCATGCTTCTTTGTATCGGACTCCCAGGGAATCTGTGGTTGACGGGTTTAATTTGTCTTAGCCGTAAACATAGTACACCCTGGAGGATGCAGAGTAGAAGGGTATTTCCCGCCTAGGCGTGATTGGATATCAGAGATATGGTGGTGGCCTCCTGTGATCCGGATCTCGTATGCTGCGGCCTCTAAGTTCAAGTATATCACGCAGAGTCTAGCTAAGATTAACGATGAGGGTTTCCTTGTTATAGGCACGGATATGCTCGCGATCCATATCATGAGCCCTGATAAGACTACTATGGCTATCGTCAAAATGCCGCCTATATCGTTTGACGAGTACTCTGTCGATGAGAGTGTGAACCTCCTTTTCAGGACCGACGAGTTCAACAAGGTTGTTAAGAGGGCTACCCGTAACGATGATCTAATAATTGAGTATGACGTTGAACAGGAAGCACTTAAAGTCTCGCTTAGAGACAGGAAGACCGGGCTCTTACGCCAGTTCTACATAACTGCGCATCCGGATGAGAGCTTCAAGCTTAAAGAGCCCAGCCTAGACTTCGCGGTGTCATTCGGAATCATGGCAGACGATTTCAAAACCATAATACAAGACGCTAAGGTTGTAGGAGATACTATCGAGTTCGATGCTGAGGAAGAACAAGTTCGTGTACACTCCGAGGGGGAGGAGAGAGAGTATGAGTGGCTCATGAAGCTGCACGACCCTCTACTGTCGATAACCGTCTCGGAGCCTAGCAGGGCGACGTACACGAGGAGTAGCTTGGAAGTCGCAACTAAACCTACAGGTGCGGCTGATAACGTAAAGGTCAGCTTCTCAACAGACTTCCCCATGAAAGTAGAGTTCACCTTCCCTAACGGTGAGAAGATGGACGTGTATGTAGCACCCTCCCTCTAGCGCTTTCTACGGTAATAGCTTCTCTTAGAAACAGTTTTCTTCTGCCTCCCGCCCCGCCTTGTAGAGGTCTTATGGGGTGTTTCGCTCTCCGCTCGTTTCGCGGAATAGCGGCTGGCCACCTCCATCCTGATCCTCTCAAGGGCCTCCTCAGTAACGTGAAGCCTCCGCGTGGTAGAGGGAAGCACTAGCGCGAGCTCTTTACACTCTAACCCGTATTTTCCGGAGAGCGCGAGCGCGCAGTAGGGGCATAAGTTCAGTATTCTCCCCCCAAACGTGCATCTAACAGTAGCACCCTTCCTCCCACATAGATCACACCTTTCCCAGTCTAGAGTGTTGCGTGGCATACTCTACACACTCCTCTAAACAGGCCCACCTCAGACTACCATGCTTTAGGCCAGCCCTGTAGTCTAAAACGTGTGAGGCCCCTCATCCCTCCTTCCAGCCTACCAGGCGGGCCTGTGCGGGTTGTTGCCCGCCGCGGTATGCTGGAAGTCACAGGTTACAGGGCCAGGTCTTATTGTTATGTGGAGGCTTATTTCGTTCTGCCCTGTAGCAGGTTCTTGAATCTTACAGCGTCAGCATAGCTGTAAACATTGTTAAATAGTACATATTGTATATTATTATTTATTTTAAAAATTATATTTTTTAATTTTAGGAGATCTTCGTCTGTATACTTATACCTATAATTAACCTCCCCGCCTCCCAGCCCGTGAAGCCTAGTATAGCCGACCCCCTCCGGGAAATACTCGGGTACTCTCCCCCTGAGATAATCACCAACAATAACAACACCATAGGTAGAACTCAACCTGACAAGAATATCGGGGTGCTCCCACCATTCCCCTCGCGGCTCCCATGCAAGGAGGAACCCCTCATTCGCGTGGCGCTTAAAGAAGGATTCAACGTTAGAAATATTCTGATCGCTAGGACGGAAACTTGCAGGGCTCTGAAGCACTATTATCCTAGCCCTCACCGCCCTAGCAGCCCTAACAGTCTCCGACCAGGCCCACTCAACTTCCTCGGTAGGCTGGAAAAACCCGTAGTTCTCCCTACGCCCTGGCAGTCTACGCTTAATCCTCCTCCATAACATCTTAGTATACTTATGTGTGACGAGCATCCATGCCTTAACAGTAAATTCGAACCCCTGAGGCGCTTCTGCTGCGAGCTTCTCGAGCTTCTCAGTAGGGGGCGGATCGTAGAATGTTTGCTGAAGCTCTACCACGTCTAGCTCTGAGAAGATAAGCTTTCTGGACCTGTTGAACCCGCAAGTTCCGATCTTCACGGTTTTACCCGTCACTGTCCCTATCACCACGTCTTTAAAGTGTGCTGGACAATGGTATTTTTCCTGGGCGGGGATTACCTGTAACGGTGGGGGCAGCATTGAAAGAGGCGCTAAGGCAGGCGGGATTAGCACTGCTAGTCTTGCTGATTATACTTTCTATTTACGTTTCGTATACTGGAAAGGTGCGTATGGCAATAGTTGACGGTCGCAGCATGGAGCCGCTGCTTCACACGGGAGACGTGGTTTTCATCAGGAAGATGCCTGCTGACAGGATAAAGCCGGGAGATATAGTTGTGTACAATGCGGGTACCCGGTATATTATTCACAGGGTTCTCAACGTCTTCCAGGTTAACGGTCAAACATGCTATCTCGTGAAGGGAGACAACAACCCATACCCGGACCCGGGCTTCCCGTCGTGCAACTACGAGGGCATACCCTATAGCCGAGTTGTAGGCGTGGTCGTGTCGTACCATAATACAACATTAAAGGTACCCTATATTGGAGGGTTCTCCGTCGCG
>JALSOR010000056.1 GCA_026986415.1 Acidilobaceae archaeon
GTTTTCCGCCGCTATCGCCGCGTCTATAGCGGCGAACAGGAGTAGCGCGCAGTCATGCTTTCCAGGCTCGACACCCCTGTATTCTAGGAGTCTCCCCGTCCGGTACATGTCTCCAACGAATACTAGGAATTCCGCCGCCTCTTCGACATGCTTCTGGCCTATGAGGCTTGCGATCCTGGATCGCAGTTGCTTGTCCGTGATCCTTATAGCTGTCCAGAGGTGGAGTGTCGCATCTGTTGGCGCCCGCCTGCCAGCCTGCAGTATGAGCTCTAGGTGGTCCTCTGGGATAGGCTCGGGCTTGTATTTGCGTATGCTCCTATGGGAGAATATTGTTTCCAGAACCCCTCTAGACTTGAATGCCCCGTTCAATGCTACTACCCACTCTCCACTCCTGTACTGTTAGCCGACCCGCTACTCCGGCTTTGACTGTAGAGCGGGGAGTCCGACCTTAAGACTTTGGAACTGTACCCTGACCGCTCCATCGAGCATGACCGCATATAGGCGTGCCGGGATAGCGTGCTCGACAAGCACGCCCTTCCCGCGTAGGAAGCGTTCGACCGCCGAATACGCTTTCCACACGTCTATATGGGGGTGCATGCTGGACAGGTTCCTCGGCCTGTACTTAACAGGGTCCACGCCCCTCCTAACCATCTCCTCCACGGGAGGGTCGAGGAGGGCCCTCAACATGCTGGTATCTGCTGAGACTAGGAGGGTTGCATGGAACAGGCTCCCCCGCCGTGAAGTGTAACCGCTACTCCCAGAGATCTTCCAGCCCCTGTAGACCGTGTCGTTATAGTTCCTAGCCTCGACAGGCATAACCCCCAGGCTGGCGAGCCAGCCCCAGAGGAGGCCTAGCCCCTCCCTGTATAGCGTGTCAACCCCCAGCCTGGTCTCCGGGCAGACCAGCGAGAAGTTGATATTGCCAGGATCATGGTAGACTGTCCCTCCCCCACTAGACCTTCTAAACACTTGCACGCCGAGCCTCGAAGCGGTCTCACACCTGACCTCCTCACATGCCTCCTGCCTCCTCCCCACGATAAGAGAGCGGGCGTGACGCCACACTATCACCGTGGGCCCACTACACTCTCGGAGCGCCGCCTCCTCCAGCAGGAGCCCGTAGGGGGGCCGCAGGGGCTCCCATAATATGAGGGCCAGGCGGGGATCACACGCCGGCCCGGGAGTACTCATAGCTATCTGCCTCCCTCCCCGCTTCGACCTGCAGTTTGAGCGGTATAGGGTCCACGCTGACCCCCATAATATCTGGGAGCCGCGACAGTCCCGAGGCTACAGCCTCCGCCACTCTCAGGAGGCTTCTAGCGCTGGAAGGCCCGCTGTCCTGGAGGATCCCTACCGCTATCCTGCTGGTGTCAACATTGAATAGATAGCTCCAAAGAGTGTGGTCCACGTAGAGGAGCACTTGCCCGTGCTGTAGGAGGCCCCCGCCAGCCCTGTACTGGGCGGCGCCCCCCGCCTTCAAGCCCCCCACTACCAGGTCCCCGGGGCCGGGGGCTGAGAGGCAGAGCTCCGGCCTCAGCCTCGAACGGGTGGCCCCCTCAGGCCCGCGGGCCTCGACGGGGAGGCCTAACCGGTCCTGTAGGGCTTCCGCTATGCGTGAGGCTATCAGATACGAGGAGTCCCACACGCCATACCTCGCAACCACCGATCCGGGCGGGACCGCTATGGAATATGTGACCTCGAAGTTTTCGGCGTGGAGGAGCGCTGTCCCTCCCGTGGGGCGCCTCACCACGTCTAAGCCCAGCCTGGAGGCCCTCTCTAGTAGCCTGCTAGTGGGCTCCTGGCGGCGGCCTATGCTCACAGCTGATGGCGTCCAAGAGTATATTCTGGCGTGGGCCTCGCCCGTTCTGAGCGCTTCCCTGAGGAGGAGCATGTCTAGGGCCATACTGTGTTTTCCACGCCTGTTCATGTCGTAGTATATGTGGAGGATCACCGTGTCTCCCCGCCTCTAGCTGCAAGGTATGCCTCGTATGCCCGGTAGCTGGTTCTCGCGAGGGGATGGGCTAACACGTATTTGAACCCTTCCCTGAGAGCGTACCTCTTGATGGCCTCGAACTCCTCCATCCTGTATATCCTCTTGACGGGCACCTGCCGGGGCGTGGGCCGGAGGTACTGGCTCACAACCAGAATGTCGACCCCCACGCCTGAGAGGTCCCTTATCGCCTCGTAAACCTCGTCGAGCGTCTCCCCCAGCCCGACAAGTATGCTGCTCTTAGTGATAACGCCGGGGTCAGCCTTCTTGGCGGCCCTCAGAACCCGGAGGCTCTGATCGTAGCCAGCCCTGGGATCTCTAATCTTCGGGGTGAGCCTCCTCACAGTCTCTATGTTGTGCGCGAAAACGTCGAGTCCTGCAGACACTACTGACGCTACAAGCTCCTCCCTCCCCTGGAAGTCCGGCGTTAGGGCTTCAACTATAACGCCTGGAACCTGCCGTTTCAACAGTCTTATCGTCCTCGCATAGTGGCCTGCTCCCCCGTCCGGGAGGTCGTCCCGGGTGACACTGGTGAGCGTGACATAGCGCAGGCCCAGCTCTCTAACAGCCATCGCTATTCTGGCGGGCTCTGAAGGGTCGGGCGGCTCGGGCCTACCCTTTTTCACGCTACAAAACCTGCACCCGCGAGTGCAAGTATCTCCCAGTATCATGAATGTTGCCGTCCCGGACCCCCAGCATTCCAGTATGTTGGGGCATAATGCCTCCTCGCATACAGTGTGGAGCCCGTATTTCCTGAGCACTCCTGCCACTCGTGCGGCCTCCGGGGACGGACGGACCCGGATCTTCAGCTTATTGGCCACCCTCCCCTGGCACCTCCAACAGTATGAGGGGGTCTCCTGGCCGGACTTTCTGCCCGCGGGATACCAGTACTTTAGCCACCCTCCCATCGTAGGGGGACTCCACGGCTAGTATGGCCTTCTCGACTTCCACCTCGACAACGACATCCCCGGCGCGCACCGTGTCCCCAGGGCTCACATTAACACTGGCAACAACACCCTCAACGCTGGAGGCACGGGTCGGCCACAGCTCAACTGGTAGTACAACCGGGACCATAGGCAAGCCTATCATGCCCTCCAGGCTGTTGGAAATAACCTGTGGGGATGGGAAATAAGGTTTAACCGGGGCTTCGAGCAACCCGGGGGGGGGGG
>JALSOR010000057.1 GCA_026986415.1 Acidilobaceae archaeon
CTAATAGCGGTTACTGTCCCCGACAACACTACAGTGGGGCTCTACTATGTGACCCAGACTGTGACTAGCAAGCAGGGGGAGTACTGGCTCTTAGAGGTGTCCGGGGCCTCTTGTCCTACCGTGGTCGTGCTGCCTGGGGATGCGATTCCCGTTGAGGTTACGCCTGCAAACCCGAGACCGGTCCTTGTAAATGGCACTCCAGGACTATTATTTTACAGTAAAAATATAAGTATTAAATACATATTATCGCCGACAATATCCACCGGCACAGGAGGATCCGGCGGCACAAACAGGGCAACAAGCCAGGGAGGGGGGCCCGGCGGGCACGGGAGAAACAATATTCTGAAGACAGCAGTGATAGCTCTCGCAATAATAGTGGCGGGGGCAGGCCTATACCTCTACTACCAGGCAAGGAAGAGGCGGCCGTCCAAGACTCCCGGCACACTGGAAAAACAGGAGGTCCAGGTTAGGATAGGGTTAGACGATAGGGACCATCTAATACTAGACGCGCTGAAAGACGGGGAGAAGACTGCGAGCGAGCTCATGACACTAACAGGGATACCGAAAACGCCCCTATACAGGAGGCTCAAAAAACTGTTAGAGGCCGGGCTCATAGAAGCTGTTGACGAGGGTGGACAGAGGGTCTATAGGCTGAAAGTCGGGGACAAGAAATAGACCGTAGAGCCCTCCTCCAAGCCTCTTCTACCGGGCGTGCATAGAATAAGTCGAGCACCCATACTTTTTTGGTAGCATAAGCCCGTTTCTACGTCAACCTGGGTGTCCCAGGGCTATGAGCCTAAAAATCGACCCGTGGAGTGCTCCAAAAACCCTCGACTATGAGCGGCTGTTGAAGGTTTTCGGCATCAGGCCCTTCAAGGAGCTGATACCCCTTTTCACGGAGAAGGGGATCCCTCTAAGCCTCCACATGAGGAGGGGGATAATCTTCGGCCACAGGGACCTGGACAGGATCATAAACGCTTACAGCCGGGGGGAGAAGGTAGCGGTACTAACAGGGTTCATGCCGAGCGGGAGGTTCCATTTCGGCCATAAGATGACTGCCGACCAGCTAATCTACTATCAGCGGCTGGGTTTCAAGGTGTTCGTGGCTCTCGCCGACGCGGAGGCCTTCGCAGTTAGGAGGCTCCCCAGGAGCGAGATAGTAAGGATAGGGATCGAGGAGTACGTGGCCAACCTTATAGCGCTAGGATTGGACGCTGAGAAGACCGTCTTCTACTTCCAGACCAACAGGGGCACACCATACTATAGGCTCATACAACTGTTCAGCGGGAAGGTGACCATGAGCGAGATGGAAGCAATATACGGGGATCTAACACCCGGCAAGGTAATGGCCGCCTTCACACAGGCCAGCGACATACTGCACGTTGAACTACCAGAATATGGAGGCTACAAGCATGTAGTGGTACCAGTCGGGGCGGACCAGGACCCCCACCTCAGGCTAGCACGAGACCTGGCCGACAGGATGAAAGGCGTAGTCGACCTCCTACCGCCAGCAAGCACCTATCATACCCTCATCCCGGGCCTGGACGGGGCTAAAATGAGCAGTAGCAGGCCCGACTACACGATATTCCTAACAGACCCGCCGGAGCTCGCTAGGAGGAAGCTTATGGCCGCCCTGACAGGCGGGAGGCCTACGGCCGAGGAGCAGAGGAGGCTTGGCGGCATGCCAGACAAGTGCGTCGTCTTCCAGCTATACAGGTATCACTTAGTCCCGGACGATGAGACTTTGAGGGCTATTAGGGAGGAGTGCGAGACGGGGAGAATACTCTGCGGGCCCTGTAAGAGGAGGGCGGCGGACATGCTCGTGGAGTTCCTCCGGGACCACCAGGAGAAGCTTAAATCTGCTGTCGAGGTGGCGCGCAGGGTAGTGGAGCCACCATCATTCTAGACCCGCTCTTTACTTGTGAAGGGAATGAGCGTTTAGCGTGCTATAGCGGGAAGTTTTTATTGGGGCGATGATGAGCCGGTTGTTTATTATTGCACGGCTTAGCATGCTATGGCCGGGGCGTTGACTGCTGAGCCTCCCACGTTCATGCTTCCCAGATGCTGTATGGGCTTATGGTGGGATAGTTTACCTGTTAGATAATATATTGTCACATTTTCTAATATGAGAATCTCTTCGTGGGACAGACAAGCATATAAACTTCAGAGTTGAACAGTTGAGTGTGAGGTACAGTAAGACCGCCCCATGATGGTGGGAGCATGGACGCGAAAGCACTCGCCGCGGCGATCATTATCATAATCATAATAGCAGGAGCCGCCGCGTATGTGGCAATGAAAGGTAAGGGAACAACAACCACGACCTCATCCCAGACGACATCCGGAGCACAAACCAGCAGTACTGCTGGGGGAACAGCCGGCGGGAAGACCGCCACTGTAAAGATTGGAGCCCTCCTCCCATTAACCGGAGACCTGGGAAGCTTCGGTAAGAGTAACGAGTACGCTATAGAGATGGCTGCTAACGACCTGAACAAGTATCTCGCAGAGCACAACGCCGGATTCCAGGTTAAAATCGTAGTTGTAGACACTGAGACGAACCCGACCAAAGCCCTACAGCAGTTCGACACCCTGTACAGCCAGGGTATAAGGTTCTTCATAGGCCCCATGAGCAGCGCGGAGCTCTCCCAGATAGTGAGCGCCATACAGCAGGGTAAGAAGGCCGTAGTTATAAGCCAGAGCAGTACTGCTCCGAGCCTTGCGATCAAGGACACAGTTTTCAGGTTCCCCCCGCCGGACAACCTCCAGGGCAAGGTTCTAGCAAAGCTCTACAAGGATGACGGTAAGAAGTACGTCATAATAGCCTATAGGAACGACGACTGGGGCAAGGGCCTGGCCAACGCTATCTCAGGCTATGCGAAACAGGAGGGCATAAACGTGTACAAGATGATACCCTACGACCCCAAGGCCGCGAACTTCGACAACCTGGTCCAGAGCATAGCAACCGCGGTCCAGGACCTGGAGAAGCAGGGAGTCCCCGACAGCCAGATAGGAGTCGAGATCATAGGTTTCGACGAGGTCGGCAGCATACTGAAGAGCGCCAACAGCTACGACGTGCTCAAGAAGGTCCAGTGGTATGGTAGCGACGGGACCGCCCTGAGCCAGAGCATACTCCAGAACCCCGACGCGGTAGCGTTCGCAGAGGCTGTGAACTGGAAGAACACTGTCACGTTCAGCCTCACAAACAAGACCAAGCCCGTCTACTGCGCCCTCGAAAAGAAGCTCGGCTACCCGCCGGACCCGTACAGCCTCATAGCATATGATGCTGTCTGGGTAATGGGACTCGCAATACAGAAGGCCGGAGGACCAAAGGCGACCCCCGACCAGGTCGCAAACGCCATATGGAGCGTGGTCCAGACCTACCAGGGTGTGACCGGTAAGATCGTCCTCAACCAGTACGGTGACAGGAAGGTCAGCGATTACGGAATATTCGTGATCAAAACGGTCAACGGCCACCCACAGTGGGTGCTCTACGAGATCTACAAGTACCAGACCGACAGCTTCCAGAAGGTTAACGGTAACCCGCTCCAGTGCTCGTAACCCTGATTTTTCCCTCTCCCATTATTCTATAATTATCCTATAATATAATATTGAATAATATTGTTTTTGTATCGTCTCGTTGTGAGACGATAATGGGAAACGTTTAAAGGCGGGACGAGTGGGCACCCATAGGGTAAGCCCCAGAGCCGGACGCCGCCCAGAGGCTCCGGCGGGGACCACCCCTCAGGATGGCCGGGCCCGCACGGCGTGGAAGAGGGGGAGTGATGCGGCGTGGATGCGATACTGAAAGCGGAGAACGTGGTTAAAACCTTCGGGGCCCTTAGGGCGCTCGACGGTGTAACAGTAGAGGTTCCAAGGGGTAAGATAACACTCCTGATCGGGCCTAACGGTAGCGGTAAGACCACGCTCATGAACGTTCTCAGCGGAGTGCTGAAACCGGACTCCGGCAGGGTCATTCTCGACGGTGAAGACATAACAGAGCTCGAACCTCACGAGCGGTTCAAGAGGGGCCTGGTAAGGAACTTCCAGATTCCCAGACTATTCGCAGGTCTTCTAGTCTTGGAGAACGCGGCGTTCGCGAGACACGGTAACCCGGGAGAAGGGGTTTTCACCGGGATAATGAAAAGGCTCTGGAGGGATTTCGAGGAGGAGACTGTGAGGAGGGCCGTCCGGCTTATCACGTTCACCAGGATCCGCCACCTCTGGGATAAGAAGCCGGGAGAGCTGAGCGGGGGCCAGATGAAACTGTTGGAGATTACAAGGAGCCTCATGCCGGACAATGCTAAGGTAGTCCTAATGGACGAGCCCACGGCGGGGGTCAACCCGACCCTGGCTCACGAGATATTCAGGAGGATCCAGCAGATCAGGGATGAGAGGGGGATCACATTCCTAATAGTGGAGCACAGGCTCGACATTGCCACAGGCTACGTGGACTATGCGTACGCGATGGCCTACGGTAAGGTTGTGGCGCACGGCACCCCAGAGGAGGTCCTGAACCACCCGAAGGTTATCGAGAGCTACCTGGGAGGCTGAGGATCGCCACGGCGCACATATGAGTGTTGGAGGGGTGTAATGGTATGGCCCCAATATTGGAGGTTAAGGATCTAAACGCGGGGTACGGGAGGTTCCACATACTGTTCGATTTGAACTTCAAGGTCGACGAGAAAGAGATCCTCATAGTCGTCGGCCCGAACGGTAGCGGTAAAAGCACAACACTCAAAGCAATATTCGGGATCGCCAAGGTCTACAGTGGCGGGATAATCTACAGGGGCGAAGACATCACCAGGCTGCCGCCCCACGAGAAGGCGAAGAAAGGGCTCGCCTATCTCCCCCAGACCAATAATGTTTTCGCGGAGCTCACGGTAGAGGAGAACCTGAGAATGGCCGGGTACACGCTCCCCCCGGACGTTGTGGACGAGAGGGTTAGAACCGTCCTCGAGAGCTTCCCCTTCCTGAAAAGCAAGCTCCACGACAAGGCTAAGAGCCTGAGCGGCGGCCAGCGGCAGCTCCTAGCAATGGCGATGACACTCATAAGAGAGCCGGACCTCATGATGTTCGACGAGCCAACGGCGGGGCTCGCTCCTATAGCGGCGAAAGAGGTTGTAGAGAAGATCCTCTGGCTCCGGAACGATCTCGGCAAGACGATAATACTTGTAGAGCAGAACGCCAAGCTGGGCCTGGAGATAGGGGATAACGCCCTCCTACTCGTTTCCGGCAGGATCGCCTACTATGGTAGCGCCAAGGATCTCCTCGCAAACAAGGATCTCGGGAGGCTATACCTGGGCCTCGCAAAATAGGAGGTGGGAGAGGGATGGCCGCTGGGATAAGCCTGTACTTCCTAATGGCCTCCATAGGTTACGCTTCAGCCCTCGGGCTCCTCAGCATGGGGTTGAGCCTAACATTCGTCACTACCAAGGTGGCCAACTTCGCGCACGGTACAATAGCGATGATCGGGGGTATAACGACGCTCTTCCTAATAGACAGGTACATGTACAATGTTAAGGGGCTCCCACTCTTCGTTACGAGCGCCCTGGCAGGATTCATAATAGCCGGGGTCACGGCAGTAGTCCTCTACCTCGTAATACTAAAACCCCTAGCCGATAGGGGGAGCGACGTGATAGGCCTCATGATAGCAACGTTCGCCATAGACATAATGCTCCAGAGCATCCTAAGCATGATACTAAACCTGGCACACGGGAAACACTTCCCCAAACTGTTCGGGGCCAGCGTGCAGAGCTGGGACGTCACACTGAACTGCTGCGGGACCCAAATAGCAGAGTCACACGTCTTCCTACCCGTCGCCGCGATAATACTAACCATACTCTTCCACCTCTTCCTCACCAAGACCAAGTTCGGGATAGCAATGAGGGCGACAATAGAAAACCCGGACCTCGCAGAGGTGATGGGGGTCAACACTAAAGCGGTATACACCATATCATGGTTCATAAGCGGCGCGCTAGCAGGCCTAGCAGGAGCACTACTAGTCTTCAGCCTCAAAGACACCAGCCCCAACAACAGCAACCTCATAATCGTGAGCATATTCGCGGGCAGCATACTAGGCGGTCTAGGGAACGTCTACTGGGGTCTCATAGGAGGCTTCCTCATAGGCCTGGCAGAGAAGCTTGGAACACAGCTTCTAAACCTATTCTATAACAACTACCTCGCACCATCACTCCACCTACCACCCTTCAGCTTCGTAAACTATGAGAAGCTCATGAGCCTGGGCCTGGTAATCATAGTCCTACTAACAGCCCCCCAGGGGCTGGCGGGCATAGACTGGGGAGGCCTTCTTTCCAGGATGGGCTTGAAAACCGCCCGGTCCAGGAAGCCTGAGAGGGAGGTGTGATAGGCGTGATACAGAACCCGTTCACTGAGACGTGGATCCTCCTAGTACTAGTATACATCATAGTGACCATAAGCCTGAACCTGGAGGCCGGCTTCACCGGCATACCAAACTTCGGGAAGGCAGTATTCGTCTTCATGGGCGCATGGGCCGCGCAGGGAATAGGGATAAGACTGGCCGCATACCTCCTGGAGAAGACCGATCCGGGCCTCGCCGCGGAAGCCCTGAAACACTTGCAGGAGATAGGGATAGGGACATACAAGAGCCTCGTCCAGGCGGCCGGGGATACGGATGCTAACAGGATAGTTGTTACCAGCTACATATACCCGTACTTCCAGCACCACCTAGCACTAGCGGCACTGCTCTTCACAGCCGTACTGGCAATAGCGCTTGCACTATCCGCCGCCATGGGCCTATTCGCGAGCTTCGCGGCCGTAAGGCTCAGGGAGGAGTACCTGGCAATACTACTCCTCAGCTTCAGCGAGCTCATGGTCATGGTTATCTTCCAGCAGACCACGAGCCTCAACGGAGGGCCACAGGGCATATGGGCTATGAGGTTCGGCAGCAACGGGCTCCGGACCGCGCTAATACTGGCTGCAGTCTTCGCAGCGATAACCTTCCTGTACGCGGAGAAGCTGGCTAACAGCCCCATGGGCAGGGCTATGAGAGCCGTGAGGGACGACGAGATAGCAGCTGGAGTCTACGGGAGGGATGTCGCCAGGATAAGGCTGAAGGTCATCATGGTTTCAAGCATGATAGCCGCACTGGCAGGGCTCGCATTCATACAGGCGACCCCGAGCACCGTGTCAATGGGGTTCGACAGGGTCAAATGGACCTTCTTCCCCTGGGCCTACCTGATACTGGGCGGTATGGCCAACAATGTGGGAGCCGTCCTGGGAACAGTGATATTCCTCATACTCCAGAGACTCGTACAGCTCCTCCCCGTCTACATTAGTGGTACCAGTACAACGATAATGACGATAATACCATACCTGAGCAACATCCTAGTCGGAGTAATAATAATACTCGTACTCTACTTCAGGCCCCAAGGCATACTGCCGGAGAAGCCTAGTAAGACGGTAGACTTCCACAGGATACTAGTAGAGGAGGGAGAATAATACGGCTCCCTCCAACCCTTCCTACCCATCTAAACCCTATTTTACGCTGCCAACGTAGAGGCGCCCTCCACGCGTCAACATCACATATACCCTCCTAGGCGTTTCCCGCCCTGGCCATTCGAGCTCGAGAACACAATAATAGCCCAGATGCCTGGACAGGTCGATCCTCAGCCTCCCATCACCAGATATTACTGGGCGGAAGACGCTTCCACCCCTACTGAAAGCCTCCCTCAACCCGCACAGAGGCCTCCTGGGAAGGATAATGTCGAGGTGGTCCTGCCTAGCACCCATACAGCCTCTCGGATGCCATATGCTCTCCAACCGGGCCGTGCTCCCGTCGGGAGCTATGAGCTCGACCGTTGGGCCAGGCTTTTTGCACAAGGGTTTCCCTCCACTGCTAGGAGCTGGGCATGCTGGGAGAAGATAAACAGTTTTGGAGGATCCCTGGCGTGCCCTTAGCCTAGCGGGATCCACGCCTAACCCCTAGTAGGGTTATAATAGTTGAAATAATGAGTATCCAGGCGCTTAGCGGTAGACCATGTACTGGGTGGGCGAAGAGCAAGACGGGCTCGTGGAGCCCGTACAGGTAGCCCGCGATTATCACTGCTGGTGCTGTGAGTATCGAGAGCGCCACGCTCCACGCTTCAACCCTCAAACCGGCTACTAGTGCCAGTGTCGGTACGGCGAAGCCTAGCAGGAGCACGCTGCTCAGCACGCTTAGAGCTACGATGTATGATATTCTAAGGGCGGCCACGGCCGCCATTAGGATAGCGACTATGACGAGCGCGGCGTAGCCCACGATCCTCTTCTTCCCCTCGTCCCAGCCGCTTGGCGTGAGGTCCTCTGCGGCTATCGACGCCAGGGTTAGGAGTATGCTGTCTGCTGTTGACACGCTCGCCGCTATAATGCTTGTGAAGACTATGGCTCCGAGCACGGGGTTCGTCACGGTTAGGAGTAGTGGTGTTACCTGGTCTTTCTTTGCCGGGTGGATGTCGAGAACGTTGAGCATAACGCCGCCTCTCGCTAGGAGGCCTATCAGCGTTACCAGGACAGTATAGTACAGGCCGAAGACCCCGAACCACTTGATCATGCCTTTAAGGCTCCGCTCGTCCTTTGGCATGTAGAGCCTCTGGACGACCTGCGGGTTGGTCACGGCGAAGAAGATCCATGGCGCGGTGAAGGCGAGGAACATTGCTGGGGTCCAGAACCCCTTCCCGACGCTCATTAGCCCTTTAGAGTCGAGGACACGGCCCACCATTGACAGTGTGATGCCGTGAGAGTGTAGCACTGCTACAAGCCAGGCTAGGAGGAGGGTCCCGGCCACGAGCATCCAGAGCCCCTGGAGGGCGTCGGTGACAGCGACACTCCATATGCCTGCTAGACCGCTCCACACCAGCATTACCGCCAGCCCGAATAGTACCCCCCATAGATAGTAGTGCCCGCCGGCGCTAGCGGCTATGGTCTCACCTATAGCCTTGACCTGGGCGCTGGCGTACGGTATGAGGGCTCCCAGGTATAGTATTCCCGCTAGAACCGCTATCCACCGGGCTCCAGCCAGGTCGCCTATCATCTCTCCCGGGCTTATCCAGCCACGGGCCCTACTCATAGTCCATACCCTGTAGGATACTAGTGATAGCAGTCCGAGTGTTGCTACGTAGTATGAGAGCTCGAAGCCGAGGCTTCCCACGCCGGTAGCATATGCGAACCCTACGAGGCCGACGATCATGAAACTACTGTATGTTGTAGCCGCATAGGTTAGAGCGCTCAGGAAGGTGCCTAGCCTGCCGCCTGCAACGTAGTATTCACGTATATTCCTACTCTTCAGGCTCCTCCTACTGGCCCAGGCCAGTACGGTGCCCAGTATGAAGTAGATTGCGAGTACAGCCACGAATAGTGCTAGGAGGCCTGTCAACTCCTACCACCCCACCTGTAGACCCATGCTGCTATGAGTGCTGCGAGAGCGTCGAGGGTATAGTACGCGTAGAGACCCCACCCGTGCAGTCTCGAGGAGACGGGGCCGGCTAGGGGCAGGTACATTAGTAGGAGGAGTATTGTGAATGCTAGGGCCGCAACCTTCCACTCCATCCCGGGGTTCACCCATGATGTTGGAAACAAATGTTTCCTCCAATATTTAAGCGTAAGGAAACAATTGTTCTACAAGTGGGAGGACAGCATGAATTATAACAGGAGAGACATTCTAAGAACAATCATGGAGGCAGGCGAGATAAGCCTCTCAGAGCTAGCAAGGAGAACCGGCTACTCCAGGAGCGGCGCGTGGAAACGGGTCATGAAACTGGCAGAGGAGGGCCTAGTCGAGATAGAGAAGCGGGGAAAGATACTGGTGGTGAGGCCCAGCCCGAGAGCGCCGGCCAACGGCATAATACTAGTAGGCATCCTACGGGCGGCGGAATACCCATACATAATCCCGTTCCTCCGAAAGTTGAGGGGCAGGTACGAGAATGTTTATGTTAAAGTCTATGACGACCCATACCTGGAGGTCAACCATCTCATAAGCGGGAAACTCCACCTGGCAATGGCCCCGCTCCCCACGCTCATCCTAGCGCACCGTGTGAGCGGGGGGCGAGTACACATTATAGGGGGCGGGAGCGGGGGCGGGGCAGGCATTGCTAGGTCCAGGATAGATAAGCCCTACTCTAGAGGTCACGCCACAACAATGGCGAGCAGCATGGAGTACTGTGCGGAGAAGCACGGCTTGGAGCCGCCGAGAATATATGCTTCTAGCGGCGACGAGATACTCTACCTTGTAGTGGGCGGCAGGGTTAAGGCCGCGCCACTCTGGGAGCCATACCTCTCAATGGCCATGAGTTTCGGGTTAAAAGTCGAGCCGTGCGATCTGGAAGTGTGCTGTCTCCTAGGCGCTAACAGTATGCTGGAAGGGGAATACGAGAGAATATCAAGGATGATGGAGGACAGCGTCTCAGAGGCCATGAGAAGGCTGGGAGACCCAGTACTACGCGACTCACTGAGCAGTCTCACAGGCCTGCCACAAGAGCTGGTAGAGAGGTCTATGGCCTCCTACAGGTTCTACGAGAACCCGCCGGTCGACATTCTCTATAAGAGTGTCGATACTATTAGGAGAGTCATAGTCCCGGGTAGTGTGGTGAAGGATGTCGTCAGGGCGTAAGTGCAGGCCTAGACTAGTCCTGTTCGACTTTGACGGCACAATCATAGACACCATGGGGGAATATGCCGACGCCGCGGCGACACTAATATCGGAGGCTACAGGCCTCCCGTGGAGAGATGCGAGGGAGGAGTATCTACGCCTCTCCGGGAGGAGCTTTAGAGACCAGCTACGCCTAATCGGCGTCCCGCCCGGCAAGATAGAAGGGGTAGCGCGGAGGTTCGAGGAGCAGAAAATAATTATACTGGAGAAGCACAGGCCGGACAGGCTAGTATGGGAGAGGATAGGCAGGCTCAAACGGTGCGGGCTCAAAACGGCGGTATCAACTAATAACGAGTGCCATATAGTTTCGAGGGTTGACTGGCTGGGGGAGCTTTTCGATATAGTACTCTGCCATGACCCGGAAACGGGGAAGGGTAAGGGGCTGAGCCACCTCAAAGAGCTGGAAAGGCTCGGCTATGACCCGTGTAGTATAGTTTTCGTGGGTGACAGCGACTATGACCTGGACGTCTACAAGCCCTACGGTGTTAAGACCGTTAGGACGCGCGGCCTATGGGCCCCCGACGATAAAGCTATCGAGACCATACTGGGTGAAGCGGGATGCAGGGCAGAACAGTAGCACTACTCATCCTGGTACTATTATCGGTACTAGCAGGAGTGGTCGCAGCCGCCCAGGAGGACCCGCTCAGATGGTCCGTATCATACACTAGTAACTCTATAGTCCAGGTGGGAATATCGAACAGCGGCCACAAAATTTTCGCGCTAGACTCCCACGGGTCCGCCCTAATAATCGACTCTAAAGGCAAGCTTATCGACGAGAAAAGGTTCCCATACATCGCATACACCGTGTCGGGAGCACCCGTATACAGTGTCGCCCCAGGCCTCCCCGGCTACATTATAGGCGAGACCACAGAGTGGGGAACAGTACTTTACGCCTACAACGGCGAGGGCTCACGCATATACGCGGCCCCGCTCGACGGGCGTATAGTAGCGTTCTCCGCGAGCAGGAACGGGAGGTACGTGGCGGTAGCCCTGCTACCGCAGAGCATTAAACAGTCCGGCCCCGTCACAGTAATACTAATATTATTACACGACGGGCAGACCCTATGGTCCAGGACCTACACGCTCTCAAGCATAGCCCTACTCTCATCTATGAAAACATCAGTGTCCAGCAACGGGTACGTGGCAGCATACATCCCCGGGCTCGGAGTAGAAGTGTACTCCCCGGCCGGGGCTAGAGTATTCTCGAGCCGCATCCTAGCTCCCGCGAGGATCCTTAAGATCTCAGATAAGGGGTCGACAGTAGCCTACTGCTCGTCTAGCGCTGG
>JALSOR010000058.1 GCA_026986415.1 Acidilobaceae archaeon
ATGGCTGGCAGATACTGTGAGGCTGCAGGGCCCGTTAAAGGTTGGTTGCGGTTGCGGCAGCCTCCACCTTTGCCCCGGGAAGATCCTGCAGAGGCCCCTCATAGAGCTGTGCGGGGACAGGTGCTGCCTGGAGGAGGCTCTCGCCCGGAAAGGCGTGAGGGTGAGAGCAGGGGCGACGCTGGGGCCCGGCGACCTGTTAGAGGAGAGCCTTAAGAGGCTGTCCTCGACGGCCTGGCTGGACCCTGCTAGGGAGGGGAATACTGTTTCTAAGGAGTATGTTTCGAGCGACGGTTTCACGCTCAGGCTGGAGGCTGGTATCCGGGAGCCGCCGGTTATAGAGTGGTTTAGAATGTATGGGGACTTCTACGTCTACCCTCCTGCCCAGGCCAGGCTCCTTATGGACCAGGTCTCGGGGAGCAGTGCTAGCCGGCTTGTCGCGGTGGAACTCTTGAATGCGTGGGGGACGCTTGTAGAGCAGGTGGGATACCCGTTCGGGGAGCTGAGGGACGCGGTGGTAGACTTTTTCGGCCTCCTTGAGGGTAGCATATACTAGGTGAGCAAGCATTACCAGCTATGAAGAGGAGGTCTACTACGACTCCAAGCACTGGCAGCTACTATACGAGAAGAGGAGGAAGGCGGAGAAGCTGCTAGCAGCGCTCTCAACCCTCAGGCTCCCCGTGGCAGTCCACGGCAGTATCGCGAGGGGAGATGTCCGCGAGGACAGCGATATAGACACTATAATACTGGAGCCCCCGCAGCCCTCCCTGGTGGAGCTCGCACTGGAGAGGGCCGGGTACAGGATAGTGGGGAAGTACATAGTAATGGCGACACCCCACTACGTGCCCAAAGTATACCTCGTGCTAGACTATAATGAGGAGCAGGTGGTAAGCTACCCCCTGGCAAGGCTGAGGCCTAGGGAGAGGGAGTTCTACAGGTGGGGAGGAGAGCTCGGCCTAGAAGGAGTTAGAGCCGGGAGGCGGGTTCCAGGCGTCAACAAAAACCTCTCCCTCATAATACCTACAAGCACGGGCCACGTGGAAATACCTGTCCCGGGTAACGAGGAGTACACGGCTAGAATACTAGGGGTGAGCATAGATACTGTGCGCGAGAGAGTGGAGGTCCTCTCGAGGAGGAGAAGAATTGGTAGGACAGGGGTTTTCATCGAGGAAGAAGTACACCCAGACATGCCTGTAGAGGCGGCCATAAGAGACCTAGCAAGAAGGAACCCCTATTTCAGGAGAGCCCTGAAAGAGTCAATCTAGAGAGGCTACAATAGAGCGATCTATACCGAGACTTCTTTAAATCCTCTAATACCACGAGATCGAATGAAGCGTGAGCCGGTACGCTCATAACTATACCTGATACCTATATCTGGGTCGACGAAGCTGGCGGGAAGCACTGGAACCCATTTATCCCGGACAGGAGATCTAACAGTTCTACCTATAAGCTTTCTGCCAGATATACTTACCGAGGGGAGGATGTTCGAGGTTAAAATACTCGTCTCTGGTTTTCCACACATCATCATAATAGTTAATGTCGATGTGAAATATCTCGACGAGATATCTTCTAGCAACATCAACATAGTATATCTCCATCACTCACATGGCTTCTTCCATGAGTAGCATACCCCATAGCCTGCTCATATGCCCTATACGCCGGAAAGGCACCTGCAACAACAGCCAAGACCAAGCCAGCTACCGCTAATATCACTATTAAGAGCGGATCTCCAAGACACCCAGCATTCCTCTATCCGGTTCATTACCATGCAAGATCAACTACTATAAAGTGTTTCAACACTAACAGCACCTTTAATTAATCTAATAGAGCATACAACAACATATAAGACAAGAAATCACAGCACGAATAACAGAGGTTCATAGAAGAACATTATACGCCGAAAAAGTAGAATAAAATTAGAAAACACCGATTGTTCATAAAATAGACTTTTAGAGCTTGATCCAACCGAAAATAGACAAAATGGTGTTATCAACGTGACGGTGGTTCAACAAACAAACAGAGTACAAAACACGTGAACTATAAAATACCTAGAAATCGATATTTCCTAGAGGGAGATACAATATGAAGATGCAGCAAATAGCACTAATAGTAATTATAATGCTTCTAATTACGACAATTACTCTATCACTAAATACAAAAGCAGACAATGAACACAACGGAGAATACGAAGAAAACGAAGGAGAAGAGACGCTCGGATCAATAGGCTTCTATGGCGGCTTATTCGCCACATTAATTTATGTCATACCAAAATACGCTAGACAATATCTAGGAATATCACTCCCACCAAAACTCTACAAATACGCTCTCGACATACATAGTATAGGAAACCCAATTGCAGCAACAGCCGCGTTCATTCACGGGTATCTAAACATGCAGTATGCAACAACTCTCGAATATGTAATGGTCGCTCTCATAATATTCCTAACAATTTCAGGCTTGATAATGAGATATGCAAAATGGAGGAAAATAAAACTTGCAATGAGACTAATCCATTCACAAAGAATACTCGCAATAATTCTACTTGTACTTGTTCTAATACATCAAGGTTTAGCAGGCGACTAAAACTCCATTACTATCATTTTATTTTGAAATATTAGAGATTCCCGCTAATCCCGGCAACACGTTAAACTCCTGAAGCTTCACCAATTATGAATCCCCGATTTTAAAGCCACCAACAATCCTAAACAGAACATAAAAAGAAAGATTAGGTTGATATGAAATGAAGTACAAACGCATGCTCGGAATAATAATCGTATCAGTAGTGGCGGGAGCCTTTGCGCTAAACCCAAGCTACCTAGACACGGTAACAACCACTGACACAAACGAAACCGATACAATTTAGGCTAATCTCCCCTTAATCAGTATATATTATTTTTATTATTAATATAATTAAAATTATTTGGTTATGGGTGAGCGATGATGAGTTACAGGCTCGGCCCAGCAACCTCCATGCGCCTAACAAGCGGGTATCA
>JALSOR010000059.1 GCA_026986415.1 Acidilobaceae archaeon
TCGCCTACACCCCTAACCGTGGGCGGGAGATGAAGTATTACTCCCGGTCTGAGCGAAGGCTGTGAGGACCACTTACCCGTCCGATCCCGCTCTTTTCTCCTGTAGTTGACGTTGGCCGCTGCTCCCTCGATCACCCCCCGGTTAACGCCGGGTGAGACCGCAATAATACCAGCCCAGCGGGACTAGGAGGCCTAGTTACCTGGAATCTCCTTAATTGGAAGCCAGCCATATGCTTGGAAGCATGGGAGGTTAGGCGGTATGTCTCAGCTTAGTATTTGGGAGGTTCGGTGGGCTATTCCTGCCGCGGTGGTTCGCGCGGCTGAGGAGATTGGCGGGGGTGGGCTTGAGGGCGTAATGAAGGGTCTGCGCTTGCTGGCTGAGAGGAGCGGGGAGGAGTGGGTTAGACTCCTCTCCCGGGAGCTACTAGCCGACCCGGAAAGGGTCGAAGAAATACTGGAGGCGCGCATACAGCCCGACGAGAAGCTAGTGGAGAAGATACTCCGGAGTATACGCTAGATCTCCAGCTCGTGGATCCTCCTTTTCGCCTCCTCTAGGAATATCTTTCGGAGGGCGTCCCTACTCCTGTATAGGATCTTGTGTGTCTCCTCGTCGTGGCTGTAGATGTACGCGTATAACAGTCTCACAGAGCTGACCCGGGCTAGAGAGTCGAGATAGATGCTGAGCATTGGCTCGAAAGTTTTAATCTTCTTAACATCGAAAATTTTAATATCCTGGAAATCAAGAATTATCCCCTCCGAAACATCCACATGCCCGGCCCTCCTGAGTGCCCGGTAGATAATCTCGATCAGATGCTTCCTGAACTCCTCGCTCTTAAGGGCGGAGAGAGCACTATTCACCCTATCGACGCTTAGAAACTCGTTGCCACCGCTCCCGCCTATCTTCCTCTTAATCTCGGCTAGCAGAACATCGGGCCGCTTCAACAGGGTAATTGGGAGAAGATCCCTCCTGGTCAGTAGGGATTTTGCCCATCTCCTACTCCTGGGAGACCCGCTTGTCGCGGCATTGTTGAGCAGGCTCATAATATCGGTATCGGAGTATAGGATCACGCCGTCACGGATGATCTCAGCCATCTTCTCAGCATTGTAGAGCTGGGAGGGGTCCTCGACCGCACTGAGAAGCTGTCTAGGCGCGAGCTCACCCCACTCCTCGAATATTGCCTCAACAGCCTTGGTGAGAGCAATGTTTATTGCAAGCACTTTATGGTGGTGATAAACGTTCTTGTACATCTTGTATCTCGCATCAAAAATATCCTCGAGAGCGCTCAACCCTCTCGGGTGAACAGATATCTCGCCCTCCCCCGAAACATGGAGTGCTTGGATAAGCCTGGCAGTGTCAACTTTGCCGTAGACGACGCCTGTCATTTCACCGTCCCGTTCGAGATAGTCGAGCCTGTCAGCATCCACAATATCGTGCGATATTATGCTGTGGAGCACTCTCAATGCCGTGGTTCGGAGGCCGAGCTCCTCTAGGGGACACTCGAAACCCTCCTCCGGGAAGAGCGCGCACTTCACAGATCCAACTAGACTCGACTCCTCCCTGTCAAGGATCCCCGTATCTCCTGCTAGAACAGTTAGGAACGCCCTCGTATACTCCTCGTGGAGCTTCCTGCCACCACCTCCCAGGCCAGACTTGGAGGCCTCACGCACTATCCTCTCTGCGAGATCCCTGCTTATAGGCTCCGAATCCAGCGAGCGGGCCCAGCCCGAGATCTCCATTATGTGTGAGAGGCTTATCTCTAGCTGGTGGCTCAAGGGCGGATGCCCTATATCGTGGAGTAAGCCTGTGAGCCGTGCTATGTTCATGAAATTCTTTGGGCCCTTATCGCAGGACTCGAAAAGGCTCGCGCAGAGATTAGCGTCGCGGGAGAGGAATAGTACTCTTTCCGCTATAAGGCCTGCCACGTGCATTGTTCCAACGCTGTGGCTAAACCTGGTGTGTGAGGCTCCTGGGAATACTAGATAGCTTAGCCCTAACTGTTTAACATCGTGCAGGCGTCTCAGGAAGGGGTGCTGCATAAGCCTATATTCTAGGTGTGTGAACGGTATGAACCCGTGTATGGGGTCTCTAACTACTCCTTTAGCCCGGGAGGGGTCCATCAAGCCTAGCACCCTCACTATACTGTCAGGGTCCGGGGAGGTGAACCGCATGCATGGAGGTGAAGGCCTAGCCGTTCTCCGCCCCTATCCTAATATGTTGTTCCTGGCCTCCTCCGGTGCTCGAGTCCTACCTGGCTCCTCTTCTCTCCTATCGGTTTGGTTTCAAAGCGTACAGGTATCATACCAGCCTATATAAGGTATTATCCGGAGCGTCCCCTAAAGGAGCACGTGAGATATACTCCGAGCCTTCCGACGCTAGCATAGTTAAATGCTGGGGTGTTAAACGTTGGAGGCTAGTGCTGGGATTGTAAACATTGTTGGGGCTGGTCCTGCAGGTTCTGCCCTGGCCAGCATGCTTGCAAGGCGGGGGTTCGAGGTTAGGGTTTACGAGCAGGCCTCCAAGCCTGGTCTTAAGCCTTGTGGTAGGGCGATACCTAAGAGCGTAGATCTCTCCAGGCTCGGATTGGAGCCTCCGGGCGAGTGTATTGTTAACAGGCTGGCGGGTGCTAGACTCTATGTTGATGGTGAGTTCGCGGTCGAAGTTACGGGGCTGGAAGGGTTTATTATTGATAGAACCTGCTATACTTCCATACTTCTAGATAATAATAATATTAATGTTTATTTTAAATCTCACTATGTTTGGAAGGCGAACACTGTAAAACTACACGACGGCACCATAGTACGCCTGCCCCCGGAGAATACAATACTAGCAGTGGGGAGCCCGGGCTACCAGGGCGAGAAGATAGATGCCGTCCAAGCCATAATACCGGCTAGTAGCAGCCTCCCCGTAGAGGATGAGAAGATAGATGTCTACTTTGACACTGAAATCCTAGGCTACTACTGGCTCTTCCCCAGAGGCGACGGCACAGTTGAAGCCGGAGTCGGAGGCTATAGGAGCGCAGGCGGGCTCCTCAAGCTACTGTACAAGTTCCTCGACCATATAGGGAGCGCCAAGCCCATACGAGTGGAGGGAGCAAAAATCGCGGTAGGGGGAGTGAACGTCCCCGAAGGCTGGCCTTTAAAGGTGGGGGAGGCTGCCGGGTTCGTGCTACCACTGACCGGCGAGGGGATACGCCCCAGCATTCTCTCAGCGGCCGCGGTGGCAGAAGCGATAGCGGGGGGTTCGGATCCTAGACGGTCAATGCTTAAGTCCAGGATGGCGGAGGCTGTCAACGCTCAGAGGTATATCCTGGAGAAGATGAAACGTCTCAAGCCGGAAGCCAGGAGGAAGGTTCTACTCTCAATACCTGGAGATCTCCACGCCAAGGTAGCCCTTGGAGAGTTCACGCTAGGCGAGCTTAAGAGGGCCGCCCTCACTAGGCCGAGGCTTATGGCAGTGCTGTTAAGATACTTGTTATAGCCGGGTCAAGCGAGAGCCTCCGGTCATTGCCGTCGGCGGCTCCCACGGTTTGCTATATTTCATCCCCACCCGGGGGGTTTTGGCGATCTCAGGAATCTAAATAGTTTAAAATGTAGTCTGCTATCTCGGCGAACCCCTCGCCGCCCGGTTTGGCGGCTACATAGTCTGAGCGCTTCTTGACTTCCGGGTCGGCGTCTCCCGGGCACGCCTTGAAGAATAAGGGTAGGAACATGTCTAGATCGTTCGGCGCGTCTCCAACAACGGCAACACTCCTAAGGTTCACGCCTAGGAGCTCGGCAGCCTTCTGGACCCCTACCGCCTTGCCCCCTCCAGGGGGCTGTATGTGTATGGCGTACCCGCTGTATAGGAGTCTCATGCCTTCCTTCTCGGCAAGCCTACGCGCCTGTTCGACCTCGTCCATGGTCACCGTTCCCGGGAGCGCCATGAAGGCTACGTCGTGGAACCTGAAAATGTTCTGCCAGCTCTCCTTGAAGCCTAGTTTTTTAATAGCCTCTATAAGCTCCCTGCTAGGCCTACCCTCGCATAGATGGTATATCTCGCCTTCATAGAAGACCACGCACCCGTTCTCCGCTATCGAGGGCCCGGTTGCCCCTATGTACCTGGAGAGGCCTGCGACGACTGGCACGCTATTACCGCTGACAAGTGAAACCCTGATATTGTGCCGTTCAAGCTCTCTTATTGCCCGGATAGCGTCCAGCGATATGAGTAGGACTCCTCTTCTGAGCGTTAGGGTACCGTCAACGTCTGTAGCCACGAACTTTATCTTCACTTCTGCCATCACCATGTTTCCGTGCAAGCTACCGCTGTGCGCGGGTACTTCCCAGTCCAAGGATTTTGAACTGGGGAGTGTCTAGATATTAAGCGAAGAGGGTAACAGTATAGGCATGCGATTACCGGGTTCTAGGGGGTGCGGTATAGGCATGGAAATGTACAGGTGGAACTGGATAATAGAGTGGGGGACCCCGGCTAGCGCTCACATGCACGGGGTTAAACGGTTCATATATCATGGTAGGAGCGAGTTCCAGGAGATACAGGTTGTCGAGTACGAGGAGCTAGGGAAAGCACTTATCCTAGACGGTAAAACGCAGTCGGCGATCGTTGATGAATACGTATACCACGAGGCTCTAGTACACCCCGCAATGATCCTGCACGGTAATCCTAGGAGAGTCCTGGTTCTAGGAGGGGGCGAGGGGGCGACTATAAGGGAAGTCCTCCGGTTTAAGAGTGTGGAGCGTGTCGTAATGGTCGATATTGATCCTGTAGTGATCGAGGTTGCCAAGAAGTACCTGCCCGAGTGGCATCAGGGGAGCTTCGACGATGAGAGGGTCGAGCTCGTGATCGGCGACGGCCTCAAATACATAAACGAGGCCGGGGAGAAGTTCGACGTCATAATAGCGGATCTGGCCGACCCGTTAGAGGCGGGCCCCGCATATAAACTCTATGTTAAGGAGTTCTACGAGGCCGTCAAGAAGAGGCTCAACCCGGGAGGGGTCTTCGTCACACAGGCGACGAGCCCGAGCATAATGCCCTATACGCACGCCGTAATTTATAACACTATTAGGAGCGTGTTCAAGCACGCCGCCTACTATCACGTCTACATTAAGAGTTTCGACAGCGTATGGGGGTTCGTGCTTGCCAGTGATGAGAAGGACCCTTCAAGCCTTGATGCTGGCAGGATAAGAGAGTACTTGAAGAACAACGTTATTGGGGAGAACAGGTTCTACGATGAGATAGCCCATACTCACATGTTCAGTGTGCCGAAAAATGTGAGGATAGAAATAGAGTCTGTCAAGGACGTAGCGACTCTCGATAACCCAGTGTTTACTCCTGCCTAGCCCTCCTACTTTTCCAGTATATCCTCGTATAGTCCGCGCTTCCAAGACCTTGGAGGACAGCATCGACGTATTTCCTAGCAGTACACCCGGTAGTCTCCATCGGCTCGCTAACATGGAACCCCGCGTCGAGCGCGTAATGGAGGTCTTTAGCTGCTAGCTCCAACCTGAAACTTGCAGGCTCTGAAGGGTCCCGCCTCATCCTGTCAACGTATTTCTCGACTATGCCCGCGAAGACAGTCTTTGAGAGGAGGCTTTTGAACACTCCTACTTCAACCCCGTAAGCCTCCGCCAGCCTGAGGGACTCGGAGAGCGCGCTAACAGTATCTATTAGCAGTGTATTGAAGGCGAGCTTGAGAGCCTGAGCCTTTGAGGGGGTCTCGCCCAGATACAGTTGCTCTCCCGATAACGCTTCGAGAACAGGCCTGGCAGTATTCACGCATGCAGGCCTTCCTGCAACAATTAGTATGGCTTTCCCTGAGAGGAGGCTTCCAGGGCCGCCCACGACAGGGGACTCAACATAGCAGCCCCCGTTCCCCTCGACATACGCTCTCGCATGCTCTGCCGCGGCCGGCGTATGGGTTCCCATGTTGACAACTGTGAGCCCGTCGATCCTGCCGAACCTGGAGAGGACTTGGAAGAGTGCCTGGTCGTCTGAGAGGAATAGGAGTGCTATCTCAACAGTGCCTATAGCGTTCTCGAGGGTGTCTGGAGCTTCCAGGCCTAGCTCTTCGGCGAGGCTGGCCGCCTTCTCACGCGTCCTATTCCAGACTACTACGTTGAACCCCAGACTATGGAGTCTCCTGGCCGCCGCGGAACCCATATTGCCGGTTCCTATAACCGCGACGCGAGGCTTTGGAAGCGGCATGCTCATACTTCCCACCCAGGAGGCTGGTTAGGCCCGTGTTAACTGTTATGTGTGGAATCTCTAATATCCGGAATAGCTACTGGCGATCCACTATTTAGGCCTCGGAAGCGTCACACCTAGAATATGGTCTTCCAGTCCGCCTTTGGGTTGCAGGGCTACCCCTTGTTAGAGGAGTGATCACAGCATGGCGCGCGAGAAAGTATGTCCCAGGTGCGGGAGAACAAGCAGGGAGGTCCCGTTCATTGGAAACCTCTGCCGTGACTGTTACGTGGAAGTTTACGGTATAGCCTCCCTCCCCAGTAGGGTAGAGTTTGTCTACTGCAAGTACTGTGGGAGGTATAAGTATCAGGGCGAATGGTTTGAACCGTCAGACCCCACTCTAGAGGGGACGCTGAGGGACTACCTGTTCATGGTGTTGTCTAGGCGGATGAAGAAGACCGAGCACATTGATGAGGCGTGGATCGAAAGCATAGATTTTATCAATAAGCCGGGCGGTCCCGGCCTTTACCGTGCGAGGGTCGCTATTTCCGGTAGGAGCGGGGATGTTACTGTAGGGGAGGAGAAAATCGTCGAGGTCCAGGTGAACGTCGGGGTCTGCCCCCTCTGCACTAACAAGATCACCAAGAGGGGCTACGAGGCTATAGTGCAGGTGAGGAGTAGTAGTGGGAGGCTCGGGGAGGATCTGAGGTCCAGGGTTGACGCTTTCCTAGCGGAAGAGCTCTCGGAGCAGTTGAAGGACACGATTATTAGCGTTGAGGAGCACCGGGAAGGGTTCGACTTGCTGTTGTCCGATCCTACCGCCGCGAAGATAATCGCTTCGAAACTCAGGTCGAACTTCATGGCTAAAACGGTTGAGACCTACAAGCTTGTGGGTAGGAAGCCGGACGGTTCTAGGAAGGGGAGGCTCACGATCTCAGTCCGTATCCCAGAGATACGCCCGGGCGATGTTATACGGGTGGGTGGGAGGCTCCACTTGTTCCTTGCAACCTCCCGCCGTGGTGCTCCTGTGCTCGTAGACCTCCAGACTGGGAGAGAATATACTGCTAGGCCCGACTATCTCTGGAGGAAGGGGTTCGAGCCCTACGAGGGCGGTATGGAGACCGCCAGGCTTTTACTTCTGAGCGTGACTCCACGGTCGGTCCTATTCTCGGACGCCGGCAAGAATTACGATGAGATAATCGATTTCCCCAGGGAGAAGGTTAAAGTCTACGTTGAGGATTTCACTCCCGGGAAGATCTATAAAGCAATAATAGTTGGGGGTAGGGCATACGTTATTGGTGTCGAGAAGGAAAGGGTGTAGCAGGCATGGCTAGAGGAGGACAGAGGCAGTCGAAGAAGAGCATGCCCTTGCCGGACGAGGAGGAGGGCACCATACTATGTGTCGTTCAGAGGAACCTTGGCGGCGGCTTCCTGGAGGTCCTCTGTACTGACGGCGAAGTCTACAAGGCCTGGATCCCGGGTAAGATGCGTAGGCGTGTCTGGATGAGGGAGGGGGACGTGATTCTCTTCCTCCCGTGGGGGACGAGCGATGCTAAAGGGGAAGTAGTCTACAGGTATAGGAGGGACGAGGTTAGAAAGCTTATAGAACAAGGCCTAATAACAGAGGAGTTCCTCGAAGAGGTAATAGAGTAGGTGCGCCGCTATAGTGCCTAAGGCCAGATGGTTTAAGAGGCGGAGAGAGGAGGAGCGTAGAAGGAAGGATCGAGACCAGACAAAGATCGTCGAAGAAGTGTTCGACTCCCAGACAATAGCACATCTAGAAAAACTGGTGCGGAGAGGGATCATAAGAGAGGTTAAAGGAGTAATCAGCAGCGGCAAGGAGGCCAGGATCTACTGGGGGAGGGATCGCTCGCACCACGACGTGGCTATCAAGATATACATGAGCTTCACATCCGACTTCCGGAAAAGCATTAAAAAATATATTATTGGCGACCCAAGGTTCGAGGGGATCCCTGCCGGAAACCTTAGAAAGCTCATATACGAGTGGACACGGAAAGAGTATAGGAACCTTCAGAAGCTCAAGGCACACAAAGTTAGGGTTCCCAGGCCCATAGCCTTCTCCGGCAACATCCTGGTTATGGAGTTCCTAGGGGAGAACGGGTACCGGGCTCCACTGCTTGCCGAGGCTCTAAGCAGCCTCTCACGCGAGGAGGCCGCTAATATTATGGTGGAAGTGGTCTCCCAGGCTGAGAGGATAGTCTGCGATGCGGGCCTCGTGCACGGGGACCTGAGCGAGTATAATATTATGCTCTGGCAGGGTGTCCCCTGGATCATAGACGTATCCCAGGCCGTCCCCCTATCGCACCCGCTCGCATTGGAGCTCCTGGAGAGGGATATTCGCAATTTAACCGTCCTCTGCAGGCGGATATGTGGAGGGGAGGGGGGCGTAGAGGACCGTTTATACGGGATTCTGGAGTGTGCCAGGAGGGAGGTGCAGGATGAGTAAGGCTAGGCAGCGTATCTATGTTAGGGTTCCTATCGACAGGCTTGGGGCCGTGATTGGAGGTAAGGGCTCTATCAAGCAGAGGATAATGGATCTTACTAGCACCCGGATTACTGTTGATAGTGAGAATAGCCTTGTAATAATAGAGCCTGAGACTGAGGACGTGCCCCCGATAAACCTTATGAAAGCCGCGGAGATAATCAAGGCTATAGCCTACGGGTTCCCTCCCGACAAGGCGTTCAGGCTCCTCGAGGACGACCAGATACTCGTTCTTGTAGACCTCAAGCAGATTGTTGGCGATGCCCCCAACCACTTGAAACGTGTCAAGGCGAGGATAATAGGGGAACATGGAAGGGCGAGGAAGGCTCTCGAGGAGATGACTGGGACGTACATAAACGTTGGCGAATACCACGTCGCCATAATTGGAGACTATGAGAGGGCCATGGCGGCTAAGAAGGCGGTCGAAATGCTTGCCGAGGGTAGGATGCACAGCACAGTATACAGGTATCTAGAGCGCGTGCTAAGAGAGATCAAGAGGAGGGAAACGCTCCAGTTATGGGCCAAGGACGAGTTCAACTACCCCTAACCCCTCAGGGCACAGTTATAGGCAGGCCTCCAGGCTGTTCCGCACAGCTTTAACCTCCCACCGGCAACTGCTATTATCTATGGGTCGATGGGGTGGGAGGCGATGACGCCAGCCTGCGACGAGCGGAGCCCGAATAGGGGCGGTGAGAAGGAAGAGCCGAATGAGCCTCCCCTCCTATCACTTGGCAGGTGCAGGATGAGGATTATTCGAGGTGTCAAGTTCCTAGACAGGATAGAGGGGGATCTCAAGGAGCCCTTCTACCGTTACAACTCGTTAATATCGAAGTACGGCTACATGGTTAAACCCGTGCATAAGGTTTACAAGGAGTTCCGGCGTGGCTTCTTCCGGATGAAGAAGATCTACATATACTATGGGAGGTATTGGTGGAAAAGGCAGGGTAAGAAGCTCATATATGTCGGGACGGAGAAGCCGCCCGAGATACCGTTCGACCCCCCGCCTAACGATCTTGAGGGGCATTCCATAATACGGGAGGGGCCGGACATAATTATTGACTGCAGCCTCTACGAGAAGTATAAGGACCTCTTCAAGGATCATGAGGTAAGACTTGAATACTAGCAGAACTAACCCCGCATTTACTACCCTCTAGACCGGGGATATAACAATCCTATCACCTATACTAACCCCGAGCTTCTTAGCAGCCGATCCCATATTGACCGCCAACTCTAGGAATCCGAAACTATTAACGTAGAGGAGTAGGCCTCCTGGAGGCACATCAGAGAATTTCCTGCCGACTACTGCCCTGAAACTACTATTGCTGGTAGCAACTGTAACCTCACGCCAGTGTCTTATCGGGATCAGCCCCGCTTTAGAGCTCAATGCCACGTTGCCGAACTTATCAATGTAGACTACTTTAAGCCTGTAACCTTCAGGTACCCGTTCGACCTGGTCTATTATTGTTCTCCTGAGATCCTCGAACCCTATAGGGGTTCCCAGCTTTCCCATTTCAACGCCGAGAGCGTAGAGGCTTGCGGCTGGGGCGAAAACGTCTCTACCGTGGAACGTTGATGAAACCGTCCATTTCCCCGATTCGAGCTTTCCACGGAAATATTTTGCTGCGATCACAGAAACTCGTTCCGGCAGTATAGAAATGCCTCTCCTGAAACCCTCGGCGGCTATTGCAGGATAGAGTACACCATTGTTTGGCCCTACGAACACGTAATCTCCAGCTTCCACGATTACTGCCTCCCTAGACCCGCCCACTCCCGGGTCTACGACTGTTAGAATTACTGATCCTCTCGGGGTCCACTTGTACGTGTTGTAAACGACGTATGCTCCTGCTAGAACACTATAACTTGGGACGCTATTGTCGATGTCTATGATTTCCACGTCAGGGTTTATTCCCTTGATAACGGACCGGAGTATTCCCGTGTAGGGGCTATCCCCAAAATCTGTAATTATAAATATGCTCCTTTCTCCGCCCAACCGCTTGCACCCCTATGGTGAGCCGGGCAATACGCTTCCTGTTACACTGGAAAGTGTAGAACCACGTACTTATTGGTAGTTGCACGTGGAAAATCTTATGTCCCGGAACGCTATATAATTGGACTATATTGGTAGGGCGCGGCTGCGACGCCCCGGAGAGGCTCTGAGCCCAGGGTTGGGAGGGCGCCGATGACCTGGTAGATGCGAGAGGGGTCTCTGGGCCGCGCCACACAACCTACTAGTAGGCCTGTTAGGGTCGGCGGTTTTCTATTAAGGCGTGTACATAATGTTTATTGGTAACCGTAATCCTATAGTGCCCACACAATACCCACCACCCAATAGGTTTAAACATGATATTCCAGCGTGAATCGTTTATATACTCACAGACAATTATATTACTAATTGAACCCGGAAAGGGTGCACGCGAAATGGTAGTAACACATGACCCTTACGAGGAGGCTAAGAAGCAGCTCAAACAGACAATCGAACTTCTCGGTCTCAGCGATGAGATCTACGAGATCCTAGCCTACCCTGAGAGGCTCATACAGGTCCGCATACCTGTCAAGATGGACGATGGGAGCATCAAGGTCTTCATCGGCTGGAGGAGCCAGCACAACAGCGCTCTCGGACCCTACAAGGGCGGCGTGAGATACCATCCGAACACTGACTCCCACGAGGTCATAGCCCTGAGCATGTGGATGACCTGGAAGAACAGCCTGGCAGGCCTACCCTACGGTGGCGGTAAGGGAGGCATAAGGGTTGACCCCCACAAGCTTAGCAAGGACGAGCTGATGAGGCTGAGCAAAGCGTACTTCGAGGCTATAAGCGACGTTGTCGGTGTAGACCAGGACATACCAGCCCCAGACGTGTACACTGACCCCCAGGTTATGAGCTGGTTCTTCGACCAGTACAGCAGGATCAAGAGGGGCCAGTACTTCGGCGTCGTGACAGGCAAGCCCCTAGATCTTGGAGGGCTGCAGACCAGGATAATAGCTACAGGG
>JALSOR010000060.1 GCA_026986415.1 Acidilobaceae archaeon
TAGAGGCTCCACTCGTCCATCTTATCCCTCAACAACGCATCAATAATAATCATCTTCCCCGAGTCCACAGCCCTGGCAAAGTCCATGTTAAACATTGCAGCCTGCCTGATAATACTCTCCCTGCTCTCCTCCGTCGTGAGATAAATAACCTTGTCCCCCTCGAGCACGCCCTGCCATGCAAAGTGAATACTGAAAACAGTCTTACCAGTACCGGGCTCGCCCACCACGGCCACAAAGAACCCTCGAGGCACCCCGCCCGCAACCAGCTCGTCGAACCCTCTAACCCCGGTCCTCAACCTCTCAATATACACCCTACCCATTACGAAACCCGCACCCCGCCGCGAACAGGAACCCTCTCCCATCCCAGGCGATACCGGGCAGCATGGAGAGAGTATCCACAACATACAGCCGGGGGGCGGGGCCTACCTGGTACCCCAGAGACAGTCACCGGCGGGGAACGCCTCATCTACCGGGCACGACTGTCAGCAACGGCCCCGCCCTCCCCGCTAGTAGAATATATGGCTGTAGCCTGGAGGCTTTCAGTCTTATTCCACGCACGAGCCCGCTATGCGCGAGGCGAGACCAGTGAAGACGCTCGGGACACCCTCACGCTCCAAGTCTGAGGGTAAAGGTAGGGGGAGGCCCTCAAGCACGCCGGCCAGGGAGAGTATCTCCTCGACAGTGGACCCTGCACCCTTCAGCTCTACAGCCCTCCAGTACCTGTCAGGGTCCACGAGGAGGATCCTGCCCGGGGATACCGCCACCACCATGCAGGGCTTCCGCATCCCCGGGAGGGGCAGGGCCCTGTCACTGTTAGACTCCACGATAACCATCTCGTGCTCCCCAGCGAGGCGCTCCAGGCAGGACCGGGCCTCCCCGGCATAGCCCCCCTCCAGCACTTTACGTGCCAGCTCGTAGTTGCTCTTCAACGGGTAGGGTTTGAGGCTTACCGCAACCCTCAACACGGCGTCCTCAACAGTCTCCGGGAGCCTCCTTAGCAGGTCCGTATTGATGAAGTGTAGAGTCTCAACTCTACCCGTTGAAGAGCAACGGCTAACACGGCCCAGAATAACGGTCCCCCAGGACGGGAGTCTCGACAGGTAGAAGCCCACGCTCTCAGGGTCGGGCAGGACATGGTATACGACCACGGGGTTCACGGCCTCCACCGACACGCTCGCAGTCCCACCGCTAGCACTCCAAAGCCTCAGCCCGTCATCCGAGACGAGGACCCCCCTCCTCTCGGCCTCGCCCACCAGCCAGCTCTCAGCCCAGAGCCTAACCCCAGCCATAGGCTTACTCCCTACAGCGTCAACGCCCTGCCCCCGCAACGCCTCCACAAGCCCCGCGGCGGCCAGGGTCTTACCGCTATCCTCCCCCGCCAGTCCGACCACTAGAACCACGCGCCCACCATGCAAGACTCTAACCCCCAGGGGAGGGCCCCTCCCAGGGTTAGCCGCTGCCCGGGCAGGGAAGTATTAGGCTTTGAGGGCACACTTAAATAACGGGGAGCTCTGCAAGTGGCATTAGTGTGGAGGTGCAGGCTGGAATGGCTAAGAAGAATGTTAAAGGGAAACAGCAAGCCTCGAAGGGCAGGAGCCTTGTGACCCAGGCGGAATACGATGTTAGCCTGCCAAAAGAGCTGCTGGAGAGGGCTAAGAAGGACCTGAGGAGGGAGAAGTACCTCACCCCCTACAGGTTAAGCCAGAAGTATAATGTCACCCTCTCCACGGCGAGGAAAATAATCAGGGCGCTCGAGGAGGAGGGCCTAATAGTCAGGTTCGGCGGCAGCAGGAGGACTCCTGTCTACGTCCCGGCGAGCAAAGCACCCTCTAGAACCTTCGAGCTCCACTAATCACTCTCACAATATACCCTCTCTCCTCGAGAGTTTCAACTATCAGGTCCACGCCTGGAAACCTGAACCCCTCCTTGGGGTCATACTCCCCCGTAGCCCTGCTGCCAATCGTGAAAACTAGAGTACTATCCTTCGAAATGGTTTTAACAGCGAAAGGCTTACAGCCGGAAGCCCTAACAATCTCCGCAGTAGTCGCCAGGGCCGACGTATAGGCGGCCTCCGGCACGTAGGACTGAACCGCGATACCGTAGGGTCTAGGATTATCTGGGGAACAGCTCTCGCCCAGCACCGTGGTCCCCACGACGAGAGGGTGGGTCACGCTCATCCTCACAGCACGAGTCACATTCTCGCACTCGCCATAAACAATTATGTAGAAGGGAGACTGGTCCCACACGTCCACAAGCCTGGCAACCCTGTAGCCCCTGAGGAACTTCTCAACATGCCTGACATGGGACTCCGCACTCCTAACCTTGAACTTGCCGGTTTTCATGAAACCCTCAAGTATCTGGGCAAGCCTTCTAGTCGATATCCAGGGATTCTTGGTCGTTATCCTTATAATTTCAAGGTCAACCCAGTCCGGATGCCTGCCGGACTCGACGAAAACGTCAATATCAGCCTCGTCAATAATGTCACGCACCCTGTCCGGGTCGAGCAACGCCATATAGTCCCCCTGGAAGAGGAGCTCGAGCCCCCTAGTAGAGGGCCTAGCACCCACACTCTCAATAATACAATAATGCTCGTATCCCAGCCCGTCTAGATCGACCTCATCCGCCTTTTCCAAAGGGAACTCAAGCACGAGCAGAGTTTCAACGGGGAGACCTGTAGAGATGCTCCTCACATTCTGTAGTGCTTCAGATGCTTCCTCACAGCTAGACCGTATGCATGATTTCTCAGGGTTCACAATATAGTTGGGTAGGTTTACCTGTAGCCTTCTAATTTTCAACGCGTAGAGCGAGACTTCTGGCTTAACCCTGAGCTTCTTCTCCAGTTCTCCTATTATCTTGTAGTCCTCTCCCAGCTCGCCTATAACATGTTTTCTCGTGATTTTTCTTAGACTATACATTTTCCTCAAAATTCTAATACGGTCATCAG
>JALSOR010000061.1 GCA_026986415.1 Acidilobaceae archaeon
TGCCGGGAACATCCTGTTCTCGTACTCTGCCTGGAGCCTAGAAAGCTCGTTCTGGAGGGTGTTCAGCTCGGCTTCCAGGCTGGCGAGCCTGGCTGACAGGTTAGAGGTGGTGTTGGCCTGCATGGCTTCCAGCATTGCGAGCCTGGCTTGCAGCGTGGTTATGTTCTCGGCGAGCGCGGCTATCTTCGAGTTGAGACTCCCAGTATTGTTCTTCTGCGCCTCCTGGAGCTGTGAGATCTGCTCTGAGAGCTCCCGTATCTTCTCTTCCAGCGTTGAGAGCTGGGACTGGCTCGTGTTCTGCGATGATCCGAGCCTTTGGACCTGCCCCTGGATGCTTCCTATCTTTCTATTAATGTTCTGGATATTGTTTGAGAGCTGTATGTAGGCGGCCGTCAACGCTACTATGAGCACTACTAGGAGTATGGCTGTTGTTTTCACGAGCAGTGTAGACCCGCTACTGCTGGACACCGTGTCCACCCTCCTGGATAGAACAAGACTCCACCATACTTAAAATGCTTAATACACTAACACACGACAGGCGAAACATAAAGACCCGGGAACCAGCAAGCCCTCCAGAAGGGGGCTACCAGGCAGGCGCCCAATAGAATGAGCTAGGAACCAGGAGCATCACACACCCACAGGGCAGAGGTGGTGTGCGAGAATGGCTAGAACCGGGAAATGCATATTCTGCAAGATACTCCACGGAGAGGCACCAGCATACTTCATCTACCGTGGACACGGTATAGCAGTCATACTGGACATCATGCCCGTGGAGAAGGGGCACCTCCTAGTACTAACAGAGGACCACTACGAGAACCTCTTCGACGCCCCACCATGCAGCGTAGCCAAAGCCTACGCCGCCGCGGCAGCACTAGCAAGAATCTACAACGCGCTGGGAGCACCCGGCGTCAACATAATACAGAACAACGGCAAGGCCAGCGGCCAGGAAGTATTCCACTTCCACATACACGTTATCCCACGCTGGAGGGGAGGAGGCTTCAGGGGGCTCCTCAGCAGGGGAAGACACAGGCTCACCACAGAGGAGGCCCTCAGCGTCATAGAAATGCTCAGGCCACACCTAGACCTCGTAGACTCCTACCTATCACAAATAAACTGCTAAAACATAATATTTATATAATCCTATTTAATATTATTATTTCTCTTCTAAAACTAGTATGTTCTCATTTGTTATCCCATTAGGATTCTTATTATTTCTATAATTAAAAAGTTTTCTTTTTTGTATTGTATTGATAAAATAGAGTGCCAGGTTGAAGCCCCTAGCACGGAGATGCTCATATAATATCGAACATATAGGCACCTTACGGCCCCCTAGTGTTGCGGGGCCCACCACTATTGCAAGCTTACTAGGCCTAGCCTCCAGGGCCTTATCAAACGCCAAGGCTATGGCCTGGAAGTATCTATCATATATTTTTCTTCGTTTAGCAGGTATCATCTCTCTAAACCTTCTGTATGTAGCACTCTCCACAGGGTGCTGCGGGGTATTAGAGTATGGAATCTCCCTTTTCTTTACCGACGAGACAACATCTTCGCTATACCCGAGCCAATATAGCTCAAGCTTTGTGCTCCTACTATACTCGTGTGCAGCTAGATACGGAGGACTAGTAAATACGATGTCCACTTTTGTGTTTACAGGGGGGCCTGAACGGGCATCCCTCCAGAGAAGCGTTGGAGCCGGAGCGCCTAGAGGAACATAACGGGCCAACCTCATAGTAGCGGAGATGTACGATCTCAGCCGGCGCTCCACTTCTCTAAGTGCTAGCTCTCTAGGAGTATTTCGGGCTAGAAGCATTGCTAGCCTCCTAGGGCCTCTTCCCCTGTATAGTTTTGGGATTTGAGGGTCTGCATAGCTTAAACGCCTGGTCGCTCTAGCCAGTAAGAGCATTAGAAGATCCCGGGCTAGCCCCCAGCTCCCGTCTAACGCGTGGAGATAGCCCCAGAGGATGGAGAGATCCTCTAACACTACTGGCGGGTGCCAGTAGTCGAGCCTCCTCCATTCGGGCAGCCACCTGAAACCGCTGGCGTGGCGTAGCCCTCCTAGAAGGGACTCGAGATTCTCTAGGTTTATCTCTCCTAGCAGAGCCGATCCTAGACGGGCCACTAAAATCCCATACGGGTTTATATCCATTCCGATACATTGGAGTCCGAACGCTCTTGCAAAACTGCATGTGACACCGCTACCTACGAAGGGGTCAAGGATCGTGCCTCTAGGAGTCTCTTCGGAAAGCCTTGATAGTAGCCAGCCTGTAAGGTAGAACGGGAATCTTGCAGGATAATACCCGAGAGTTTGGTGTACCCGTTTCACGGTTTCTGATAGTTCTATTTCCATTGTTAATGCACCTTCTTTTGTAATGCTATTTATATATAATTTATTATTTATTCTAGAAATATTATTTATATTTTTATATTATTATGGAATAGATTTGCATAGCATTAGACCCGCACTTTTAGATAAAAGTTTTTCTTGAATAAAATCATATTTAGCAAAACAATCTTCGCTCATTACACAATGATAACACCCATCATAGCAGTGAGGCACTAAATTTCTAACATATTGCCCAATAATATATTTAACATTACTAATATTCAAAGAATTATGCGAACGTTTAATCCCTCTCATAATTACTCTCTCCGCCTCCGCCTGTGCTGTAATAATGGGAGGGTAATACTTGTGATAAGCGCCAATATTTTTAGGCTCCAAATACTGTAATAAATCATCTACAGGTTTTCTAAACGAACCTAAACTATTAGCCAGAATTTGCCTCACCACTGGAGAGGCGGAACTTGCCCTCCACGCGTACTCACATCTGTCACTCGGATATCTAATACTCTCCATGGCAGTACAGCTCGACTTTAGCAGATTAGTATTATTATAGATTTGAGACAAATAATTTGAGAGACCATAAG
>JALSOR010000062.1 GCA_026986415.1 Acidilobaceae archaeon
TACACGTGCCTGCCGGGGCTGTGCTCGAGCACCCGCCTACACCCGACTAGTTCCAGGCTCACGCGCGATCCTGCGGCCTGGACAGCCTCTTCTAGCGCCTCCCTGCAAGACCCGGACAGCCTGTAGTAGTGGATTAGCCCTCCCTTGCCTGCTAGCAGGTTTAATGCTGTGGGGAGGAATCTTGGGGTCATTGTCGGGTTGTTCATTATTATCCTGTCAAATACTGGCTTGAACACCCGGTCTAGTAGTATGGCGTCTCCGAGAGAGACGCTCACACACCCCTTGAGGCGCTTCCTGTTTCTAAGCACGTTCCTATAGGCTAGCCTTGCCGCTTCGGGGTTGATATCGTTGGATACGATCCTCGCTCTTCTTAGCGATGCTATATGGATGGGGAATACTCCTATGCCGGCAAACATGTCTAACACTATCTCATCGTCACCTACTAGGAGCGCCACCCTCCTCCTCTCATCCTGCAACCGGGGGTTATAGTATACCCTGGAAACGTCCACCTCGAACTCTAAACCGTACTCTCTAACCACGGCTACCGTTGAATCGGCACCTGCCAGGTGGAGGAGCCGGGGAACCCGGTATTCCCCTGCAGTGTCGAGTTTTAGGTATACGCTCCTCACCCTGGGATTCGCTTCTAACAGTTCAAGCGCTGCCCTCCTATAGTCCTCAATGCTAAACTTGGGGTTCCAGCTGAAAACCGCTATCCCGCCGATTAGGGTGTAGGATTTCACGGGGCCTCCCAGTCTTCCCTGCCTATCCCTGCGCTTCTCGAACCGGCCGGTGCACGCTTCCACGTTATAGCCGGACTTTGAGAGTAGTGCCACCGCTCTCTCGGGGTTCTTAACGGGGAAGAGCACGTGCTGTCCGTCCCTTTTAGGCTTGAGGCTGCTCTCGAGGAGCCCCTCTCCTCTCAGCAGTTCTAGTATTTTCTCTGCAATGCGCGCTGGAACCTTGACACAGCTACTCTTCTCTTCCCCCAACACGATGCACCGATATCCTCAGGGTCTTCGGGATGGGAAGACTCCTGTTAACCCTATAAGGTTCCGGGCGTGGGAATAATTCGGTTTAGCATGTGGAGGGTTCCCGGGGGGTGCAGGACGGTTTATTTTGAGGTGCTCAATGCTAATATTAACCGGGGGGTTAACAGGGGTTGAGCAGGAACACGATAGGCCTAGTGGTCAAGCCTAATAGTGTGATAGCCGAGAGCATAGCAGTCAGGATTACAAGGGTCCTAGCGGAGCATGGGGCCGACTACGCTGTAGAGGAGGAGTCCAAAACTTTCTATCCGAGCCTGGCAAGACTGCCCTCGTTCCGGCTCTCGGACCCGCCCGGGAAGATAATAGTTGTAGGCGGGGACGGCACCCTGCTCCGCACGGTAATGCTCCTGGGACGGCCCGACCCCATAATTATGACCGTACGCGCCGGTAAGAGGGGGTTCCTGCTGGACGTCGAGCCTTTCGAGGCCGAGGAGAGAACCGAGGACTTCATAAACGGCAACTACAGGATAACCGAGTATACACGCCTCGAGGTCAGACCCCCAGAAGGCAAGGCCAAGTGTGTTCTGAACGATGCCGTCTTCATAACCAAGAAGGCTAAGCTGGTCTCGCTGAGCGTGGACATAAACTCTGAGAGGGCAATGAATATTGACGGTGACGGGGTTATAGTTAGCAGTACTGTGGGCTCGACAGCCTATAGCCTGAGCGCTGGCGGGCCTATAATCGACCCCACGCTGGACGTGATGGTCCTCACACCCCTAAACCCTGTACAGCTACACCAGAGGCCCCTCGTCGTGCATATCAACAGTAGGATTGACGTGGAGATCAACCATAACAGTAACCCCCTATACCTGGTACTTGACGGGCAACTCTCGTACGATCTAGTACCGGGCGATGTAGTAAGTATTGTTAAGTGTAAGCATCCCGCCAGGATTGCCAGGTTCAAATGGTGGGAGAACTATTACGAGAAGCTCTACAGTAGAATATTCTCCTACATATAATATTTTACTATAAAAATAAAAAATAGGATATGTTTTATGTTGTACAGCCTATAACGGCCTGTACACCTCTACCTGTAGGGGCACGAACTTCCTACTCTTATAGAAATTCTCGGCTATAGCGTTCCCCGCCGGGTAGACCGCCGTTATTATGCCCGCACCATCACTAGCAGCCCTCTCGGCTGCCTTGTCGAGCAGGAGGCTTCCAACCCTCTTCCTCCTAAACCTTGGATGCACGTAGAAGTCTGTTATCACAGCCTTGATCCTTGGCTCGTAGAAAATCCTGTCCACAAGGGTGTATATTATGACGCCCGCAATATCGCCCGTCTCAGCGTCTGCAGCCACTATCACTCTAGCATCGCTCCTGTCTAGCAGTGTCTCTAGATATTTCCGCGCCGCCTCTTCCAGGTTATCCACGGCCTTATAGTGCGGGTCTATCTCCTCGTTGAGAGCCTTGAGCCTGACCAGGAGGGGGACTATCTTCTCGATGTCCTCCTTTTCCGCCTCCCTCACTATAATCCTGGACGCCATCCCTCGACTACACCTCCCTTAGATATATGCTTATGAAGGGTCTAAACTTCCTGTTCCGGTAGAACTTCTCCGCCACGAAGTTAGCCGTTGGGAACTGGGCCGCTATGTATTCTACTCCGAGCTCCTCCCGCGCTATCCTCTCCGCCTCTTCTACGAGGCGGGAGGCTATGCCGATCCTCCTATACTGTGGCAGGACGTAGAGCTCTTTTATGACTGCAAGGTTCTTCTCCTCGAGCATCTCGGCCTCGTATATTTCGGTATACGCGTAGCCGACTATCTTCTCGCCCATAAGCGCTACCAGGGCGAAACAGCCTTCACCGCATGATATGTACCTTGACGCCCTCTCCCGCGCGACCTCGAGAGCGTTCCTCGTAGTGCTCCACGCGGGGTCGAACTCCTCGTTAAACCTGTAGAACCTATATATGAGGTCTGCGAGGGCCTCCTCGTCCCCGCTAACAGCCCTCCTAATATGGAAGCTCACTTCATGCATATAGATGCACCCCTCATCTCAACCGCCAGGCTCTCACCCAGGCCTGGACGAACACGGGATAAAACATGACCGTTCAAACTTCAAGCCTCATAGTCTACGGGCGGCCTCTTTATGAGGCCCTTCTCCCATAGGAGCTGGTACTTCTCCCTGGTCAGTCCGATAATCTCCTTAGCCCTCTCATACTCTTCATTGTACGTTGTCGTCTTCCTGGCGAGCCCCTCCTCCACGGCTTTAACAGCTACTGCCGCGGCAACCCTCGGGTAGATCTCCCACTCCTCCATGGTCGGTATTATGTAGTCCTCATGGATGCCCTTCTCCCTAGCATAGCGTGCCAGCTCCTCTGCAGCCGCTATAGCCATAGTGTCCGTGACCGTTTTCGCTCTCACGTCGAGAACCCCCCTGAAGACTCCGGGGAAGACGAGGGAATTGTTGACCTGGTTGGGGAAGTCGCTCCTACCGGTCGCCACTATTCTCGCCCCGGCCTCCTTCGCCTCCCACGGCCATATCTCTGGCACGGGGTTCGCCTCGGCGAACACTATAGCGTCCCTGGCCATCTTGGCGATCCACTCTTTCTTTATAGTGCCGGGGCCAGGCTTGCTCGCCGCCACTAAAGCGTCTGCACCCTCTAGGGCCTTCTCCGGGGGATCACCGGGGCTGTGGCCCCCGCCCTTAGTCTCTATCGCCACCTGGTACTTCCACGGGTGCTTGATCATTAGCTTGTCAATATCGGGCCTGTCCGGGTGTAGGACGCCTTTACTGTCGAGCACTGTAATGTTCTCGGGCGGGACACCGTACAGTTTGAGGAGCCTGTATAGTGCTAGGTTGGCCGCGCCGGCACCGAAGATTACGAGCTTACTCTTCCTGATGTCCTTGCCTACAATGTGGAAAGCGTTAATCAGTCCTGCCAGTGTAACCGCCGCGGTACCCTGCTGGTCGTCGTGCCATACTGGAATGTTAAGCCTCTTCCTGGCCTCTTCTAGTAGGTAGAAGCACTTTGGGCTCTCAATATCTTCAAGGTTTATACCGCCGAAGCTTGGCTCTACGAGTTCTAGCAGTTCTATGAACTTCTCGGGGTCCCTCCCCCTGTGGACTAGGGGTATAGCGTCTACCCCGCCGAGGAACTTGAATATGAGTGCTTTACCCTCCATTACGGGGTATGCCCCTTCGGGGCCTATTTTGCCCAGTCCCAGCACTCTCGTGCCGTCGCTCACTATTGCTATAGTGTTCCACCTGGATGTCAGTTCGAAGCTGAGGTCTGGGTCCTTAGCGATCCTCCTGCTCGGCTCTGCTACTCCTGGCGTGTACCATATTGCGAAGTCTTTTATCCTCCGTATAGGTACTTTGGGTATTGTCTCTATCTTTCCGCCGTAGAACCGGTGGAGTTTGACGCTGAGATCGTACCAGTCCACTTTTGCGGGCTCTTTTCCTTCGACCATGGCTTATCGCCTTCCCGCCGGCTTCCTCCCCTTTATTGTCCCTTGTTCAGGGTTCTACTTGTAAGACTATGGTCGAGAGAATATTTAGACTCTAGTCGATTAATATATGTACCTGTAAAAAACAATATAAAGTAAAAATTATTGTTCTTCCTCGACGAGAATCTTAGAGAACTTGTCCCTCAACGCCCGCTTATTAATCTTCCCAACACTCGTAGTTGGCAGCGACTCTACGAGCACAACCTTATCGGGGAGCCACCACTTCGGTATGACACCCTTCTCAACATAGTTCTCCATTAGGAACCGTCTTATCTCCTCGGTGGTGATCTTATCCTCCCATCCCGGTTTAGGCACTACTATGGCCACGGGACGCTCCTGCCATTTTGGATGATAGGCCGCTATAACCGCTACTTGCGCCACGCCGGGATGCCTGCTTATAGCGTCTTCGAGTCTAACACTGCTAATCCACTCTCCGCCGCTCTTGATAACATCCTTGTCCCTGTCAACTATCACTATGCTTCCATCCTCGTACCATACAGCTATATCTCCTGTGTGGAACCACCCATCCCTCCAGGCGGCCTCGGTCTTCTCAGGATTCATATAGTATTCTGGCGTAACCCAGGGAGCCCTGACAACTATCTCACCCATCGTCTTACCGTCCTTCGGCACAGGGTTACCCTCCGGGTCGACAACTCTGAGGTCCACGAGCGGTATCGGCCATCCAGTCCTCAGCGCGTAGTCGAAATAGTTCTCCTCCGTAACGGGGAGGTGGGCGGGCGGGGCTGCCAGTGTCAGTATAGGAGCGGTCTCCGTCATACCGTATCCCACGAAGACTGTCATCCCCTTCTTCGCTGCGAGCTCTGCAAGCCCCCTCGGGAGAGCGCTACCGCCGTTAACATACGTAACCCCTTTGAAGTCCGTCTCGGCAGCCTTGGGGTGTGAGAGTATCATGTAGAGGATCGTTGGAACGCCGGCCATGAACTTCACGTTCTCCTTCTTCACCAGGTCTATAATCACGCCTGGGTCTAGCTTGCCCGGGTATATTTGCCTGAGCCCTATTAGCGCTGCAATATATGGTAGACCCCAGCTGTATACGTGGAACATTGGGACCAGCTGCAGTATAGTGTCATTAGTCTTAAGGGAGACGTGCTTGCTGAACGTGTTAAGGTGCAGTGCCCCGCTCAATGCGTGCAGGGTTATCATTTTATGGCTGTGATATGTACCCTTGGGGAGCCCCGTTGTGCCGCTCGTGTACCCCATAGCCGCAGGCTGGTCCTCGTCTACGAGGGGCCAGTCATACTTCCCCCAGTACTGTTTTAGCAGGTCCTCGTAGTGGTGGACAGGTATTCCTGCCACCTTATCTGGGACGCTATCAGTGTCGACAACTATTATGTGTTCTAGTGTTTTCACCTTCGGGGCTACGGCTTGTACTAGTGGTAGGAAGTCGCTGTTGGTTATGACAACCTTGTCCTCGGCCTGGCTCATCACGTACACTATCTCCGCAGGTGCTAGTCTAATATTGACGGGGTGGAGTACTGCCCCCATCATGGGGACGGCATAGTATGCCTCGTAATGCCAGTGAGTGTTCCAGTCCAGGGTTGCGACACGGTCTAGCTTTCCCACGCCTAAGGCTTCCAGCGCGTTGGCCAGGGCCTGCATCCGCTCGGCTTCCATCCTATAGTTCGATTTTACGATGCCCTTCTTCGTCCTGCTCACAATCTCTATTTCCGGGAAGAGGAGGAGGGCTCTCTCGTATATCTTGTGTATTGTAACCTCGTATCCGGGCCTCGGAGGAACCTTCTCGGGGAGACCCATCCAGTTTACACCTCGTCTATAGTTTGTCTCCTGCGTGCTCCTCCCCCGCTTAGAAAGAGTCTCGACGTCTCCTCTTGTTGTGGGGGAGGATTACTCGCTCGTCATTATTGTTATGGTTTGCCGTGAGGGATTTATTCTTGTCCTCGATAAGGGGTAAGTATGGGATAAAAACGTTTTATAATAAAAAAATAAATAATATTTATTTTCTAATCAATATTGCTGCGATTATTGCAAGTATTACTATTGAGATCGCTGCTATCATTGTTATCGTTGTTGAAACCCCACTCGCAGTAGTACTAGTATTAGTCCCGGTGGTGCCTGTAGTTGTGCCTGTCACCGTACTAGTACTGGTTGTAGTGGTGCTCGTAGTTTCCGTAGTTGTAGTAGTAGTCTTCGATGAGCCCCCGCCCGTGCCAGTGCTAGAACCTGCTATAGACAGCTGGAGGGTCTTGTTTAGCGTGTTCCCCGCATAGTCAACCGCTTTAACATTTATCAGCACGGTATCGCCACCGCTAGCCTTATCCTTAAACTGTATAAGGTAGGTGTCAGAGGTGTACTTCTCAATCTTTAAGTTCTCCAGGGAGCCTTTCACAGCCTTAACGTTTATGTTCGCACTCTTAACGCCCCATCCGTCGTCGGCAACCTGGAGGAACACTTTAACCAGGTTCCCACTCTTAGGCTTGCTGGGTAGTACTGCTTTGATAGCGGCTGTCGGGGGATTGTTGTCTGGCACCGTGTAGAGTGCGAATGTTGCGGCGCTCTTGGCCGGGAGGTTGAAGTGCAACGCTACGTAGTCTCTCCCTAGCTCGTCAACATATTTCTGGTCTACCAGGCTGATCTTAGCGTTCCCGCTGGTGGAGAGCGTTTTTATGTGCGCCTTGTATCCGTGAGGCCAGGGTAGTGCGAGGATTACCGTCTTGTTAATGTTGAGGTATGGCAGGTTGTTGACGAGCGTTATTATGAGGGCCGTCTTCCCCTCATAGTATTCTCCCCATAGGTATGTGTTGTCGAACTTCTTGCTCCAGTGCTCTGTGAGGCTGGGCGTTGTTAGTGGTATGGCGTTGAACACGCTCCTCTTGCTATGGTTCTCGTAGCCTATGAACCATGGTGGGGCTAGCGGGTAGGTGATGCTTCCTGTGGTCAGGTTCACCTGGTCGACCTGGAATCCCTGGTAGGTGCCCGAGCCGTATGCTAGCGTTGTTGTCGTCTGGAAGAGCGTGATGTGTCCTGTCTTTGTCGAGTGGTACTCGACGTACTGGTCCCTGTGTATGTGGCCTGCTAGGACTAGTGTTACGTTGTATGTCTCTATGAGCTTGAGGAAGTATCTTGTAGCAGTGAGATTGTTAGCCCAGTAGTAGCTTAGGATGCTGTTGCTGGACTTGTGCGGGTCTTCTAGCAGGCTGGAGTTGGACCCGTACCAGGTGTAGACCTGGCCCTGATAGTAGAATACTGGGTGGTGTATCATCACGATCTTCACGGGCACGTTCTTGTACTCTTCGAGGGCATGCTTCATGAGTTGCAGGTTCTTCCAGTCGGCATAGCCCCTCTCTCCGCCAGTGTTTAGGAATATTATGAGTAGTTTTCCTCCTATGACCCGGTAACCGTATGTCCTCTCATAGTATTTTATGAAGTTGTTATTTGGATAGTCGTGGTTACCCGGGTTGATTATCATGGGCACATTATAGGCTAGGGCATACCTGAAGGCCACACTATTAATATACTGCGTGCTAGCCTGCGTGTCCGCCTCGTCTCCCGTGTTGAGTATCATGTTAACGCCTAGAAGCTGGCTTAGAAGGTATCCCGTGAACCTCCTATCCTCTCCTATCCTCGGGTAGGGCCACCCAGCGCCGAAGTGGAGGTCCGTTATGTGCATGAACCGTATGATATCGCTAACATTATTTATAACCCATAGGCTCCTGGCGATGAAGAGGGTTTTACCGTTCGACAGTTTAATTAGTACGTCGAAGAGCCCTGTCTTGTTGAACCCTCCTATCTTTATCGCGGTACTGTTGATCAGGGTATAATTACCGGTTATATTGTAGAATACTATCTTGTTTCCTGCAAGCTGAGCGTCGAGATAGTAGACCCCCTTAACGCTTACACCGCTGGGCAGGGGATTCTTTAGTATGATAGTGAAAGTACTGTTGGGATAGACTATGGCTGGGAGGCCTGGTCCCATGTTATATGCTGGGTTGGGGAACCCGCTTTTCTCCAAGGTGGGAATAACGGGGCTTGCCGTCTGGACGGCTTGACCTTGTGTTGCTTGTGGCAGAATGGGTATGACGAGTAAGAGTATTGCTAGGATAGCGATTACCAGTCTAGTGCGAGCCAACCCTTTCCCATCCCTCCCTGTCCGAATATGGATCCTCGCGTGTTGGGTGGGTGTGAGGAGAGGATAAAGGTTTGTCCGGCCCGGACTAAACTATAAAAAAGGATAATAATTATAAAAAGAAAAATAATTTTATTACTTCTTTAACAATACTGCAGCACCTATTATTATAATGATAATGATTACTATTCCTGCTATGAGCCCGGCGTTAGACTTACTGGTTTTACCTTTCGCTGTGGTACCTGTTGTACCGCTCGTGGAGCCAGCACCGCCTGTAGCACTGCTTGTAGTGCTGTGCTGTGAGGTTGTTGACTGCTGGCTTGTAGTTGTAGTGGTCGTGGTTGTCGTGGTGGTAGTATTGCTGGGCGCGTGTGGGAACACCTGGGTTTCGAGGACTGTGAACCAGGTCAGCATGTTCTTTATGAACTGTGGCCCGTCAAGCTTGACACCGTGGTACTCCCATGCGAAGGTGGGCTCATAGTCTCCGTAGGGTGACTCTCCGCTCACAATTATGATATCATGTTTATTCTTCCAGTACTCGGCTGCGAGGAACACGAACGTGTGGTTCCCAGTGCCCTTACCGTAGAATAGCGGGTTGTAGACTAGTGGTGCTGGCGGGTTGTTGTCGGCTGCATAGCTCGTGTTGTAGAACCATACGATTCTTATGAGGCCCGGGAATGTCTCGTTTACCGGGTCGTGGGCTTTGCCGTTCTCGTCAACCCATATTACCGCGGTTGGACCGTGAGCCAGGAGGGGCTTCGTTATGTTCTGGGCAATAATCTGCGTGTCTAGGCCTGGGACGTTGTCCGGGCTCACATGCACTAGTACTCTGTAGAATGCTTTACAGTTGTGAACGTCATCGTATATGCTAGCATAGTCTACTCTTAGCTTTGCCCCTATGAAGCTTAGGAGGTTATTCACTATCTTCTGTACTGTAGGCCCGCTACCGTAGTCGCTGTCGCCTGCAACCCATAGTATCTTGTCTCCCTGGTCGAGCCAGCTCTTTATTGCTTGGAGCTCGTCAATAGTAAAGTTTACTGTCGGCTGTCCCAGTATTAGAACGTCGACGTTGCTGAGGTTCTGCGGGGTTATGGTACCATTGAATATTACCCAGTTGACCTCTGTGTTATTCTCCATAATATAGTTGAGATACTTGTCGCTCTCGCCATGGCCCAAGTCTACGGCAACGGTAATCTTCTTCCCTGTAGTAGCTGCGGACGAGACCGTCGAGGCGAAAGGCGCGATCATTAGGACCGCGATTAGAAGCGCGATTACCGCCTTCCTGAGATCCATACGACCACCCAACACTCCAGAGTTCGAGGGGCTACCTCTCGGTTGAACGATTTGCTCTTTTACAGCATTTATAAGCATTCAGTCTTTTTTCCATGTGCAGTTAAATCTTCAAGACGCTACTAGCCCGAGCCCACAATGCTTACCCCTAGCTTCCCTAACTCGCACTAACTGTTAGACAATGAGGGTAGTACTCCTGTAATACCCTAATCCTCCCCTACATAGACCCGAGCCGCACGATCCTTGAGGCATGCCTCCCACCACGCCGATCCCTTTTACATTATAATGTAAAAGACTCTATGCACGCACAACATCCTTTTAAGGACGAGGAGAAGGTGGATAGTGAATTGAGGGAAGCGTCATGCGGCGTAAAGCTGTGCTCCCATCGCTACTCCTCGTAGGACTGCTTATCGCCATCCCCATGCTAGCCGCGGTACCCCAGTCCTCGGGCATACCCGGCAGTCATAATCCTCTTGTAACAGCTATGGCGGGCTCAACATCCACTATTCCAGGCATGCCCTCCTCGTGGCCATGGGGCAACCAGACAGGCAAATTCCCCTGGCTCAACTATCTTGCCAGCCTACCCCACAAGCAGGGTATAACATTGGTTGTTATTACAAGGCACGAGTCTACAATCCTGCAGAAGACCACGGAGGAGTTCCTCAAATCTGAGGTTGCTAAGAAGCTCGGTATAACAAACATACAGTTCGTCCAGGCAGGCCCCGACCAGTGGCTCACATATATTAAGATGGGCATACAGCGCGGCCACCCGATCGACGTAGCCTGGGGAGGAGGCCCCACGCTGTTCAACATCGTCGACGAGGCAGGCTATCTACAACCCCTGAACCCGCATGAGAACCCTGCGTACTACGCTGTCCTCTACGAGATGACTAAGATACCTAAGAGTGTCGCCGGGCAGCCAACCTTTAAGGTAGGCCCTGACGGGTACGTGCACTGGGTTGGAGCAGCCCTGAGCAGCTTCGGTTTCACTGTTAACCATGATGTTCTCAAGAAGTATAACCTCCCCATGCCGGAGACCTGGAGTGATCTGGCCAAGCCGGTCTACGGGAAGTACCTCCCCAAGACTCCTCTTGTTGGCATCGCTGATCCCACAATGAGCACGAGCAACACTAGGATGTACGAGATAATACTCCAGGCCTACGGGTGGGACCAGGGCTGGAAGATACTAACACTCATGGCGGCCAACAGTAAGATCTACGGTGGGAGCGGCCTGGTGAGAGACGCTGTCATAAGAGGCGACATCGCCGTAGGAATAACCATAGACTTCTACGGCTACACGGCCATGCACCAGAACCCTGCGTGCGAGTACGTCATCCCCAAGGGCGCGACAATAATCAACGCCGACCCAATAGCGATAATCAAGGGCACCAAGCATCCCGTCGCAGCTGCAGCCTTCGTCGCATGGGTTCTAAGCGAGTACGGCGGACAGCAGATATGGCTTGACCCAGACATTAACAGGCTGCCCATAAACCCGCTAGTGTTCAACACGACCGCAGGCCATGAGAGGCCCGACCTGTACCAGGCGTTCGAGAAGGCTATAAACTCTAAGGGCATAAACTTCAACGACACCCTCGCGCTCGAAACGGAGAGAGCAATGCAGTTCTACTTTAAGGCGACACTAGTAAACGCT
>JALSOR010000063.1 GCA_026986415.1 Acidilobaceae archaeon
GGATTGCTCCCGTGATATATGGGAATACGATCTCGGCTTTCACTTTGCCCACCGTCGAAAAACTGTTCGACCTTCAAGGCAATGATAGTAATATCTGACTCCACTATTTTATTTTGTGAGGCCGCCGAATATTGACTTATCTGGTAAATTATACTTAATTTTTATATTATAATTCATTGCGATCCCCTCTTTTAATGCCGAACCCGTACCCTACACACTGCAAACACGGGGATCCCAACATGGAGAGGGATAAGATAATAATAGTCGGCGGGGGAATAGCAGGGCTATCCCTAGCAGTTCTACTGGCAAGAGAAGGCGCGAAGGTCCGGTTGTACGAGCAGGAGGCGCCCGGATATGGCGCTAGCGGTAGGAGTGCAGGCATCGTTGTGACAATAATGCCAGAGACTCTCCTCGACTACTCCCTGGCGAGCATCGCATTTTACCGTGGCCTGGAATGGGAAGCCCCTCTCGTTAGGAGCGTGAGCGCCCTATGGTTTGCTCCGTCGAGAAAATGTATGTTAAGCCTCTTGGGGTCGCACGGGAAGCGGGGGCTTGCCAGTAGGCCTGCTGGTATGGGGGAGATCCCCCCAGGTATAGTTGTAGGGGACGAGGATAACCCGGCTATAGTCGAGGAGTATATTGTCGATGTTGGATCAACCGTTAACGCGCTCCAGACAGTAGCGGCAAGCCTTGGGGTCGACATAGTGTATAGGCGTGTCACCGGCGTGGGGGATGGCTGGGTTCTTAGCAGTGGTATAAGGGATGAGGGAACCGTTGTTGTGGCGGCCGGCGCGTGGAGTAGGGGGCTCCTTCAGGGGAGACTTGAAGGCCTGGTAGAGTATAGGTGTCAGCTTTCGAGTGTTGAGGGTGAGAGGCCAAACATCCTGGTCGAGGATGATGTTAACGGGTTCTACATTGTACCTATAGGCGAGTCCCGCATGAACATTGGCGACGGATCCAACACCCCTATAAGCGACCCCCTCGAAGGTTACAACACTGACCTGGAGGACATGTATAATGTTATAGAGAGGGCCGCCTCGAGGATCCCCAGCCTATGGGAGTCAAGGCTCGTCTCAGCCTGGAGCGCCCCATGCAACACTAGCCCCGACGGCCTCCCAGCCGCGGGAGCCTTAGATGAGAACCTCTACGTCCTGACAGGCTTCAACGGGGCCGGCCTAACCCTAGCCCCCGCCGTGGCCGGCGAGCTTGCAGGCGAAATACTAGGGTCCGGAACCGTTAACAAGATATTCCGGGTCGAACGGCTGAAACATGCCGTAATGCCTAGAAGCTGGCCTCCCGAGCCTTATGATCCGTGCCTAACAGTAGGATAACATGTGGATCCTAACCTTATCCGCTATCGTATTAAGCCTTCCACTACTATCCTCATATACCTAAAGTAGGATTAACACTACACGCGGGGAAGGTGTAGAGGTTGTCGGGGAGAACTGCCAGGAAAATACTTGTAACTAATGACGACGGCATACACAGTCTCGGACTGAAACTCCTCTGGGATGCTGTGAGGCCGCTCGGGAAAACCATAATCTTCGCCCCGGAAACCCCTAAAAGCGCTAGCGGTCTCGGCATAACGCTCCACAAGCCCCTCCGGATCCAGAGGGTTAAATACTGGGGTACAACGGTCTACGCGACCAACGGTACTCCAAGCGATATCATCTACCTAGCTCTGAACGAGATAAGCCCGAAGCTAGACCTTGTAGTGTCCGGGGTGAACGTAGGGGATAACACGAGCGTCCAGGTTATACTGAGCAGTGGTACTGTGGGGGCGGCGGCGCAGGCCGCACTGCTAGGGATACCCTCGATAGCGTTCAGCGCCGCTGTAGAGGATGCGGAAGAATTCTCGGACCCCAACTATTATAATAGTATTATGGTTGTCGCGAGGGAGATAAGCAGGTTCGTCCTGGAGAACGGCCTCCCTGAGGGTATACACGTGTTGAACGTCAACTTTCCGAGACGGATACATGAGGGCACCAGGGTTAGGATCGCGCGCGTCGCACCCATAAAGTTCCTCCAGCGCGTTAACGTGAACTACGATCCGAGAGGCAATAAGTACTACTGGCTCTACGGTATGATGGCGGACCCCATACCTGGGACCGACGTGTACTACGTGCACGTCGAGGAATCAATAACCATAAGCCCCCTCCAGCTGGACCTTAACCCGCGCAACACTGATGAGGCCCTCTCAAAGTATCTGGAATCGATGACGGCAAGCATAAAGAGGATCCTAGACAGGCTTCCTGAGAAGGGCGACATAGAAGCCGGGGAGGCCGTCGCAGGGGGAAAACCATAGGCCTAGCGATCCCCGCCTCGGCCTCCTAGCCCAGCCGGGCGGGTCTACAGGCTCGAACCCTAGCGTGTCGACTGCCCAGGCAACGTTGGACTCGTTCTCGTCATGTGTCAGCGTGCACGTGCTATACGCTACAAGGCCTCCCGGCGAGGCCAGCCTGTAAGCCTCGTAGAGGAACATTCTCTGATACCTGGCAGCGTTCGCGACATCCCTCCTGGCCCTGTAACAGTATACTTTAGGCCTGACCCCAAGGTTTGTGCAGGGAGGGTCAACTATTATCTTGGTAGCCCATCCCTCCAGGCCGGGGTGGGTCCTGGAGAGGTATCTAGAGTCTGCAGCCACAAGCCTAACTATGCCTTCGAGGCCCAGCCTTTCAAGCGTTCTCCTCAACACCGGCATCTTACTCTTCCTGTCGACAGCTATAGCCTCAGCTCTACCTCCAGCTAGCATGACGGCATGCGTAATCTTCCCGCCCGGCGCGGCGGTCATGTCGAGTATCCTATCCCCGGGCTGGGGGTCTAGGAGGCGGGCGACGTACATGCTCGGTATGCTCTGACCATATATCAGGCCCTCCTCATACCCGGGAAGATCGTGGACCCGGTAGCTCCTATAGACGGGCTCAGTTATTCTGACCGCGAGACCCCTCTTCCTCCTGACCATCTCCTCCGGGGATAACACTGCTATGCCGGACCCGACATGCCTCCCCCTCTCGCTGTATACTGATACCTTGTCTCCCCTGTTGAAGCCTCTAGCCGCTATAACCCCCGGAGCGTAGAGGTCGCTCCCCAGCAGGACTGACTCCGCGGCCCTCTTGTCCGCGACAACGATCCCCGGGTACTTTCCAGGCCGTCCCGGACCCTCTACCGGTGCCCATAGCGCCTCAGGGATCTCCTCGTCCATCCTGAGCTGGAAGCCCCTGCTAGAGGCGAGCTCGAGATAATCTTCCACACTAGTCTTCAGGGTATTGACGCGCACGTAGAGCCTCCTGGGAGGCTCGCCAAGACTCCTGACAATACAGCACTGACCCCCCAGTAAGGGCGGTATTCTGGCTATAACGTGGGGGTCCACGTAGAGATCGCTCCCGCATACCCCCTTATAGTGTAGCCTCCGCAGCGACTCCCTCTCTATAACGCCCATTACCCTGTACCCACCAGGAGATTACACATCCAATAATATTAGGAGCATTCCGGTAGTCTGTTGTCATGGAAGGCTTAAACGTTTGCAAGCCCCTCCGGAGAGGGGATTTTCCAACACTGATAAATGCTGTACTAGCCGTGTTAGCGGCAGATAATAGTGTTTGATAAGGGAGAGGGTTAGGAGCCCTGTATTCCCGTTCCCCCGGAGGGGTTTGTGGCGGGCCCGCCGGGATTTGAACCCGGGACTTCCGCCCGTGCGGCCTGGACGCCAGTACAGGGTCTACGGGTTAAGAGCCCGCCGCTCTACCAGGCTGAGCTACGGGCCCGCCGCGGTGCCTGGCCGCGGCGTCGTTTCTCAAACCATGTAGCGGGAAGGTATTTATCTCTTATTCTGGGATCCCCTATTACCTGGGGATGAGCGGGCCGACATAGTGGGCACCCGGCGTTTGGGATGCCCGGGGGTCAATGGAGCGACCCATGCTTTTGCTCGCATTTCATGGTTATGGGAGGCGTTTTTCAATCCTATAGTTTAAATGTATATCCTGGCTTAAAGGAACTGTTTATATAAGGCGTACAGACGGTATTAAACTGGGTGCTATTAATGTCGAGACAACCTAGACGTGTTCTCGGGCGTAAGTCTAGCCCTCTCGCAGAGCTAGAGGTTCCTCCCGGATATAAGAGGCCTGAGGCTAAGATAGAGAATATAGTTGCTACAGTAATACTTGACCACCCACTAGATCTTAACCTTATAGAGACTAGGATACCGGATGTTGACTATAACCCCGACCAGTTCCCCGGGCTCGTGTTCAGGCTTTCGAACCCGAAGGTTACAGCCCTAATATTCAAGTCGGGCAAAATGGTTGTGACCGGTGCGAAGAGCGTAAACCAGCTGGTCTTCGCGATAAAGAAGATCATTAAGAGCCTTATAGACGCGGGCATACCTGTCAGGGGAGTGCCGAAGACTCAGATACAGAATATTGTGGCCAGCGCTAACCTCCACGCATACGTGGACCTGGAGGCCGCGGCCTACGCCCTCCCGGGGAGCATGTACGAGCCGGAGCAGTTCCCCGGGCTCATATATAGGATGCCGTCGCCCACTGTCGTGCTCCTCATATTCAGTAGCGGTAAGATGGTTATAACGGGGGCTAAACGTGAGATTGACGTTGAGAACGCTGTGGTGAACATATATAAGACCCTCTGGAAGGAGAAGTGCATCCTCGGACCCGCAGACTAGCCCTGCTAGACTATCTCCTGGAGGACCTCTAGCCTCGGGAGGATCATTGTCCCCTCCTGCTCGTCAACTATTATGGGCACGGCATCCTCGATAATACCCAGCTCTCTAATAATAGGGCTCAGGTAGTCGTTTTTACTCATACTAATATTGTTGCCCACCTGGTAGAGGCCTGAGGGGGGCAGAACGAGGATCTGCGTGCCCGGGCTCGTGGGGACAAGGAGGGCTGCGGGGAACTTCTCCCGTGCGCCCCCTATCATTACCTGTAGGGATGGGTGCTCGTGGCCCATTATTACGAGCTTGTACCCCTCTATTTTCTCCATCCTATGCCCGTGGGTCACGAGTATCTTGCTGTCGAGCTCCACGCTATCCCTGAACTCCGCGCCGAGACTCTCAAGTATAGGTCCTATGAAGTTGTCATGGTTTCCCCGTACAACTATTATCTGCTTGTATCCCGTCCTCCGCGCCTCCTGGAGGAGTCTCGCGGTTTCAAGCTTCTCCTGTCTTAGAAGCTTTCCGAACTCGTGTTTGAGGTCTCCTGCTATTATGAGCTTGGAGGCCTCTGTGCTCTCATATGCCTCCCTTATAACCCGTATTATCCTCTTATACTGGAGTCTGGGGAGGAATACCCCTCTCCTGCTCATAGCCTCCTCATAGCCGAGGTGTAGGTCTGCTATGATGACGGCATCGCTGCTCTCCACGTATACTGCTGGGAGACCATCTATTATGTAGGTATTATCGGTTATCTCAACGTGCCTCCTTCCTGGCATTTCCGCTGTACACCACCTTCTAGGACCTGGAGGTTTGGAGGGTATTACCGTTAACCTGGATCTGCCCGCCTGAAAGATATTATCTCCAGGCGGCGCCATAGTTCAGACATAGTGGGCGGGATGGGGAAGCGGGCAGCCAGTGACCATAGGGGTGATATGCCTAGTCTCACTCCGACCGCCCCAAGCCTACAGTATGGCACGATTATTGTTATCGATATAGACCGTATGGGGGATCTCGTCGAGGAGAGGGGTCTAAACCCTTACAGGCCCAACGATATAACAGGCAGGCTCTCAATGCTTGTCGACAGCCTCGCACGCCGCTGGAACATGGTTGTAGTGTACGGTCTCGACTGGGATAGGGGTACCGAGGAGGCAGTGCTCGAAGCCCCAGGGGTAGACCCGGGCGAGCTTAGGGGCGACCTCCTCCGCATAGCCGTGGAGATGAAAAGCGTGGGGGCGAGCGTCACTATAGTGGCGGTCACGGGCCCTGTTTCTGGGAGGCCCGCCAGGGAGAGGAGGGAGGCGTATACCGGCCCCCGGAGGCGTGCTAAGAGGATACTCGAGATGTTGAAGAGGAGGGGCGGCTCGACCGTTTATATTGACGGGGAAACATTTAACGTTTAGCTCCAGCCATGCTGATACCCTCCACGATTATCGAGGGCGAGCAGACCCCGAAGAGGCACCTCTTATCGCTTGCCCCTCCAGCGACCCCGCTCTTGAAGGCCTCGTAGAAGTTGCCTCCCAGCGCTATACTCTTAACCGGCTCCTCTATAGAGCCGCCCCGCACGATATAGCCTAGCGTGACGGTCGAGTTGATCTGGCCGCTTACAGGGTTCGAAAGCCAGCTCCCTATCGTTGACACCACTAGTAGTCCCTCGTCCACCGAGGATACCGCCTCCTCCAGCGTCGGCTTCGACCCCTCCACTCGGACGTCAAGGTTCGTGGGGGCTGGCGACGGGCTCGACCATGGGGCCCTCCTGAACCCGTTGCCCGTGCTCTCCCTGCCCTCGCGGGAAGCAGTATAGTGGTCGTATAGGAACGTTTCAAGCACGCCGCGGCTGAACACGCTCTTACGGCTTGTAGGGTGCCCCTCATCGTCGAAAACCGCGGATCCCGTCTCGTAGGGCATGAACGGGTCGTCGACGACCGTGAGCCTCTCCGATAGGACCTGTTCCCCGAGCCTCCCAGCCAGGGGGCTCCTCCCCTGCTGCACGTTATACGCTGATATTGCCGGGACGAGGATGGTCATTATTATCGACGCGGCCTCACCCGACTCGAATATCACGTGCCCCTTCAGGTCCCCGGCAGGCTTCGCTCTCCCAGAGTCTAGGGCTCTCCTGGCCGCGCGCCTGGTGGTATCCTCGATCCTGCCGGTCTCGAGCCTCCTCTTGAGATACCAGTCCACATAGCCCCCCTCTCCGCCGTGAGGCTTCGCCTCTATAGTGTAGGCCGCGCTGGTGGCCTCCTCTCTTACCGGCCCCCCGTGAACGCTCGCATATATGGTGTACCCGGTTGAGACGCGGAGGCTCGCCTCGGAGGCGACCACCTTCGAGTCTCCCAGTAATGCTATCTGGTCCCGTAGCAGGCCTACAAGCTCGTCGACGCTCACACTGGCGGTCCTTTTATCGTAGAGCTCCACGCTCTCGCTTGCAATGCCAACGTTAGGGTTGAATCCGGGCCAGTACGGGTCCTCCTGCGCGCTCCTAGCTATCTTGATAGCCTTGTCAACTATCTTCTTCGCCTGGCCCATAGTTGAAATCTCGCCGCCGGCACCACCAGTCTTTCTGCCCACGCTAACCCTTACTCCCAGGAGTGTCGTCTCGCTCGTCACTGACCGGTCTATAATGTTGTTCTTCGCCTGTACTACTGTGGACCTGGTGTGGGTTAGTGTTACCTCGACCTCTCCGGCCCCTTCACGTATAGCGTAGCCTATGAGCCTCTCAACATCTATGCTCTCACTGCTGGGCATGAGAGTCTCACCTCCCACCTATGACGAGGTTCTCAACTAGCAGGTGTGGACCCCCGTCGCCTACTCTTACGAGCTGCCCGTTCTTCCCGCATCCTCCGAACACGCTCGTCTTGACTTTGAGGTCGCTACCCACGGCTCTTATGGATTTGAGCACGTCCAGTATCATGCCGGACAGGGTTACCCCTCTCAGGGGCCTCTTCCTCTCCCCCTTCTCGAGCTCCCAGCTTATGCCGACGCTGAAAGTGAATGTTCCAGCCGCCGGGTCCACCTCTCCCCCCTTGGAGCCTTTCGCTGTAACGTAGATGGCGTTCCCGGCCTCCTCCATTATCTCCTCGGGCTTCCAGTCTCCAGGCTCTATATAGTAGTTCGTCTGCCTCACGAGTATGGGGCTCTTATAGTTCATCACCCGGGAGTTGCCGGTGGGGTCCTGGCCGAGCACTGCCGCCTCGGCCCTGCCGGCCAGATACCTTCTCAGCACCCCCTTCTCGATAACAACGGTCTTCCCCTTCCTGACCCCCTCATCGTCGTATGGGACATAGTAGCCGTCGGGGTGGAGCCCGTCGTCGACGACTGTCACGTGCTCCCCCGCGAGCCTCTCGCCCAGCCTGCCCCTGAGTATGCTAGCACCCGCAACCACGAGGTCCCCCTCGCTCGCATGGCCTAGGGCCTCATGCATTAGGAGTCCAACCACCTCCGGCTCGAGGACCACCGTGTACCTTCCACTCCTAGGCACTGACGCCCTGGACGCTTCCACGCTTAGCCTTGCAGTCTCGGCTGACAGGCTGTCAACGTCAAGGCTAGAGACGTACTCCCAGCCCGAAACCCTGCTCCAACTGTCGCCGACTATCTCCAATCCCTTCTCCGACCTGGCTACCGCAGCTAGTGACAGCCCGGTCGTCACACTGGAGACCCTAACTAGGCCCCCGTCTGAGGAGACGATTATCCTCCGGTCCTTCTGCGCCCCGAACCTTGCTATAGCGCTCACGACACCGTCAACTGCTAGGGCCGTCTCCACCGCCTTGCGGAGGAGGCCTATCTTATCCTCCTCGGGCACCGTGAACGGGTCGACCTTGTAGCTGCTTTCAGCCGTGTCTTTGCCGATAGCCGAGTCGGCAGTTGGGCCCGAGGGTTTTGATGCTGCCGCGATGGCCTTCGCGTTCTTGAGGGCTTGGAGCGCCGCCTCGACGAGAGACTGCTTGTCCGTGGCCGTGGTGCTGGCGTACCCCTGCCTCCCAGCGTAGAATACCCTGAATCCTACCCCCCGGGTTGTACTGTAGGAGTAGTCGCTCACCCTGTTCTTATCGTACACTATGAGCTCGTACTCGTATGCTTGTATCCTGGCGTCCGCGTATTCCGCCCCCATCCGTGTAACGCGTGTTAGAGCGTCCTGGACGTTGCCTACTATTTCGTCCAACCTCCCAACACCTGCCCACTCCAAGAATATGGGTTGGCCGGGATAATACTCTAAGTGGCAGGGCGGGTTCTAATACTGCAGTATTAAACTGTTGTCCTAGTGTATTGCGACGTAAATATTATCCTTAACCCTGGCAACCCTGGCCTTCACAATGCGGCCCTTGCAGGGGCGCGTGCAGTAGAGGCTGAACACTCGGGCGCCCCTAGTGTCTACTGCGAGGGTTTCACCCTTATGCCAGCCGGGGCCTACGGGTCTCAGGGCCACTCTCTCCCCCCGCCTGTAGATTGTGGGGAGCGCTGGCATCCTCCTGTAGCCGAGCTCCTCCATGCTGGGTGTTAGATTGTAGCCCGTCTCCTCCTCGACTCTCCGGAGCCAGCTGTAGAACTTGTGCCATGTCCACTCCCTTACCCCACGCGGCTTCCTGCCATACTTGTGTGCCTCGTACTTCTGTGGGAGAACCCCGGTGGGCCACCCCGTCTTCTCGCCCAGCCTGTTCTTCTCCGCGAACCTTACGAGATCGTATATGTCCTCCTCGTTCACGCCTGGGACGATGACGGGTGTGAGCACGACGTCGACGCTCGTCTCCCTCACGGCCCACTCCACTATTTCGGTGATCCTCTCCACGTTGTACCATGGGGCTCCGGATAGCAGCTTGGCCTTCCCGGGGTTGAGCGTGTCTAGGCTCAGGTTGATCCTCTGGAGCCCCGCCTCTGCCAGCCTCCTCACCAGGGTTCTCGTGAGGAAGCCCCCGTGCGTTTCTACCGCCACCCTCCAGGTGTAGGGGTGGGAGGAGAGCGTTTCGACCAGCCATGCTATCTTTGGGTGTGTGAGCGGTTCCCCCACGCCGTCTATGAGCATCTCGACTCTCCCCTTTTTCACCGTTTCAGCTATACTGGTCGCCCACGATGCCAGGCTCTGAGCGTCGACCAGGTACTCGGCCTGCCGCGTGGTGCTCCCGGGGCCCGCGTCGACACTGCAATATATGCAATTGTGGGGGCAGAGGGTGCTGGGCCTGACCTGGAGTATGTTGGTCCCCCTGTCTATTACGCCGAAGGCTATATGGCCTACTAGGGGTATGCTGCGGCCTACCAGGTATACTGGCCTGCCGTGGACCGTGCTCACCCTTGACAGGCCCTCGTCCAAGACCTCCACCATACGTCTATTGTCGAACACCGTGCTAGGCGGGTGGCGAAGATTTTTATCTGGACCACCGCACTGTGATAATGCTAGTAGCTGGAGGTTAAAGGCATGGAAAGCGTCCCGCCACACGGGAAGGTGGGAATACACGGCTGGGGGAGCTATGTTCCCCGCTGGAGACTCCCAATGGAGGAGATAGCAGCCGTCTGGGGCTGGCCGAAACAGCAATACAAGGGTCTGAACGTCGTGGAGAAATCCGTCGACGGGCCAGACGAGGACAGCACAACAATGGGCATAGAGGCCGCGTATAACGCTATCAGGCGGGCCGAGATCGACCCTTCAAGGATAGGCGCCGTGTTCTTCGGGTCCGAGAGCAAGCCCTACGCCGTCAAGCCTAGCGCCACTATAATAGCGGAAGCCCTAGGGATAACCCCCTCCACAATGGCTAGCGACCTGGAGTTCGCGTGCAGGGCCGGGAGCGAGGGCCTCAAGGCGGCGATGGGCCTTGTGGGGTCCGGGATGATGGAGTACGCCCTGGCAGTGGGGAGCGATACTGCCCAGGCCGAGCCCGGAGACGTGCTCGAGTTCACCGCTAGCAGTGGTGCGGCGGCTTTCGTGGTCGGCCCCCGCGAGGGGGCGGCCGCTGTTGTTGAGGCCTCCTACACCTACGTGACAGACACTCCAGACTTCTGGAGGCGCGGCCTGAAACCCTACCCGAGACATGGGGAAGGGTTCACCGGGGAGCCCGCATACTTCCACCATATCATAAGCGCTGTCCGGACCCTCCTAGACATGACCGGCTATAAGCCTGGCGATTTCAAGTATGCAGTGTTCCACCAGCCTAACGGGAAGTTCCCGCTTAGGGTTGGGAAGAAGCTGGGGTTCACCCAGGAGCAGATAGAGCCGGGCCTCGTGACCCCCCTTATAGGTAACACCTACAATGCCAGCGCGCTCCTAGGGCTCACAAGGGTCTTAGACGTTGCGGAGCCCGGGGATCTAGTGCTTGTCGCCCCGTTCGGCAGCGGGGCGGGGAGCGACGCATACATTATACGCGTGATGGAGCCGGTTAGGAGGAAGCAGGGGCTCGCCCCCAGGTATGACGACTACCTGGCGAGGAGGACCCCGGTCAGCTACGCCCTCTACACCAGGTATAGGAGGATACTCACCATGCTACCCAGGTAGAGGGGTGCCCTCCCGTAAGCGTGGAGGTGTGAGCTCATGGTCAGGGTTGGAATTACCGGGACCGGCGCGGTCCGTATAGGGAGGAGCTATCCGAGGAGCGTTTTCGACCTTGCGGCCGAGGCGGCAGGACAGGCCTTGGAGGAGGCCGGGGTCGAGCGTGTCGACATAGTGGTTGCCGCGACATCGCTATCCTACCTCCAGAACCCCCAGCTGGACTTCGCATCATACCTGGCAGGGAACATAGGGCTCCAGGGCGTTAAGAGCCTCACCGTCGAGGCCGGGGAGGGCTCCGGGCTCGCAGCGTTAGAGGTGGGCTACGCCCTCCTCAAGAGCGGTGCTGCCGACAGCGTGCTCGTGGTCGGGGCAGACAAGCT
>JALSOR010000064.1 GCA_026986415.1 Acidilobaceae archaeon
GGTTTTGTAATTATCACTACTAATCGGAGTGGCGGTTTTGTTAGTGGTGCTCTGAAGGTTTTAGAGGAGTTTACTGGTAGGGGTTTGGGGGAGCTGTTGGGGGATGTTACGTTCGAGCGGGTTTGTGATTGGGTTACTGATAGGGATTGTATGACTGAGCGTATGGTTGGGAGTGTTTTGGAGCGGGTTCTGAGGGGTTCTGGGAGGGTTATTGTCAGTTTTACTCCTAGCAGTAGGAGGCTTGCCGCCGCTATTGCTATGGCTTCTGCCTATGCGCATGTGGTTTCCAGGCGTGAGGGGGGCCTGGCGGCCCCGATGGTTGTTCATGTAGATTTCGTTTTCGGCCCGTGGGCTGGGGCGCCCTACCCGTATGTTCCGAGGTTTCTAGAGCCTGTTATCGAGATACTCCCGCCCGGCCAGGCTGGGAGTGGAGGGGATAACAGTATCCGTGTTGGCCTTGCAGGCCTGTTCCCGGACCTGTCGGCTGAGGAGGCGCAGAGGAGGTTCCACGCCCGCGAGTCTGGGTATACCAGGTATTGCCGGCTGCCCTGGGGAGGGCGTGGGGGCCCGTTGAGGTGCGCGGTTTTAGAGTTGGCCCGCAGGGTTAACGCTGCTAGCAGGGTTCCTGTTAGGATCTCGGGCGGCCAGGGGCCCTCGTGCGGCGGGGAGCCCCTGTCTATCTCTGTTAGGAGCGAGCTCACAGGGGATGATTGGGGGGTGACTATTGGGGACCCCTGCGATAGGGAGAACGTGCTCAAAGGCGTGCGGGACCTCGTGGGGAGGTCCTGCCAGTTCCTGGACGAACTATGGGAGAGGTTGAGGGAGCAGGGGAAGGTTAAGACTCATAGGAGGAACGCTTTCCGGCAGCTCCTATACATGAGCGGTCTGGGGCAGCCCCTTGTTAAGAAGTGTCATGGGCCCGCCTGTAAGCCGGGAGTTCAGGATTCCAGGCTCTCAGAGGCTCTCCAAAGCATAGGCAGGCCTGTTGTTGTCGATACTAACATGGTCTACGGCGGCATACATAACTGCGCCGGCCAGGGGGTCCAGGTGCTGGTGCCCTACTGCGTCTTCTACGAGGTGACAGCGATATACGCTGAGAGTAGTAAGGGGAGGCGCTGGCTTGACACTGCTGACGCCGTGCTCGACACTATAGCGTATTACGCGCTCGAGGAGACGCTGGCCGTCCGGGGGGAGCTGGTCAGCAGCCCTATAGCGCACAGGTGCGAGGCAGCGATCCCAAGCATAGACCCTGTAAGGCTCGCCCACACGGTCCTGGCGACGCGCGACCAGGGCGCCTATAACCTGTGGAGCATACACCCCGCCACCGAGAGGCTCACCCTACTCTACCTCGACAGTCCCGACTGCGTGGAGATGCAGTCGAGGCTCGAAAAGCTTGAACTGGGAGACCTCTACTACTACCTCTTCCAGTACCTGGTAATGCTCCGCCACCTCGCAAGGGGCAGGGCGAATATCAGCGCGAATGGAGGGGGGAAGAGGGAGGCCCGGTATTTGACTCTCGACCTGAGGCTGGGAGAGAAGAGGATAGAGGTCCCCCTACCCAAACCCCCAAGAGGCTGAGACCGCCTCTGGAGGCGTAGCAGGGTTGGGCCTGGAAGAGATGGTCGACACGGTCCTGGAGCGCGCCGCCCAGACGGGGTACAGGGCCCTCCTCTTCCTCCACGGGGACAGGCGCGGCATGGTAAGGCTCCTAGCCGGCAGGGCCCGGGGGGACTGTATTGTTGTGGCCGACAGGGACGCTCGCCCCGGGATGTGCCGGGTGGAGGCTAGCCCTGCAGGCTATGAGAGGATCCTCGGCGGGGAGGCCCTGCTCGCTGTTGTGAGCCTCCCAAGCATGGTGAGGCCCAGCATTATAGCTGCCGTGGGGGAGACGGTTAGGGGTGGAGGGGCCCTGGCAATAGTTGGAGGGCCCCGGGGGGAGTGGACGCCGGGCCCCCGGGAGGGGCTGGGGGCCTACGAGGAGTACCTCTACTCCTCCATAGGGGAGTCGAGATTCCACCTTTGGGCTTCCACCCGTGAGACCTACAGTATGAGGCTTCCTCCCCCCAATGCTAAGGCGCCCATGCCGGAGCGTGGCGAGTGTAAGGGGGTCCCAGAGGGGAGGATAGCCGGTCTTGTAAGGACGCGCGGGGAGTGCAGGGCTCTCGCTGAGGCCCGCCGGTACCTCCGCCGCGGGCGGGGGAGCCTTCTCCTCCTCGGGGATAGGGGGAGGGGTAAGAGCTACACTCTAGGCCTCTCCCTCGCGGTTGCAGTTGTGGAGAAGAGTATTGGGAGGGCCAGTATTGTTGCGCCCAGCCCGTGGGGGTGCCAGAGCGTTTTCCAGGGCCTGGTCGACGGGCTGGCCGCGGCGGGGCTGAGAGGGGATCGTGTTGTGAGGGGCAGGGACGGCCTCATAGTGAGGGTTTCGGGGTCCTGGTTTAGGGTCTCCTATGAGAGCCCGGAGACGTTCGAGCCCGTGCCAGTCGTGGTTGTCGACGAGGCCGCCGCGCTAGGGGCGGCGAGGGTGAGGAGGATAGCCCGCCTCTCCGGTAAGACTCTAGCCTCCACCACGATCCACGGCTATGAGGGGAGCGGGCTAGTGTATGCCAGGCTGGTGGAGAAGATACTCCCGGGCCCTGTAAGGGTTGTGAGGCTCGACGAGCCTGTAAGGTACCCGCCGGGGGACCCGCTGGAGGAGTGGATATATGAGACCTTCATGCTCCGCCCGGAGCCCTCCCCTCCGCCCTCAACGCCCCCAACGCCCGGAGAGGCGGAGCACAGGGTCTACACCCAGCGGGAGCTCGCAGCGGACAGGGCAAGGCTCCGGAGGATTATGGCCCTGCTCATGCAGGCCCACTACCGCTACACTCCCGACTACCTAGTCCTACTCCTCGAGTC
>JALSOR010000065.1 GCA_026986415.1 Acidilobaceae archaeon
TCGAGCCGTGTGATAAGGAGGAGCCCCCGCTAATAGAGTATGAGAAAGGCCACTATGTCGCTTGCCATCTATACTTGAAGAGGTGAGGGGGTTGTCCTTGTATAGGGTCGAGCTCGGAGAAGAGATACTGCGCGTGAAAGATCTTAAGGTATGGTTCCCCATCAAGAGAGGACTCATAGATATCCTGAAAGGTAAAAGCCAACTGTACGTTCATGCTGTCGACGGCGTGTCGTTCAACCTTAGGAGGAGGGAGATATTCTGCCTTGTAGGTGAGAGCGGGTGTGGAAAGACAACCACGGGCAAAGCACTCCTAAAGCTAGTACCCATTCATAGTGGGACAGTCCTTTTCAAGCCCACGCTAAAGGAAACCATAGAAAAACTAGAGAGACTGGGGGTTGAACTTGACAGTAACGGTTTCGTGAACACTGTCCCCCTAAAAGAGAAGCAGTTCAAGCCTTTGAGACGAGAAATACAAATGATATACCAGGACCCGTATGGCAGCTTGAATCCCAGGTTCAGAATAAAAGACGTGTTAGAGGAGGTTCTACTTGTACATAAAATAGGCGAGTCTAAAGAGGAGAGAATGGAGCTAATAGCCAAAGCGCTCGAAATGGTTAAACTAACACCCTGGGACGAGTTCGTCTACCGGTTCCCGCACCAGCTGAGCGGAGGGCAGAGACAGAGAGTAGCAATAGCCCGTGCAATAATAGCGAACCCGAGCCTGATAATAGCAGACGAGCCTGTTTCGATGCTCGACGTTTCAATACGTGCCGAGATTCTGGAAGTACTGTTAAACCTTAGAACCCAGCTGAACTCGTCCTACATATTCATAACACACGACCTGGCAGTAGCAAGATACATCTGCGACAGGATAGCAGTCATGTATCTTGGAAAGATAGTGGAGCTCGGAGACGCCAGAGAGGTCATTGCCGACCCCCTACACCCCTACACGGAAGCACTAATAGCGGCAATACCCGACCCCGACCCGGCTAATAGGCTGAAAATGAGGGACTTGAAGATTAAAGGAGAGGTTCCAAACGCGGTCTTCATACCTCCAGGATGTAGATTCCATCCGAGATGCGTCTACTATGATATGGCTAAAGACGTTGATCCCGAGCTTAAAGAGCTGTGCCCAGTAAAAGAGCCCCCGCTTGTAGAAGTTCGGAAGGGGAGGTTTGTCTCCTGCTATAAGTATGCGGCTGTAAGAAACGCGGTCAAGACGGGTGTAGTCGACCAGGTAAGAAAGTGACTTCTTAGTTTTTGATTTTCCCTGTTCGGCTCGAGCGTGAGCATTAATTTTCTTCCACGATGAAACGTTTTCTATCAGAAACAGGATATGATATTTAACTCTCAGAAGACATCTCTCATACATGATAAGCGTTTCCAGACAGTATTCCGGCTAAGCAGTTTACATGTATAGTGCCAGACGATGTGGAGAGTGGTGATAATGGTAGAGTGCAGTTCAAGCGAGGTCAGCGTCTACGATGTTATCAGTCTTCTTGGCCGTCTCGGAGTAAGAGTGACACCTCAAAGAATAATAATTACAAAAATAATATTAGATAATATTAAGTGTCACCCATCCTTCAAGCAAATATATGAGAAAGTACAAGAGGAACTGCCAAGAGTTGGCATATCGACTATTTTCAATACTATGAAAATGCTAACAGATGCCGGAGTAATTAAAGTGTTCGAGTGGAACGGGGAGACGCATATTGATAGACCGGATCCCCACATTAATATTTATTGCAAAGATACAGGCAATATTATTGATTTAGATGATCATGAAGAAGAATATTTAAAGAAAATAATTAATAAATTAAATAAAAATAATATTAATGTAGAGAATCTAATAGTGATAGCTATCGCAAACTGCGAGCAGGACTACGCGAATAAGCCTTAAAAACCGCCAACAGCGAACATAGTATCAGTACTGGGGAGCGGCCAGCATCCAGGGCCCGTCGTCTAGCCTGGTTAGGACGCCGCCCTGACACGGCGGAGGTCCGGGGTTCAAATCCCCGCGGGCCCACCACTCTCATACTTCTAAACGTGCAAGTGTCGATGGTAAAATTATAGGGTCGTTAACGGTTACGGGGGATGCTCTGGTAGTGTTTAAGATTAAACCTGTTGTAAGTGTTGAAGTGGAAGTTGAGATCCCTGGAGGAAAGGTTTACCGTGTTGACAGTGATACACTCGAAATACTTTACGAGATCTACCGTGGAGGTTCGATTCTGCACGCTGCTAAGAGGCTTGGGATGGCTTATTCGAGGGTGTGGGAGAGGATAGCGCGGCTCGAAGCCCAGCTTGGAGAGAGAATTCTAAATACGAGGAGAGGGCGGGGCGGTACACGACTAACACCGCTTGGCCTGGCACTAGTCAAAGCATACCGCGAAGGATACTTAAACTATGATAGGGGTTCTATAGGAGAAACTAGTGTTACCTTCACGGCAAAACTCGTTTATGCGGGTAGTGACGATTTTGTTGTTAGAAAGGTCCTATCTAAATTATCGAGCGAGGATGTCAGCGTTGAAAGCTACTGGATAGGGTCGATATCGGGGTTGGCCAGCGTTGTTCTGCGTGAAGCAGATGTAGGAGGGATCCATGTTATAGGTGATGAGGGCTATAATGAGTGGCTCGTGAAAGGGTTTGCGCGCGGCTATAATGTCAGTTATCTTCACGGTTACGAGAGGAGTCTAGGCTTTGCAACCAATCAGTCGAGCTATGAGACTGTAGAAAGTATTATAAGAGATCTTTGTAGAGGGAGGCTTAGGATCGCAAATCGCGTTCCAGGAGCTGGCTCGAGGCGCCTACTCGAGAAGCTTCTTATTGATAGCGGTTGTAGGGATTTCAAGCTAATTCCTGGTTGGGGAGAGGAGTATTCTACGCATCAGGA
>JALSOR010000066.1 GCA_026986415.1 Acidilobaceae archaeon
AGTTCAGCGGCCTGAAGGTCAGCGAGGCTAAAGAAAAGATCATCGAATGGCTGGAATCGACAGGTTCAGCGCTGAGAGTATATACACTGCCCGAGAAGGTTTATTGCAGGTGTGGCGCGAGGACCCATGTTAAAATCGTCGACAACCAGTGGTTCCTCGCCTATAGCAGCCCTGAGTGGAAGGCTAAAGCCCACAAGGCCGTAGATAAAATAACGTTCTACCCCGAGAGTCTACGCGAAATCTTCCACAGGATAATAGACTGGTACGACGACTGGGCATGCACACACCAGAGAGAGCTGGGCACTCCCCTCCCCTGGGATCCAGACTGGGTCGTCGAAAGCCTAAGCGACTCAACAATATACATGGCATACTATACTATCTCGAAATACCTGCAGCACCCTGAAAAGTACAATATAAGGCCGGACCAGCTCAAACCGGAGGTCTTCGACTACATCTTCCTAGGGAAAGGAGATGCAGACAAAATCTCCCAGACGACAGGAATACCCGCGGATCTTCTCCGGAGCATGAGGAAAGAATTCCTCTACTGGTACCCGGTGGATCTAAGAATAAGCGGTAAAGACCTCGTACAGAACCATTTAATATTCTACATCTTCCACCACACAGCAATATTCCCAGAAGAACACTGGCCCAGAGGCATAGGGGTTAACGGGTGGATCCTTGTACGCGGGGAGAAGATGTCCAAGACTAAGGGGAACTTTATCCTGCTACGAGAAGCGCTTAAAACGTGGGGGGCCGACGCGACAAGATGGGCCGAGGTTCTAGCCGGCGCCGACCCTGGCTTTGACGATCCGAACTTCGAGCCGGCAGTTGCAGATAAGGCCCTGGAGGAGCTAAACTCCTGGCTTACCTTCGCCGCCAACAACTATGGTAGAGGGAGGAGCGAGTGGAAGCCGATTGACAGCTGGTTTGAGAGCGTGCTTAACAAGACTATTGTAACAGTAACAGAACACATGGAAAGAACAGAGTTCAAGACCGCTCTAGTCGAGGGGTACTACCATCTCCAGTCCCGCTTTAAATGGTACCTGAAAAGGGCGGACCAGCCACATAAAGACCTTCTTAAACGGTTCATCGAGGTACAGACGCTTCTACTAGCACCTTTCGCTCCCCATATTGCGGAGGAAGTATGGCACACTATAGGAAAAGGCGGGTTCGTGAGCACTGCAAGCTGGCCTGAAGCGGACCCGTCCAAGATCGATGAGGACGCGATCAAGGCCGAGGATATCATAATATCGGTTCTCGACGATGCCAGAGAGCTAATACGCCTCTTAGGCGGGGCGAAGAAACTTTACATAATAGTGGCTGCGCCTTGGAAATACGAGTTCATAGGAAAGATACGCGAGAAGAGAGTAGAAGGTGCCACTCTAAGAGAAGCCGTCCGCTACGCAATAAGCGTTTCGAGCGATAAGAAGAAAGCAGGTAAAATCGCCGGCCTCGTCCAGAAGCACCCGGAGACTATAAAGCTCCTCGTGCCGAGAGAGACCGAGCTTAACGCGCTGAAAGAGGCAGCCGCCTTCCTGGAAAGGGAGCTGGGCGTTAGCATAGAGGTTGTCAGAGAGGAGGATGTAGACCTCCCAAAGAAGGCGCAAGCACTCCCCGGAAAGCCGGCGCTCTACCTGGAAAAGTGAGCTAATGGGTGGTGCCCTCATGGCGGTCCGCCGGGTGCCCATCGCGGACGGGCACACGCACAGCAATCCCGTGAGGGGTCTAGGCGCGGAGAGGATTGCGGAGCGTTTCGCCTCGAGTGGAGGCTGGTTCATGGCTCTAGTAGCTTTATCTCCCTGGGCTTATAAAATCGAGTTTTCAGGGTTTGATTCTTACCGTGAAATGATAGACTTGCACATTAGAGAGTGCAAGTACGCGGCCGATAAAGGCTTGAAAGTCGCGTGTCTTGCTGGTTTTCACCCCGCGGATATTGACAGGCTTATCGATAAGTTCAGGCTTAAACCGCTCGAAGCGCTAGACTTGGGGCGGAGGGTTCTCGACTATGAGATAGAGCTTTGTAGGGAGGGGATCCTGGACGGGATAGGCGAGATAGGGAGACAGCACTATAAGACGTTTCCCGTGCGGAGCATTATAGCGCAATATCTTCTAGAGTATGCCTTCACACAGGCTAGAGACTACGGGTGCATATTCCACCTACACTTAGAACAGGAGGGTGAAACGACGATAGAGCTCACCAGGATGGCTTTGGAAAGGAGCGGTCTCAGCGAGAAATACTGGAGGAGAATCGTCTTCCACCATAGCAAGCCCGGTACCGCGGTGGAAGCCTATAGGAGAGGGTTTAACGCTACGGTTCCTGGCACTCAACAGCTCCTCCTGCATGTTCTGGGAAGAGTAGAGCCTGTCTTCATACTTGAGAGTGATCACATAGATGATCCTGCTAGGCCGGGCGCGGTTGTCTATCCCTGGGTTATGGCGGAGACGGAGCTCCGCCTCTTAGAGCATGAGCGCGTAAGCGAGGAATACCTGTACAAGATAAACGTAGATAACGTTGTCAAGCTCTATAATGTGACCCCACCATAATATTAGAAGTCTATAACCCGTAGTATTTCCTTAGAGTCGAGCTTATCCACCCTCATATAGGAGCTGGAGACGGATTTGAGAGTGGGATTATCCCCCTCTATAAGGACCGTATGAAGTTTTACACGGCACTTGCCTATCAGGCCCTCTAGGATGTGGGTTGAAAGCTTGTCCTCACCGTCAGTTATAAGCACTATGTCTGACACGCCGTGCAGATTATCGCTACAAACGTCTTCCACTGCTGCCGCTACGGACCTTGTAATATCGGTCCCACCGCCAGGCCTAACGGAGGCGAGATATTTTATTATGCTAATAATTTCGTGGGGCTTGCTAACGGGCCTAGCATCAACTCTTCTATACGTGATACTGTCAAAGAATCTGGCCGAAAACCTTCTAGATTCGACTCTAGACCTTCTGAGTAGTGCCAGCGCTACCGCCCGGGCCCAGTCCATTTTCCTCCCGGTCATGCTTCCACTCTTATCAATAAGCACGTATATGTGGCCTGCATCGCCGTAAAGCTCCTTCTGGTATATCAGTAATTGTGAGTTCGCTAGTTCCGCCAAGAACAGTTCATCCGGCAGAGCGAGCCTACTATAGTGCACCCTTTCTATATCATTACCTATTTCCAGGCCTGAGAGCCACCCTCTAGAGAATTTTACAGTATTTCTTGTTGTTCTCCTAGAAACCCTTACAGCACTTAGAAGCTCGAGCACCCTTGAAACGTCTGTTCTAGTTGAAAGCTCTAAAATCGCTTCGATCGACCCTTCAAAGGAAATGCTTGACCCGCTTCCAGCTTGAGCGTAAGAGGCTAATCGTATGATGTCTTTAGCGGATCTCGACGCTTGGGACGCTCTTGAAAGAGCACTGGAAACCGCTCTCTCAACTATGCTGTCAGAGAGCTTGTTCTGACCCTTCCCGCCCTCTTCTCTACCTTCGCTGTTATTTCTCATCGTGGACTGCTGGTTTGAGGCCGATCCAAGCATTCTGACTATCTCGCTTAGAAAGACGCTGCTGGCTACAGTGCTTGTTATCCTGTCTGCTACCGTGTACGGTTTCGTTTTCCACAACATTGGATTATTTATCATATTATTTATTATTGTTTTCTCTTCTAAACCGACAGGCTCCTCTCGCGGTTCCGGATATGGCAGGTACAGGATATAGAATATGTTGGCTCCAAGCCTTGGCGTGATCCAGCCTGGGAGTTTCCTTTTCTCTCCGAGAAGTTTCAATGCCAGTGCTACTACTCGTTCTCCTCTATAGTTGAAAACTTCTTTTTCAATACTCATACGTTCCACCATTAATCTACATATTTAGTTTTATCATTATATTATTTATTAAATCTTCAATTTTTCCTAGGACCTCTGACGCCCTGCTTATCACACCCTCGTCTTCGGCGTCCGAAGATAACGCGACAACCTTCCCTTTAAGCTCTTTTAGAACCTTATAGTAATCTACAAGCCTCGGGTCGAACGGCTGGAGCCGGCCGATGTCAGCTTCAATCTTCTCAAGGTTGCCCATGATCTCGTTCAGCTCGAACAATATCCTCTCTTTGGTTTTCAGTTCTTCAAATAGTATAACATTAACCTTTTCCAGGTCGTCCTCGTCTCGCGGCGCAATGTAGCGTAGAACTATGAGATCCTGGATGTCAGCTGTGGTCTCTCCCCTGAGGAGAGCGTGGGCTGCTACTGCTTTTAGCGTCTTACCTTTCCTCCTATCCGTCAAATGTATACCCTTCTCTTCTAACACTAAAAAGAGTTTTATTAGCTTGCTTTTAATATTATTTATTTTAACATTAAATAATAAATTATTATAAATATATATTATATCGTTCAGTGTCGCAATTGGCTCGCTAGACAAGTAACCTTCCTTCTCGACCATCCACGCACTATCCAGGAGCCTGCCTAGCAGTTCCGGCTCTACGGGCTTGACGAAATGCCTGTAGAGGAATCTGTCATATAAAGCCTCAAGTTCGGGTTCGGAGGGTATATTATTGCTGGCCCCAATTATAGTCCACACGTTTGTTCTTAGCTCCCCGTAGCCGTCATATATCACCCTCTCTTGCAGAAGGCTTAGCAGGCTGTTGAGCACCGCGCTGCTAGCATTGAAAACCTCGTCGAGAAACGCTATTTGACTGGTGGGGAGTTTCCCTTCCGTTATTCTACGGTAGACCCCCTCCTTCAACGCTGCTATATCGAGGGGTCCCAAGAGTTCTCCAGGTTCCGTGAATTTTGTAAGTAAATATTTAAAGAATCTTGCTTCTATAAGGCTTGCAAGCCTCCTGGCAAGCGCGCTCTTAGCCGTTCCCGGCTCTCCGATCAGTATCGAATGCTCACCGGATACGAGCGAGAGCACGAGTACTTTAGCCTCCTCCTCCCTGCCCACAAAGGGTTTATACAGCTCCTCATACAGGCGTGATAGCAGTCCCAGTTCCGGCTTTCTTTTTCCGTTTGGCACTAATGATGCACCCTTCATACTCTCTAGCATGAATACCCTACTGTTAGAGCGAGGGTAAACACTTATCCGAGGGGGATCAATACCCTAACAGGCCTCTTATACTGTTCTGCTTACAATAGTCTAGAGTAGAGTAGGTGCTGTGGGATGCCTACACCTGTAACACCCCCTGCCGACATGATTGAGAAGGCCCGGCTCTACGTGGGAAACGCCTACGCTCCATACTCTAACTTTAGAGTCGTCAGTATTGTTAGGTCCTCTACAGGCAAGCTCTATCCTGGCGTGAACGTTGAAAACTCCAGCTACGGTCTAACGATATGCGCTGAGAGAACAGCGATTTTCAACATGGTCACGAACGGTGAAAAAAGCATCCGGGAAATACTAGTGTATTTCCCCGACTCTGAAAAGCCGGGAGTACCATGCGGTGCATGCTTACAAGTTATCTCCGAATTCTCTCCCGACAATACAACTAGGATCTACTCTTGCGGCTCACATTTCAGGAGCTGCCTCATGTATACTCTAGGCGAGCTCCTCCCATACAGGTTCAAGCTTGACCTCGAACCCCTAGGGAGGCGGTCAGAGGAGTAACCTAACCTCATGCACTATCGGCTGAAACCGTGGACCTCATCCCGCCTCCCAGGCCCAGTGTACAAAGGCTAGATGCAATATCTATTTTAGCCCCAACAGTTACACTACCCCGTGACTACATGTCTAGAAAATGGAAGGGATTGAGGAGTCTTGTCGGAAGAGGGAAACGAGAGGAAAGTTCTCAGCCTAAAAGAAGGAGAGAATAATGTGAACGTTAAAGTTAGGGTTCTCGAGGCCAGCGAGCCCAAAGTTATACAGACAAGAAAGGGTCCTAAGACTATCAGTGAAGCAATTGTCGGTGATGAAACCGGAAGGGCAAAAATGACCCTCTGGGGTAAGCATGCTGGGACTGTAAAGAAAGGCGACGTAATAGAGGTTACAGGCGCTTGGACTACACAATACAGGGGCGACGTGCAGATTAACGTTGGCTATAAGGGAGAGATAAAGAAAATCTCCGATACCGACGTAGTACCGGAAGAGGAAATACCGGAGTCTGTACCTAAGGCCGAGAACCCGTATAGCTATAGGAAATCCGGTTATGGCGGGAGAGGATATTATAGGGGCGGTAGAAGCTACCAGCGCGGAGGGTACAACCGCAGAGACTATAAGACTGGGAATGAGCAGTAAATATTAATATTTCAAATTATTTAATATAGATGATGATATTTGCACGTCTTGGAGGCCAGAGGCCGATGATAGGCCTCCACCGGTTCTGATAAAAATTTTTATAAAAACTATGAGATTATTTTACCTCAGGGTAATCGTCTGGGACTTTAGCACGGAAAGGCCTGCCCGTCTTGGGACTCCTAAATAGGCCTATCTTAACCCCTTTCCTGCCCCTGCTTTTAGGCGCTAGAAGCCACACCTTTATTGGGACTAGCTCGACTTCTTCTCCCGTTGTGGGATCTCTCACCCTAACAGGAGGTAGCTCCTTCTTCGACATCATACCACCCCCATACTACATCGCTCTTCGTCACGTACATGATAGTGTTATCTACGTTATTAAACATTGTCCGGCTAAAGTATGAGTTAGAATTTGTTCTGTATATCACTAGTAAATGATAAGCTTTTAAAACGGAAAACACATATACAGAAGTCTGGGAACACTATAAATAAGATATAAAGGAAAACTATAAGAAATTATAATCTAACAGACGAGAGCGCTCTGCCTAGCACAGGCTTGGAGGTCATTCCTAATAACAGAGAATCTCTTGCCTATTTTCCTAATTGCATATTTTACATTATAATTATACTTGTACAGCATGTTTAGATCGGTATAATTTATCTGTTCCCTATATCCTCCAAGATACTCAATCTCAATTAATCCCTCGGAATTAACAACAAGTTTAATATCGCTTATTTTAAACTCGACACTATTATTAGTTGCTCTCACACCTATAGCATTGCTACCGACCTTACCGATAATTGTCTCGTCGCCGTGTCTAACCAGCCTGATCCCACCACATTTCGGGTCCACAACATTACCCTTAATACTTCCGCGCCCGGATGCTACACATTCAGCCAGTTTAACATCGGTGTAGGCCTCTTCAACCATTTCCCTTACACGCTCTAATACTCCGCCTGCCACCGCAGCCTTCAATCCTTCTTTCGGCATTGCCTCCAATGCGGCCTCGAGCTTTCTGGTTAGAGGCGTCTCCATGAGCCTAACCCCCGCCATACTGCCTAGTGCCACGACAAATATAACGGTTTATCCCGTCTTCAAATGGAGTATTTTCAGTGTCACCTTTACAGGGCCTCCCGCCGGCTTTACCTGTAGACGCTTCTTAATATTTTCGAGTCCAAGCTTTGCGAGACACTCGCGACATACCCTTCTCACATTATCAACCTGTACGAGGCATTCGCTACAACCCAGTCTGCCACAGACCGAACAGTATCCTACCGATAGCCTCCTCCCGCATATCTCGCATAGCGTTGCCCTGCATAGGCTGCAGAGCCCTGTTTCCCGGTCATAATGATCCTCGCAAACCTTCCTGTGACATATCTTACACTCATATCTGGCAGGCTTCTCCCAGCATATGCTGCAATAGGCCGGCCCGTGCATCGGTCTACTACCACATTACAACTCCAAGCGTGTCAGGTATTACTTTCCTCCTAACCAGACTCTCATAAACCCTCCAGATCCTCTTCTCGCTAACATATTTCGTGTAGAATCCTCTCTCCTCTAATAGTTTCAGCACTATCTCTGGGAACTCTGAAGGGTCGACACCTCTGGCTTGGAGCGCCGCTTCTGCAACTATCTCGGCCAGGTCGCGGGACGATGGAAGTTTTACTTTCCTCTTAACCTTCGAGGTGGTCTCCTCCTCTATTTCCCTTGCAATTATACCTAGATCCTCCAGCACGTCATCCGGCAAGTCTTCAAACCTAATATTTTCTGTCAAATCGCACACCTAAGTACTAGTCTAGTAGATTTCCGACGTAAATAAGGGATTGGTATTACACGTAGAGTACCCTCCAAATACCAGATCCTCCCTACGATAATCCACTCCCAACCAAATATACATGAATGGTGAAAGCCTGTGAGCCACAATATAGACTCGAGGGTTAACTCTCTCATTGAGGCAGAGATAAACAAGCTTGTGGATGAGATAGCATGGATCGACTCCCGCTTACTAGAGCTCGACAACACTGACGAGTCCAACGCCGAGAGGAAACTGCTACTCATACTAAGAAAACACCTTGTGAAAGACCTCTATGAACTCTCAGGGTTTATCTATGATGAAAACGCTGAGGGTGATATAGATGAGGGAACAATGGTTATTGCGAGCGCTCTAAGCAGCGAGATCCGTACAACGGCCTGAAATATTTATTCTTTTAATATAAATATTTTTAATATATCGTTGTAAAATGACATTCTGTTTAACGGTGTTAATACACGAGTTTATATACATCAAACGGCCTTTACTATATAAACCCGGAGAAGACAGAATATAGGTGATAAACCATGACTCCTAGGCAGCAAACCGTAAACCTTGATCTAGTAAATAGGGTAAGAGAAAAAATTTATAAAGAATATATAAGGCTGATCGAGAGACCTGTTGACGAGCCAGACATTACTATAACCGTTGCACTGACAGACGATGAGATAGAACGTCTAATACTGATGGCGTTAAAGGAGGCTAAACAGCCGTTAAGCTGGCGCGAGATTAAAAGAATATTTGTAGGCATAGCGGGTGAGGATAGGCTTAGAAGGATACTTAATAAGCTTAAGGCTAATAATATTATAGCCGAGCTCACTAGGACGAGATATGCGTTACCCGAGTATGTGCCTGCTAACGAGATTCATAAAGTTAAGAATCCAGGTATTCTCGCCAAAATAATGAAAATGAAGCAAAATATTACTCAATAAATTTTTACTATGAAAATTATTATTATATAATTTCTACAACAAAAACGTATAGAGCATAAAACACGGTAACACTACAGGGGCTCACCATGGTAAAGGCTAAGGTTGAAGAGCATGGAGACCTACTTATCGTGAAAACCGAATACGGGCAAGTAGCAGTCATCCCGAGAGAGAGAATATGCGAATTGATCGCCCGGTTCAACCTCGAAATTGATAACCTACCAGTTAACTGCGAGATAAGAAGGGGTGAAGACTACATTGAGTATGAGTAACGCTATAGCAGTCTTAACCAGGCTTCTACGCGAGAAATGGGGCCTGAAGGTTTCAACCCCCCAGCGCCAAGGATTCTGCTACGAGTCTACCGGGCTACTAGGAGAAACACCCTTTTTCCTATACTTCTACGAGCCTAGATTCTCGAAGCGTATACCTGTAAAAGTGCTCCACAAGAAATTGGACTGCTTGGAAGCTCTCTATACGCCGCAAGGACTATACTACCTGGCAGACCCCGAAGGCGACCTCTCAACCGAGGCGGGTATACTCTATAAGAAAATAGTCAACACTGCCCGTCTCGCAGATGCCTGGGAACAGTAAACTTTAAAGGCATAGCGTGCAATTACACTGATTACTGGCGGGGTAACACAGCGGGGTAGGGTAGCCTGGCAGCCCGCGGGGCTCATAACCCCGAGGTCGGTGGTTCAAATCCACCCCCCGCTACCACCATATTCTAATTATTCTGAGACCGCCACTCTACACGAACTGGGTGACACTGCAAATGCGGCTTCTATATGTCGTGCTCGATGGGGCAGCCGACGGGTTCGATCCTCGTAGGAGCAGCCTGCATAACGCCTACAAGCCCAACATCGACACGCTCGCTAGGAATGCTGTGTGCGGTCTAGTATATACTGTGAGGAAAGGCATAGCCCCTGAGAGTGATGTCGCCGTAATGAGCCTCCTAGGCTATGATCCCGAGAAATACTATACGGGGCGCGGCCCTCTCGAAGCTCTAGGGGCTGGTATACCGTTCGAGAATGGCGATGTCGCTCTTAGAGCTAACTTTGCAACTGTCGATCCCCAAACACTCCGGATAATTGATAGGAGGGCTGGGAGGAGCGTCACAAGCTCCGAGGCCAAAGAGCTAGCTGCAAGCCTAAACGGTATGCTCCTAGACAAGGGGAACGCTACCGCACTATTCGAGGCGACAATAGGGCATAGGGCGGTGCTCGTGCTCAAGCACAAGACTATGAAGCTGAGCGCCGACATCACAAACACTGATCCGGCTTATGAGAGGGTTGGCAGGATAAGCCATGCAAGAAAGGATTTCCCACCATACATACAGGAGGCCAGGCCTCTCATAGACGATCCCTCAGCGGTTAAGACGGCGGAGCTTGTCAACGAGTTCACAGTAAGGGCTATCGAAATACTTGATAAACACCCTGTTAACATTGCCAGGCGTAGAAGAGGTCTTCTACCTGCTAATGCCGTCCTGCTGAGGGATGCTGGAGACTCTCTCCCACCAGCAGAGCCTTTCGAAGAGAAGTTCGGGTTTAGAATGGCAAGCATTGTTGAGATGGTTGTTGAGAGGGGCATCTCCCGCGCTCTCAAGTTGAAAGATATAGAAGTTAGTATTGAAGGGAGGCCGAAAAGCGACGTACTTGCAGAGGAGGCGAGGAAGGCTGCGGAAGCATTGGAGAGCAACGATGGCGTCTACGTGCACCTTAAAGGTCCCGACGAGCCCGGGCATGACGGCGATTTCGAGGCTAAAAAGAGGGCGATAGAAATGATTGACGAACACTTCTTCTCTCATATACTTAATCTTATAGATCTAGAAAAAACACTAATAATAGTTACAAGTGATCACGCTACTCCATGGTTCCTGAAATCCCACAGTGATGACCCCGTCCCGCTAATGTTCTCGCACCCCTCGCTCTCCGGCCCGGGAGCGTTTGACGAAGAAACATGTCGGGCTAACAACACTATAGGTATACTAGATCACGGATACCTGATAATACCTACGGCTATCCGTCTAGCAGAAAAGCTTGGGAGTAGAATAGGCTAACTATGCTCTAGCATATCATTTACATACTCCTTCACTCCCAGCCTCTCAGCAATCTCTAATACCTCGTTTTTCATGTTATTAATAATGTCCTTAACATCATAGCCTAGCTTTTCATATTCCAGCCCCCGAAGATATGTTGAGAGGAGCTCTGAAAGTCTAGCAACGCGGGCCTCCAGCGTTCTTCCCTCCTCGAACTCCCTATAAAGATCTTTAATATTACTATCTATCTCTAGAGATTCGACCGCTCGAGCCTCAGCAAAAGCCTTCTCCCTCCTAGAAATCCCTGAAACCCTAGGTATATCGCCGATTATAGTCTCTCCAATATCGTGGACCAGCGCGATAGACGCGGCACGATAGGGATCCACGTTGAAACCTTCCCTCTGGAGCCTGAAGCCGAGTTCGAGAGCTATCAGGGCGGCGGCAAACGAGTGATCCGCAACCGTTTCCCCTATGGCGGGCGGCACGCCTCGGAGC
>JALSOR010000067.1 GCA_026986415.1 Acidilobaceae archaeon
CGCGTACGATATAGTAGTGGTCGACCCGCCAGCATTCATCCAGTCCGGGGACGAGGAGGCTGTCCGCAGAGGGGTTAGAGCGTACACCTCGGTCTATAAGTGGGGCTTCCAGCTCGCCCGTAAACCTGGATTACTATATTTGAGCAGTTGCAGCTATTTTCTCACGCGGCCAATGTTTCTCAGGGTCGTCGGGAGAGCAGCAAGGCTGGCAGGCGCTAGGATGCATAGGATTATGGGTAGTCTCAGGGGGGCAGGACGGGACCATACTCTCGGCGTGGCGGAGTATCTCGACTATTTGAAAGGCGCGTTCATATGGGTGGAAGGGTGAAAGGGGAAATATGGGGTTCAGGGTAAGGGTTTAGAGGCGAGCTCCTCTTTTATCTTCTCAGCGTTCCTCTTCACTTCCATCATCTTCTCGGCATAATAGTTTCTACCCGTAGTATCTATCGTCACAACTAGGGGCCCGAACTCCTCTACCTCGAATACCCATACTGCTTCGGGTATTCCGAGCTCTTCGAGCCAGTAAACGTTTACGACCCTCTTTATCCTGTCGGCTGCTAGCGCGCCTGCGCCTCCCGTGAAGACCGCGTATACTGCTTTATACTTCTTCATCGCCTCGGCGGTCTTATCGCCCATACCGCCCTTGCCGACTATCATTTTCACCCCGGTCTTCGCTATGAATTCTGCCTCGACACTCTCCATTCTCATGCTTGTTGTCGGTCCTGCCGCTACCACCTCCCAGGTACCGTCTGGCCGTTTCCTCACGACTGGGCCGCAGTGGTAGAGTACTAGTCCTTTAAGGTCTATTGGGAGCTTGCCGCCGGATTCGAGTATTTCCAGTATCTTCTTGTGCGCCTCGTCCCTTGCTGTAACCATTATCCCCGAGACATACACTATATCGCCGACCCTGAGCTTCTCGACATCCTCATCGGACAGGGGGGTTTTCAGGTGGAACACTCTGGACTCTCCCATTTCCATGCACCTCCCTTCTATCACCTTACAACGCATCTATCCCCTTCGGGTACCAAATGCCTGGACAGTATCTTCCACGAACCGTCCGGGTATACCTCTATCGTCCCCCGCCTGGTAGCCCAGCACCCGGTAACAATGCCGATAGCGAACGTCGCGGGATGCCGGTAGGCGTATTCGAACTTCACGTCGAGAGCCGTGTATTTCCCGCCGAACCCGTGGGGGCCCACGCCAAGCTTGTTAACGGCTTCCAGTAGTTCCTCCTCGATCTTTGCAGCCTTAGGATCAGGGTGCCTCTCACCTATGGGGCGCATGAGCGCCTTCTTGGCAAGGCTCATAACTATGTCGGCACCGGCCCCTATCGCGACGCCAACAATTACCGGCGGGCAGGGGAGGGGTCCTGCTCTTGCTATAGCGTCGATAACACCGTTCTTCAAGCTCTCGAACCCCTTCAGCGGCATAGACATTATGAGCGTGCTGGGCAGCTCGCTCCCCCCGCCCTTGGTCATTAGATGTACTCTGAGCTTATCGCCCTCTACCGGCTCATAGTGTATCCAGGGTATGAACCTGCCAGTATTATCGCCGCTGTTCCTGGCGTAGAGGGGGTCTACAGCGTTAGGCCTCAGAACGCCCTCCTTGGTGGCTTTCCTGAGGGCCGCTATGAACGCGTCTCGGACTTTCAGTGGGCTGAGGGGGAACTCCTCTCCGACTTCTATCCATAAGTAGGGGGTCCCAGTGTCCTGGCATATGGGTCTGCCCTTTTTGCAGGCTATCTCCATATCGTCCAGTATTGCTTTCAGCTGTGCCTTAGCGACAGGGTTCTCCTCGTCCTCGTATGCCTTCTTAACAGCATTGTAAACATCCTCGGGGATACCGGTAGCGACCCTCCTGATAAAAGTGTGAAACGCCTCTTCTAGAGACTGTTGGTCCACCAACTCCTCGCACCTCGACCCGGCCATGCCCGGCCCAGCCCTGCCGGGCCAGGCTACGGCTACGGAATATATTCACATATTACAATTATGAGTGTTGCAGACTAGAAATCATTGAGTCGAGGCATAGTATATAGTCTTAGAAGGCCCACGTGTTAAACACCGTCAAGCCTCCGGGCGTCGAGGGAGAACGGTGGAGCATAATGGCTAGGAGTGTAGCTGTCCTGGTAGGGTTCGGCAATGTGGGCAAAGAGCTTGCCGCGCTACTCGTAAAGAACGAGTACAAGCTGAACATCGAGCTCGCCGCGGTAGCGGCGAGCAGGGGAAGCGTTATTATAGGCGGCCCCGCGGACAGGGTGAACCTCCTCAAGCTCATAGAGAAGGGGGACCGGCTCGACAAGCACCCAATGTTCAAGCCGGGACTGGGCCCTGTCGAGACGGCCGGCATAGTGGGGGCAGACCTGGCTTTCATCGCTATACCCCCAAGCTATGAGACGGGCGAGCCGAACAGGACGCTCTACTACTCCCTCCTAGACATGGGCGTATCAATAATCACGGCCGACAAGACAGTACTCGCACTAGAATATGACAGGTTCATGGGGGAGGCTAGGAAGAGGGGGCTGTTCGTAGGCTACAGGGCTACAGTAATGGCTGGAACACCTGTTCTCGACGTTGCCAGGGGGCTCAGGCTCCGGCCTGTTGAGAGGGTAGAAGCAGTGCTAAACGCTACGTCTAACTACATATTGAGCCTCGTCGAGAAGGGGCTCTCATACGATGAGGCCGTGCGAAAGGCTATCGAGTACAAGCTGGCCGAGCCGGATCCCAGGGTGGATACGCACGGATACGATGCTGCGGCCAAACTCGCAATACTCAGCTGTACACTGGGCCATTGTATAAGTCTTGCAGATGTTAAACGAGAGCCTCTCGAGACCGTGGGTGAGGAGGAGGTAAGAGCCGCAGTCTCCAGGGGCTACCGTG
>JALSOR010000068.1 GCA_026986415.1 Acidilobaceae archaeon
CACCTGCTCATGCTGGAGGACAAGCTCAGGAAGAGCGGGGTCGACCCGTGGGTTATAGAGCAGTTATGGCTATGCCAGGAGTGCAAGGTTAAAGCGTTGATCGAAAGGCAGATGAGAGGGAAGAGCCAGTAGCCCCCCCCCCGGGGGGAGGGGATAGCCGGCTCCCCCTAGTGTCCCTCTAAGAGTTTGGCGTACAGGTTGAGGTGCCTGCGGGCCATCCTCTGCCAGCCCGTCCTCACAGCGTAACTATAGAGGGGGCCAGCATAGCTTACGAGGACCTCGTATAATGCCTGGTCTAGGAGGCTTCTAAGCCTCAACGCTAGACCCGCAGGGTCGCCCGCCTTGAAAACGAGTCTTGGAGCAAGCATGTACAGCTCCGAGAGCCTGGGGGTCGCCGCCCCTAATACTGGTTTCAGGCTCCCCATGCTGAGGTGTAGTATGCCGCTCACAGCATATTTCCCGGGAGGGTCCCGGTAGGGTAGGACTATCGCGTCGGCCAGTGCTGAGAGCATGAGTATCTCGTCTGTTGACAGGTATCTCGGTATGAGCGTGAAGCCTCCCTCCTCTGCTAGGCTGGCGAGCCTCTCGTCTCGCGGCTCTCCAGCGACGATCACGTGCATCCTACCTCTAGCCTCCCTGTCCAGCATTCCCAGCGCTTCATACAGGATGTCGACCCCCTTATCGGGCCGTAGGAAGCCTGGTAGGACTATTATGAGCCTGCCCAGTATTCCGGGCTCGAGGCCCAGGGTTCTCGCTAGGTGGAGTCTTGGAGTGCTAATGTACGGGTTCACCATTGTCCCGTGGGGGATCCTTGTGATCCTCCGGCTGTACCCTCCGGTTTGAGAGTAGAGCTCGTACTCTTGGACCATACTATGCACTATTATGGCGTCTGCGCGCTCGACCGCCTGCCTCTGAAAATCTATGCTCTCAGGGTGGCCGTAGGGGAGCCTGTTAACGGTGTGGAGCGTTACCACGCCCGCCCTGGCCAGCCTCTCCCCTACGGCCTCCTCTACAACTTCAAGTATCCTACTATTATACCCGTAGATCCCGTACTCGTGCTGGACGTGTATAATATCTACGCCTCCCAGTTCCGCTAGACCGTCAAGGATCCCCCTGTAAGACGCTGGATCCCTAGCCCTGAACGAGGGCTTAACCCTCGCACTATTCGCAGGGTCGACATACTCGCTCCTAACCCCCTCCTCCGCCAGGACGATTATCTCAACGTTGGGAGACGCACTGTTAAGCGCCGTGGAGAGGAGCCTCGTGTATTCTCCCACGCCACAGTGTATTGGGGGGTAGGTTGAAACGTAGGCTACACGCAACCCATCCTCCACCATAGACTAATAATATTGATACTGAGAGTTTAGTGTGTACCCTTCCCCGGTTATCGGGGTTCTCTCCCCTGGCATGGAGTGCATGGTCTCCCTATTAACCCTGGAATCCTCCCCATGTACTGGAAACCTGGAGTATAGTGGAGGGAGCATGCTTGGCCGGAGACCCGGCACACTGGCCTGTTAAGGCTGTGGGGTACGAGGAGGCTGCCGGGAAGAGGCGGTTTGAGACTAGAGACCTTGCCGTCAGGCTAGGGGCTGTCTCCCCGGACCGCCTCTTCCTCAACGGGTTCCCAGCGCGCAACCCTATAGCGGCGTTCAACCCCTCCATCCTGCTGGACGAGGAAGAGGAGGAGGTCCAAGCCTACATTAGGATACTAGTAGGGTACTATAAGTATGTGAGCGCGGTCGCCGAGGCCAGAATCCCCCTATCAGACCTGGGGTCCGGCTCTGTGAGCATGAACTATTATAGCGCTAATATAGTTCTGCCCCCAGGCAGCCGATACGACCTCTGGGGGGTCGAGGACCCACGCGCGTACATGCTGAACGGGTTAAGACTCGTAACCTACACTGGCAGGACTGTAGGCTATTTTAACAGGGAGGGAAAGGAGCGCACGCTACCAGTCACAGCCGTGGAGACAGGCCGGGGCTGGAGGAGGGCCCTAGTGCACAGGGCGACGCCGAGCCTCTCCAGGAGCGTTGTATCTAACAAGGACGCTTTCATTATAGACACGGGAGACGCCCTATGGCTCGCCCACAGGCCCAGCCTCACTGACGGGTCCAACCCGGTCCTGCTAAGCCTGCTACCCCGCAACCTGGTGCTGGACGTTCTAGAAGGTGCAGCTAGAGGTGTGGATGGGAGGCTGCCCGTGGAGGTCCATACCAGGGCCGACTGGGAGGTTACGAGGCCTATAAGCTGCGAGTCCAAGATCGGCTGGTCCGCGCCCCCAATCCACCTGGGCGGCAGGGACTACCTGTTCCTCCTCCACGGTGTCGGGAAGCCCATGGCCGCCTACAGGGTTTTCGCCGCAATAATAGAGTTGAACCGGGAGGAGGGCCCTATTGTTAAAGCTGTCACCCCATACTACATAATGGAGCCCCGGGAACAGTATGAGACCTACGGTGACAGGCCCTACACGGTCTTCCCCTGCGGGCTGATCGAGCACGACGGCAGGCTATTGGTAAGCTATGGGGCCGCAGACTATATGGCGGCGTTCGCCATGATAGATAAGGACGAGCTCCTCTCAGCGCTCGACGAGGGGAGAATATTCTAGGCCCCCGAGCCCCCGCGGCCATTACGGTTTTGAACCTTGAACCGTGACACCAGCAATAAGCGGGGAGGTCTCCCCGCGCGGGTGGTGGAGGAAATGGAGTTCCACGCTATTATAAGGCCCGAGGTTGAGAAGGTCCAGGTCGGGATCATAGGTGGGAGCGGGATATACGATCCGGGGATCGTTGAGGACCCCGTGGAAGTGCGTGTCTACACTCCCTACGGGGAGCCCAGCGATTTCATAACTGTTGGGAGTATTGGCGGGGTG
>JALSOR010000069.1 GCA_026986415.1 Acidilobaceae archaeon
GCTCGTCTCGACCGGACGCTCTACACGGTCAAAACCCCTATATCTTCTCGATACGACTCCCAGCGCGACCCCGATGCTTAGAGTAATAATAATCCAGTACAACCCGCAGTAACACCCCGGGTCTATCTGGTGTGAGCCGCTGAGCCGCCCTTTCTCGGGCCTGCCCAGGGCTGAAAGTAGGACTTGCACCGTGCTCTTCTACTTTTCCCCGGAGCCGGAGAGAAACCGGTGGTGCCGGGGGCTCCTCCCTACTTTACAGTTTGGATGCTCATAGTCTGCATCACGATCGTGTTCACATAGTTTGTCGAGTATACTGCTACCTGGTAGTATACTGCTACCGGGACGCCGTGGTAGTCTACTATCTCGGCAGTATATATTGGTAGGAACCACTTGTTGGGTAGTGACACGGTATTCCTGCTGAGCTTGACAATCACAGAGCCGAGCTTCTCCCCCTGGAAGTTCGTCTTCCCGAATCCTATGTCGACCTTCATAGGCTGTAGGGGCATCGAGCGCGGCTTTCTCAGGCTGGCATAGTAGTTCCAGTTCACGTCTGTGGCTTTAGACACGAAGCAGATCCCGTATAGGGGGCCGATGCCGGGGAAGAGGGAGGCCCTCACGGCTCCTGTAGTGGAGTTGTATTTAAGGTTGATGCTCGTGTAGAACATGTCCTCATAAGAGTATACCTGGAGGCCCTTCACGCTCCTAACAGTACCGTTAGAATAGTAGATTGTGAGGCTCTCAAGCCTCTCGCCATACTTGTATTTTAGGGTCTCCGTTTTAGTCCCGTTAACGTAGAGCTCCACGGTCCCGGAGCGGGTGGAGGGGTTATTGGTAACCTTAACAATATAGTGCGTGCCGCTCTCGTCCGTAGCATTATACTGTAAATACTTGACCTTGTCCATCACGCTCGAAACGTTAGTGCAGGAAGCGACGAGGCGTAGAGGCTTCAAACTCTCATAGTAGATTAAGACGCCCGCGACGCCAAGCACGAGCGTGAGTATGAACAGCGACGCCAGCAACAGCTTAACATTCATAACCTTCCCCACCTTCGCATCTTACAGCCCTTCAGGGGCGCCCGTGACCACGTACTGGTGGACCCGCCCCATTTTAAAATCAGAGCCTGCAATGTAAGGGTCGAATTTAAATTGCTCTGGAGCCGGAAGCCGTATGGGTGGTGTGCGAGAAGTGACCATGGGGCTAGACAAGGGGACCAACACTCACGGCCACATGGGCTGGGTCCTGGTGAGGTGCAGGGTCTGCGGGAGGTATCTAAGCCTGACAGGCCAGAAGCCTGGATCGGGCAGGAAGATAGACATAGTCTACTACTGCCCCCACTGTGCTAAAGACTACGGCGCATACTTCTGCCATGCAGACGCCAGGATGCTCAAGTATAGATGCCCGTTCTGCGGGCGCCCCCTCCAGGTAGCCTCGCCTCTCCCAGGTGAAGAGTAAGAATTGGACGGGGACGAGCCAGCCGTAAGCGAACACTATTTCCAGCCCCACAGGAGGGCAGTCCTAATACGTGAGCCCGGAAAGACGCTTGCAAGCATAGACACATACATGCTCCTCCAAGAGCTCCCCGAGGACGCCGAATGCTTAGACGGCGAGGGGGCCAGCGTCTGCTATAAGAATATCGGACGCTGTACAGCAGTTATAGTTGTCGCCCGCGAGCCTCGCAGGATAGAGCTCGTCAACTATAGGCTGGAAATAGATGATAACACGGGCAAGGACAGGATCGCACGGGTAGCAGAGGAATGCGACAGACGCGCCAGGGAGGTCCTACAGGTGGTAGACGGTTGACACGTTTCTGCAGCCTCCTAAGCGGCGGGAAAGACAGTAACTATGCGCTCTACACCGCGTTGAAAAGCGGGATGAAGCCCTCCTGCATACTCGTCGTAACACCGGCCAGGAGCGACAGCTGGATGTTCCACACGCCCTATACTAGCCTTGCAGAGCTGCAAGTCGAGAGTATGGGGTTACGGGAGTATCTAGTGAGGCTCACCGTCTCGGGGAGAAAGGAGGAGGAGGTCGACGAACTGGAGGACGCCCTCGTAAGCCTCTGGGAGGAGAGAGGATTCGACACTATAGTCGTGGGGGCCCTCGCGAGCAGGTACCAGTACGCTAGGATCAAGAGGATAGCGGACAGGATCGGGGCCCAAATATTCGCCCCGGCATGGCAGGCAGACCCCGAACAGTATATGAGGAGGCTCGTCGGTGAGGGGCTCAAGTTTATACTTATAAGAATATCCGTCATGGGCCTCCCACAACGCCTCCTCGGGAGGCCAATAGGCCCGGGGGAGGTGGAGGAGATAATACGCCTCTCCAGGAAATACGGCTTCCACCCAGCATTCGAGGGCGGGGAAGCCGAGACGCTAGTATATGACGCGCCCCACTACTCACGGAAGCTCTGCATAGAGGCGGAGAGGATAAGGGAGGCCCCGTACACCTATACTCTCAATATTAAGAATGCTAGGCTTGCAGGCAAGGATGAGGGGGAATGCATAAGGGTTGACGGGGAATCCTACCCGTAGAGGAGCCTCTCACAGTTCCATCTCACCTTCTCGGCAACAACGCCCGGGTCTACCCGCTTGATCCCCGCTATGAGGTTGAGCGTATCGGGGATCATGAGGGGGTTAAGCCTCAACCCTTTATAATTGTAGGGGCCGTCGCTCTCGGTAACAATCCAGTCTAGAGGTGCCACCTCCACGATGCGGGCATGCTTCTTCTGGATCCTGACAGCCGGGTTGATGCTAATATAGTATCCCATACCGGTTATCTCGGCCACGAGGCTTGTAGGACCAGTGTACCAGTGGAACATGGCCTTCCTGACCCCGACGTCCACGAGAACCTCC
>JALSOR010000070.1 GCA_026986415.1 Acidilobaceae archaeon
CCTCTCAGGAATATAGCCTACAGCCTCCCTACTGGCAGGATCCCATAGCGGGTCCCTGCCAAGAAGGCTAACACTACCCTTATCCCTCCTCGCTATTCCGAGTATTACGCGTATGAGCGTGCTCTTCCCGCTACCGTTAGGCCCCACGAGGCCAGTTATCTTACCGTGCGGGACCCTCAGCGTCGCCCCGCGGAGGGCATAGAACTTCTTGTACCGTTTCCAGACGTCTAACGCTTCTATCGCGTAGCCCAACCCCTCCCCGTCCCCCCTTCAGGTTTCAATTCACAGGGCGCTACAGGCGATAAATGCTTGAGACTAATACAGCCCTAATAGTGCAAGTTTAGGGTTTAATCATGCAAAGTATTATAAACAGCATCTAAACTATAGAATAACAGTGTAGCGGAGGGATCAAGGCTTGACGGCTAGAAAGGTAAGACTCCTCCTAGCACTCGCCCTTCTAGCAGTGTTAACCCTTATACCTGTGACCCCCCTGGTGCACGCGCAGCCCCCGAAGGGCCGGGTCTACACGTATAAGGGGAACATAGACTGGAACCTGACAGTCCACGGGTTCATGAACGAGACTCAGAACGGCACGCTGTCATGCGTTTTCACAGTAAAAGTCGTGCCTGTAGACGTCTCGTCTAGCAATATAACTTTCAATGTCACCCTGGAGAGCATCAACTGTACAGCTACAGGGGTAGCCAAGAATTTTGGTAATGTGACGTTAAACCTGTTCGGGAACGGGCTATCCAAGGCGAACAGTACTATCACCGTGACACTCCCGAAAGACTATAAGCCAGAGCTAAATGTGACCTCCGAGAATGAGAGCTCGAGCGGGTCGAGCGTGATATTCTACTACTCTCCCAGCCATATGAAGGGGAAGGGCATCATAGAGGTATCCTATAATAAAACAGTCAATGGTGCCAGCATAGTATACCATGGGAGGTACGTTTACGACACCAAGACAGGAATGCTCAAGAGCGCTGAGATCTCGATAGCATCGAACAACGGCTTCTTAGAGATGAGGGGTAACAGTACTGTAAAGCTTGTGGGCGAGTCCGGAGGCCAGGCCGGGCACGGTAAGACGGCCGAGTATGCGGTAATACTACTGGTCATTATCGCCGTAGCGGTTGCCGCGCTCGCAGTGAAAAGATAGGGGAGAAAAGTCCCGGGGGGCAAGCCTCGCCTCGCAGCCCCTCTACTGTGCGAGGGGCTTGGCGGGCTCCGGGAGCTGTTCCACTGTTTTCCCTTCCAGCTCCATGACCGCGTAGTATAGGCTGAAGATTGTCGTCACAGTATAGAACGTCCATGCCAGGGCGTATAGTGCTCCAGCATAGTATAGGAGCCAGTGCTCGTCTGGGAAGTGCAGGTATAAGTGTATCGTCGATATCGTGTAGGCGGCCACGGGGAAGACGAAGGCCCACCAGCTCTCCGCGAACTCTACCTCTCCCCTGGCAAGGTAGCCTGCGGTTATGAGTAGTACTATGAGTAGGAATACGCCTGCGGACCCCCAGAAGGTGTAGTATACGATACCGTACAGGAGGGATAGTTCTTTTGCTAGGAGCGGCGTGACATGGCTCAGCTGGCTGGCCATGACGTGGAAGCCTCTAGGTGAGAGGCCGAACATTGACTCGTAGGCCATGGGCACTATGCTGGGCGGTGCCAGGTTTATCCAGAGGGTGCCCAGGAGCCTGGCGTGCGGGGGGTGGTGGAATATTGTGCGGTATATCCATATCGTGGCGAAGGCTATCCATAGGATGACCCCGCTCCCGAGGTATATGCCTAGGAGGCTCTGGGGTATGTTATAGCCTGCCTCCCTTAGGAACCCGCCGATGTACGGTACCAGAACGTTCCCCACGGGGGGCATGTACCATCCAGGGTTTACCGTGTGGACCTCTATCTCGGTGTGCATGAAGAACACGTAGCTTATAGCGGCGAATATTAGGGTGTGCAGCACGGTTCCAGCGACGAAGAACCAGAAGCCAACGCTCGGATCCCCCCTTACCACGCCCCAGTCCAGTGAGAGCAGCATTATCGATATGCTAAGCACCGACATGAAGGGTGCCTGTACGGGGTGGTAGAACATTCTCTTAACAGTTTCCCATGCCAGCACGACCTTCAGGAGGAAGAGTGTGGCTATCACTATGAAGATTGCAGTGTTCAACAGCGCTAGATGGTCGGAGAAGCGGACAAGCCATCCAATACCGGCCGCGTTGCCTAGGGCGTACCCGCCGAGTACTATAGCGCTTGTAGCAACGTTGAAGCTGAACCAGACGACGCCCATGCCTTTTATCCTCTCGGTAAAACTCATTTTCAACTCACCCCCGCTGATTGTTTGATACAACCGTTAGGCCTTCATGATCGTAGCTGGAAGCCTTTAACAAAAACATACATATTCTCCTAAGCATACTAATATGGCCACTCCTGGAGGGGTCCCCCGGGCATGGAGGAAAGGGAAGACCTTATAGTGAAGCTCGCGCGGCTCGCGAGACTGAAAGTGGAGGACCTGGAGGAGGCTTCCAAGTACATAGAGGACGCAACCAGGTTCCTCGGAATGCTTGGAGAGGCGAGGTCAGAGTATGAGAACGCGGAGCCGCTATACTATGTTTGGGACGGCATCCTAGCCCCGGGAGAGCTCCCCCGCAGTGTCGACAGTGACAGTATAGATCTGAAATCGATCTTCCAGGACAGGCTAGACCCTGAGGGGAGAGTCGTTCTACCCTGGAAGCCTAAAGGTTAACAGGCCAGCTACTCACGGGCAGTCCTCCCCCATTAATAGTCCACCCTGTCAGGCGTGCAGGCCGGCCCTTCTCCAGGCTCCCCAGCAGCGACGCGGGACCCCCGCTGTTCAAAGCGGCAACTATCGTGTAAGCGTTAATCGCTGAGCCTAGCGGCACGTTCCAGCCTGGACTGCAGGATTCCTGCCAAGCACAGTCGACTCCAAGCGCGGCCCTAACAGTCTTCCAGGGCTCGAAAGGCTCCACGGGGCTATCGGTGCTGTAAGATACGAGCCCTTCCAGAGCGTGGTGTAGGAGGCGTAGAGGGTATAGCATATGGCTCCTCCTCGCCCCAAGCCTCCTCACAGCCCACCAGTCGCTCACCCTGAAACGGGGCTGGACGGCGACGCCAGCCTGTACCGCCCTGAAAACCCTAATACTAGCCGTGGATGGTAGGCTTGCATGCTCAACCCTGCACGTCCGAGGCTCTCCGCAAGCGCTAGCGTAAGCCTCAGCCACAGTATCGATAGCGGCATCCCCTATAGCGTGTACTGCAACCCTCAAACCCCTACCCGTGGCCTCTCTCACCCTGCGCTCAAGGCTTCCCCTGTCAAGCAGTTGGAGCCCGCGGGTCCCAGGATCGTCAGTGTAGGGCTCCGATAGGAACGCGGTCCTCGCCCCCAGGCTCCCGTCAGCGTACAGTTTAACCCCCACGATAGACCAGTCCCTCCCGCCTAGTGGGGCCTCCCAGCCGCCTCCCAGTAGCTGGTCATAGTCGGGATAGCATGAGACCTTGACGGGTAGCCCTCCAGCCTGGGACTCTATCGTTTCGAGGCCCCTGGCCTCCCACTGGGTGCAGCTCATGCTTGACACCGCCTGTACACCGCTATCGTGGAGGGCTTGGAGTGTGGAGCGTATCTCGCCGGTCGGCGGTGCCTCGCCCAGCAGCTTCTCTAGCGTGTAGGATACGGCATCCTCAAGCAGGACCCCCTCGCTCCTGTCTACGAGGCCGGGGTATCTCTCCCAGGGCCTGGCGATGCTTAGAGCGGCAGTGTTCGCTACTGCCAGGTGGCCGCATACCCTGACTGCCACGGCCGGCCTGTCGGGGACGTGCTCGTCTAGGAGCCTCCTGGTAAGCCTGTCTTTCTCATCGTTGAACTCCTCCTCGCTCCACCCCCTACCATATGCGATCCCGCCCCGGGCCCGGGCGAGCCTCCCCGCTATTTCAACGCTGCTCTTAGACCCTCGAAGGTCCACCCCCGACCTTTGGAGTGTTAGGCCCGCGATATGCATGTGGGAGTCGACGACTCCTGGAGTGATAATAGCGTCCTCCCCGGCCTCGAGAGTCTCGGCTGACGGGTCGTGGAGGCCCCACCCGGTCCTAGCGATACGGCCGTCAACGCTCAACACGCTATCACAGCAGGGCTCTCCGTTCTCGTCCAGCACTAGCCAGGCCTTCAGTAGTCGCGTGGGCATCACGCGGTCCTCCTCACGAACCCACAATAATCCTCTAGGAGGCCTGCCAGCCTATTATCCCCCATAGCGCACTCCACCGTGGGCCTGCATGTCTGCTCCATACAGTCGAGCGCCCGGTGTATTCTAGCAGCGAGTACCGCCTGGTCGCCGTAGAGGGTCTCGAGTATCCTTAGGAGGAGGTTCCACCCGCGCTGAGACGTCCAATCGTGGGCCCCCACACCTTTAAGCCTGCCACCGGAGAGGACCCATGAGAGCGCGTTACACTCCCACGAGCCCGTCTCAGCGTTAGAGTTGCAGAGCCTGGCGTACGCCTCCCTCAGCAGGCCGCGGGCCCGTGTGGGATGGTCTACTAGTGTTTCAACCGCCGCGACAGTCTGGGGGCTCGGCTTGTAGCCTAGGCGCCAGAGTATTTGTAGGCTGCACTCCACGTGTACCCTCCGCTCGGGCATGAGGGCCCACCAGTCCGAACCCGCTACTACCTATTAGTAGGTTAGAGATTTAAGAGTCGGCTGCAAGAACGCTTCATAAACAGGCTTCACAGTAGTCCAGGGCTTTACGGGTGGAGAAGAGTGGCCCCCAGGATAAGCGCGAGGCTGAAATACGGGCTGTGGGCTGTAATCATAACCTTCCTCTATATCGGCATGCTCATACGCTACAACCAGCTCATGAAGCTGAGCCCCGGCACCGAGAAGGGCTACCTCCTATTCGACGCGCTCGGCACAGTATTCTATGTGGCCGCCATGGCCGCAACATACTATTTCGCCCGTGCAGAGGAGGAGACCGGGAAGGCTAGAACCATTAGAGGAGCTGGGCCAGGGGTAAGAGGCTGAGCACTACAAGAACAATACTAACAGCAGCCCCCCGAAAACCGGGTTCACCCCCGGAAACAAGGCCCGGGGGGAGCGGCGTCCTGCGCCCCGGGAGCTCCCCGCCCCTAACATAGAAGCTCGCCCTCATATACTCTATCCTCCTGAGAGACTCCAGCGTCACCCCGGTAACAGCCTCGTGAGCCCCCTTCCCCAGGAGCCCCTGGGCCAGCAGGGCCTCCCCCGTATCGGCGAGCAGCTGGGGAGTGCTCCTATAGAAGACGAGCAGGGGGTCGTGCACCCTACGGCCCAGGCGGGCCGTGATCCTCTGCGCCCCATGCGGCCCCAAGCCCACGAGGACGAGCAGGCCCGAAAGGCTATACTCGAAGACCCGTAATGTTACAGTACCGAGATAGTAGAGCCACGCGCCCGTAAGGGGACGGTAGGGGTTTACCAGCGCCACGAGCACGGCTACCGTAAGGGTAGATAATCCTACCGCCCACAATATAGGGCCTGAACCCTTCAACCCCCTCAACGCGAGGAGGGCCGCAACATAGGGGAGCCCCAGGAGCAGGCCGCGGAGGCCGGCCACGCCTATCACAACCCAGTAGGCCGCGAGCGACAAGGCCAGAGCCTCCGGGCTGGCCACGGAAAGCCCGCCCTGCTCCCCGGTCAGCGCGGCCTCCGCGTTCGACAGGAACCAGTCTAGCACTCCCATACCCTCCCATCCCCCACACAGTACACCCTGCCTGCAACACTGCGAAGCACGGGGTCATGGCTCGCCGCCAACACGGCCGCCCCGCGCCCAGCAATATCCCTAAGGGCCGAGACGACCCTCGCCTTATTCCACGGGTCCAACCCTGTGGTCGGCTCGTCGAGGAGCACCACACGCGCACCCGACTGGAGGGCCAGGGCCAGCGCGGCGAGGCGTAGCTCGCCCCCGCTCATGGAGAGCAACGGCTTACATGAAAGGTGGGAGGCCCATGCGGGAGGGCTCTCCCAGCCCGGCTCGTCGCACGGCCTCCCCCTACTGAAAACCAGCAAGGGGTCCGCCGGCACGTAGACCCGCCGGCCCTTAACGCTCACCCGGCCCCTAACAGCTAGCCCCCCGCCCGCTAGGGCGCGGAGAATACTAGTCTTACCCGAACCGTTAGGCCCCCATAGCACTGTGATCTCTCCTGCCCTAGCCTCGAGGCTGGCCCCCGCCACTACAGGCCTGGACGCGCCCGGGTAGGAGACGCTCAACCCCTCCACGGCGACAAGCACCTCCCCGCCCCCAGAAGCGGTTGCACCCGGCATTCCAACCGTGCTGTGCAGGGCTTGTGTGAGGGGCCTGTCGGGGGTGCGTACCGTCTTGTCCACGACTAGCACCGTGTCGGCGATACTGGTGAGCCTCGGGTCGTGCGTGGCAGCTATGATCAGCCGCTCCCGGGCCTGCTCCTCCAGGATCTCCAATACTCTCCTGCTGGAGGGCTGGTCTAGGAAGCTGAGGGGCTCGTCGAGGAGGAGCAGGCAGGGGTCCATGCTTAGGACCCCGGCGAGGGCCGCCCTCTCCAGCAGCCCGCTGCTTAGAGTGGAGACATGCCTGTCCCAGTAACTCTTGAGGCCGAGCATGTCGAGAACCCGCCATGCCCTGCCCACTGCCACGTCCGGGGGCGACCCGTTGAGCACCCAGTATAGTGAGGCCTCCAGGAGCGGGGTGGCAGTTACAACCTGGGTCTTGGGGTCCTGGGCTAGGAGGGCGGCCCGGCCGACAATCTTCCCCGGCTCGCCCACAGGGTCTACACCGCAAACCCTAACGGTCCCCTCAACTCTAGCGTTATAGAATACTGTGAGGATCCCTGCCAGGAGGCGGAGCAGCGTTGTCTTCCCGCCACCGTTAGGGCCTGTCAGCGCGACGAGGCCCGGCCCTTCGAGCCGGAGCATGTCAACCTCCAGCACGGGCCCCCTCACGCCAGGATAATCTACCCTCACACCCTCCAGGCTGACAACCGGGCCCCCTCCACGCCCAGGCACGCTACAGCACCGTCCAGGAATAATACTCGAAGCCCCGAGGGGGCAGTATTAATATGGAGGGCCCAGGAGGGAGGCCCCCGTCAGTGCCGCGCCCATCCCCGCCCGGGAGGGTATAACCCTGGAGGGGCTTCCCCTACTGTAATGGTTGGCAGGCCAGCTGTAAATGCTTGTATATGGGTCAGCGTATTGTCCACATTGTAATGGTAACGCTCTATACTGGTTGGAGGGGCTGGTAGGGTTTGAGCGTTAAGGGTAGAGGTGGAGCCTGGAGCTCTACTGCGGTCGTCTCAGGCGTCATGGCCGCCCTCGTGTTCGCCGCTACCATGGTCCAGGTCCGCACGCCCATAACGAGGGGGTACGTCAACCTTGGCGATTCGATGATATTCATCGCGAGCCTCATAGGAGGGCCGTGGGTCGGCTTCCTGGCGGGGAGTGTAGGGAGCGCCCTGGCAGACATTGTTAGCGGCTACGGCTACTACGCGCCCGGCACGTTCATCATTAAAGGGCTCGAGGGCTTCATAGCCGGGTACCTCTACAGCCTCCTAGCAAGGAAGGCCTCCGGCAGGAGCTGGAAGGCCATAGTCGCCGGTGTAGCCCTAGCAGTGTTCGCCGCAGTCGTAGGGTTCGGCTGGGTCTACACTGGAAAGTACGGGGGCAGCACGGCCTTCTCCATCGCGGGGAGGACCGTCACCTTCACAGTCCCAGGCTGGGCCTGGGCAGTGATAGGAGCAGTACTAGCAGGAGTCATACTATACGCCGGCCTCAGCAGGGACCCCAGGCTGGGCGCCGCAATAATAGCATGGTTCATAGCAGGCCTATGGATGGTCACAGGCTACTTCATATACGAGGCAACAGTTGTCTACAGCCTGGGGAAGCTCGAGGGCAACAATCCCCTCGCGGCCGCGGCAGAAATACCGGCGAACATAATACAGGCAGTAGCAGGGGTCGTACTGGCAGCATTCATAGCCGGGGCAATATCCAGGGGCACGGAGCCCACTGATGGGCAGGCCTGACAGTATTTCCCATGCAAAATTTTGACTAAAAGGTCGGGTTTAGAGGCTTACACGTACTTATTATTTTGTCCCCGATATATGGTTGTATAAGTGTGTACTTCTGGCGTGGGAGGGAATTGTCGGGTTGCCGATACGTGTTGAGGGGTTGGAGAAGAACTATGGCAGGATATGGGCTTTGCGCGGCGTGAGCCTGGAGGTCGAGGAGGGCTACACGCACGCTCTAGTGGGGCCTAACGGGAGCGGGAAGACGACGCTCATCAAGACTATTCTGGGCCTTGTAAGGCCGACGAGCGGTACTGTCTCGGTCGACGGTTATCCTGCCGGCCGGAGGGAGGCTAAGCGGCTCCTGTCCTATGTTCCCGAGGTCCCGGAGGTCCCAGGCTGGCTTACTGTTGAGAGGCTCCTAGACGTTGTGGGCCGCCTGGAGGGGCTGGGACCCGCCGAGAGGGCCTCCGAGGCCCGGAGAGCCTTGGAATTGCTGGGGGTCTCGCATCTCAGGGCGAGGCCTGTCGGGGGCCTGAGTAAGGGCCAGCGGAAGAGGGTGCTAATAGCGGCCTCCCTCGTGGGCATGGAGGGTAAGAAGTACTTCCTGCTCGACGAGCCCCTTACAGGTTTGGACCCGGAGGCTGTCGAGACTGTGAGGGGCCTGCTGGCGGGGCTCTCGAGGGAGGGTAAGACCCTGCTAGTCTCCAGCCACATACTCAAGGAGCTCGAGACTATAGCTAACAGGCTCATAATAATATACCGCGGGATACTCCTCTACAAGGGAACCCTGGAAGACCTGGCAGCGACGGTCAAGGCTAAACCCTCAATAGCGGTGAGAACCCCGGACCCCGCACTGGCGGCCCGGGTCCTTGAGAGCCACGGGTACAAGCCTGATATCGTGACCAGCGCGGGTCTCAGGGTATATTTGGACGACGCCTCGGAGGCGGACAAGATACTCGACCTGCTCCGATCCGCGGGCGTGAAGATAACCGCCTACCAGGTCACGGAGGGCACGCTCGAGGACGCGTACAGGATGCTCGTTAAAAGATACCTTGAGAGGGGTGGGGGCAGTGCCTAGCGCGAGGAGCACGTATATCGTTGCATGGTACGAGGCGATGAGGGGGCTGAAGAAGAAGACCACGATCCTAGCCATAGCACTAGTCGTCATACCCCTAATAGCGGCGGTCATTGCTAGGAGGTACGTGGACGTATCAGCCATGGAACACCCGGAGAGGCTCTGGGCCGTGATGGCCGGGCTCGATGAGAGCAGCGGGGTCCCCCTAGCGCTGGGAGGGATCTCCGGGCTAACAATCGTGGGGTTATGGTGGCTTATCGTAATACTCTACAGTGGAGACCTATACTCTAGCGACGCCCGGGACGGCGGGTGGAAGCTCCTCCTCTCCAGGCCGATACATAGGAGCGACTACATACTCGGCAAGCTCGCCTCCCTCATAGTAGAGCTCGCAGTACTGGCGTTCCTAGGCGTTATGAGCATTATCGCGGCAGCATGGATAATAGCTGGGAGGCAGGAACTGATAGGGTACGCTGTGATCGTGAGCCTCGCAATGACGTTCTCCGGGCTACCCCTAGCCCTGCTGACAGCCCTTATAGGGATGAAGTTCCGGAGCCCGCTGGCAGGGTTTATCGGCGGCCTCACGGTCTACCTGCTAGCATCTGTTATCTCAGGTATTCTAGCGGTCTACCTGACTATAACGGGGACTGGCGGGAACCTGTTATCGTCCGGCTATATAGCGGCGCTAGCGACAGGTGTGAACCCGAAAGTCCTGGCCCAGGCGGTCTACCTGAGACTGGCCTATGGGAGCGTTTACAACCCGTTCGGGGCTCCTATGAATATTACAGCGGAGGTCATGGGCCATACCATAACGGTGAGCGGCACTGTTAATGTGTCCCACATACTACACTTGGGCCTTCTAACCGTGACCGCCTGGACAGCATTGTATGCGGCACTGACGCTCCTGTATTTTGAGAGGATCGACATGTAGGGGTGCCCCTAGTCGGGGGGTTCTCCCCTCTCCTATCAGTGTTTGTGGCCTGCGGGTCAGCCTTATTAGCGGGCCCAACTATACACCACTCGAGAGTGGTGTATGCAGGGTTGGGCTCCCTCTCAGACCTCTGGTACAGCTTCCGTAAATGCAGGGTGCCCGAGAAGAAGGGGGAGACGAGCAAGCCCATACTCATAATAGCAGCCTCCAGGCTATGCGTCATCCCAATGACAATATACAGCGTCATAATAGGGGGGCTCCTAGCATACCTGACAAGCGGCCACGTGAGCATCCCAATACTAGCCCTACTACTCGCAGGCTTCACCCTAGCACACCTCTCAGACAACCTCATCAACGACTACTACGACTACAAGCGGGGGCTCGACACGTACGGCTACTTCAGGAACATGTACGGGCCGCACCCGTTCGCCGACGGGCTCCTAACCGGCAGGGACCTCGCACTATTCCTAGCGGTAGTGGGACTCCTAGACGCGGGACTCACAATATACCTATCCGACGCGAGAACACCCCTCATAGGACTACTAGCAGGGATAGGAGTAGCAGTAATGGCGGCCTACGCGGGGATAGGATTCGACGCTAAAACCACAGGCCTCGGAGAGCTGCTCGTAGCCATAGTATGGGGGCCGGTAATGGTTGGAGGCACAATACTAGCACTCACAGGCCACCACCCCCTATGGCTACTCGCAGTATACATGCCCTACGCGCTATCTGTCTCGAACGTCCTCATCGGGAAACACCTAGACAAGTACGGGCAGGACGAGAGGAAAAACGTGGGCACGCTCCCAGTAAGGCTGGGCTTCCACAGGGCCCAGCAGGTCTCAGCCCTCCTAGCAGTAGGCCTACCAGTACTGGCAGCAATCATAATAGCCTATGAGTGGGGGTCCCTCTACGGTCTACTCCCCCTCGCGGGCCTCCCGCTAGGAGTGGTGGCCGCCAGGATACTCCTAGGCCCCAAACCCGGCAGGCCCCCAGAGGCGTGGGACGTCTGGCCCCTATGGTATGTGGCCGCCGCCTACGCTTCTATGGACGCTCTCGGCAGGGACACTATAGCGGCCCTCCTAGCAATAATCCTAGCATCCTCCGGCCACGGACACCCAGCACTGGTAATAGTGGCGGTTGAAGCATTATGGGACCTCTACAGCACATACGCGTTCAGGAGGCTGACAGGAATATAGACTACGCGTAATGCTAACACTCTAACACTCCCAACACAGCCATTATACCGTGGCCGGGAACCGCAACCCGGGAACCGGAGGAGGGTCCAAGCATTGCCTGGAGAATCACGGGGAAGCAT
>JALSOR010000071.1 GCA_026986415.1 Acidilobaceae archaeon
ATGGGAGAGGGTTCCTGTTCGCGGCGGGGTGCGGGTTTCGTAATGGGTAGGGTGTATATTGAGAGGTTGAGGACCGGGGTTAGAGGGTTCGACGAGCTGGTTGCGGGCGGGGTGCCTCGAGGGTTCTTTGTTGCAGTGGTGGGCGAGCCCGGTACTGGTAAGACTGTTTTCAGTATTCACTTTGCATGGCAGGGCGTGCTCGAGGGGGACAAGGTTATTTATCTCACGACGGAGGAGAGCAGGGAGAGTATTATCAGGCAGGCCGCAATGTTTAACATGGACTTTGCCAGGGCTGTGGACTCGGGGAAGATGATTATTATTGATGCGTTGTTGAGGGATAAGATGGACGAGTGGAGCCTCTACGAGGTGGACCTCGAGGAGGCCGTGCAGAAGATAATAGAGGCGAAGAAGAGGCTCGGCTACGGGCGGGCGAGACTGGTTGTCGACAGTATGAGCGCCTTCTGGCTTGACAAGCCGGCGATGGCTCGAAAGTATAGTTATACTCTCAAACGCGTACTCTACAAGTGGGATTTCACCGCCTATCTTGTGAGCCAATACGCCATAACCACGAGTGAGGCTTTCGGGTGGGGGATCGAGCATGTTGCGGACGGTATTGTAAGGTTCAGGAAGCATATAAGGCATGGGAGGCTAGAGAGGTATGTGCTCGTCGAGAAGATGAGGCAGACCCCCCACAGCCTGTATCTCCACCGGATAAGCATCCGGGACGGGGTGGGAATGGTTATAGAATCGCGGGAGGATTTGCGGGCTGAGGATGCGAGAATGCCCGAGCAGTTGAGGAGGCGGGTCTTGGAGGCTAAGAGGAGGAGCGAGGAGGGCCTCCCCGAGTAATCCGAGTAATTTTACAGATTACTTTTTATTAGTCCCTGGCTATAACATGATTTAGACACAAAGCGAAGATTTAAATAGTATTACACTAGATATTATTGTCCGGTGGACTGGTTGGGGCAGGCCGATAACAGCTACGAACTGCTGAGACACGCCCTGAACAGGCTGGACCGCAGGGAGAGGGAGGATCTCTCCCTCATGAACGTCAAGTTCAAACGTAGACTGTCAGCGGCAGCCCACTTCTTCAGCGTAGCCTACACTGCAGCCCGTATAGTGGAGGCAGCCTGTGAGAGGGGCAGGTGTCCCTCGGCCACCCTTCCCGGCGCGGTGGCAATAGCGTTCTCCCTAGGGTTCGTGCACGACTACGCCAAAGTGTATGGGGACCCGGGAGGGGAGAAGCTGCTCCGCAAGATCATACTCTCAGCCAGGGACTGGGCAGAGAGGATGGGCGCCTCAGATGAGGAGCTAGAAGTTATCAACGATATAGCTGAAAACCAGAATGGCTATGCGGTAATAGGGGAGACTGGGGTCCCCATAGGAGGGGCCGGGTACCCCCTACACGATACTATACGTGCCGCAATAGTAGTCTCGGACCTACTCGCGAGCATGGAGAGCCTGGGCGAGCTGTTGACAGGGCACCAGTACCTTTTCAGGAGGGGCGCGAGCACTCCTGACACCTACGGCTGGGCCAAGGAGACGCTTGAGAGGGCCGGGATCGGCTTCACATACATTAACGTGCCGGAGAACACGCCGCACAAGGCCGTGCTCGCGGCCGCAAGCGCCAGTATAGCCGTTAAGCTCGAGAATATGGGTTGTAAGCCCTTGCTCTCCTATCCCGACGGTCTACTGCTCATAGACGCTCCAGGCGGTGGAGTAAGCATTAGCAGGTCCGAGATAGTCGATATAATAGAGAAGACTGTTGCGAGCGGCCTGCTCGACTTGAAGACCGCTAGGAGCAGTCTTGAGCGCTACGCTACAAGGGAGAGTGTCAGGCTTGCCAGGGTAGTCCTAGCAGCCCTGCTGCTATCTAAGGGTCTAGCCGTTGACGAGGTATACAAGATACTATTCCCGGATGATAGGGACAAAGAGAAGAGGATGGAGAAACTCGAAAAACTTGCAAGATTCATTGGATCGAAGGGCAAGGAGAAGCTCGGCCCCAACGATCTAGCGGGCATTGCTGGAGGAAACATTTCTCACGGACGAAACTATATTGAGAGCCTCCAGGCCTCACTACTAGTAGGCAGGGAGGCGGAAGAGTACCTGCTGAAAGCGGCCGAGAACGCGTTCAACGTTTCCACGATGGGAGAGAAAGTCCTGGAGAAGGCCGGTGTCACGCGCGAGGAGGCGATGTCCGCCTTCCTGATAGTGGCCGCCTCGAAGAACCCCGAATATATGGCCCGCATACTCGAGAGCCTAGGCGTCAAGCTGTCGAGGAAACCATCGAGGCACTTAGATCTTCTACTAGTGGCAGTAGAGCACGCCCGAAATATAGATCCTAAGACTCTTGCCGCGAGGATCATCCAGACACCTCCCGTGGAAAGTATAACGGTCTCCGAGCAGGCATGCAAGCTGGCTGAAGCTATCAGGTCCCCGCTGGTTAGCGGTAGGTGCTCGGGTAATGGGCGTAAGCCCAGGGTAACCTGCCTGCTCTGCGGTATGAGCGTCCCGGAGGAGGAGAGCAAGCCGTTAAGCAGTGTTAAGAACGAGCTCCAGAACAGTGGGATGTTCAAGGGTTTCGAGAGCTGGTCTAACATGTACCCTCCATTCTCGAAGGTCGACAGTTATATTAATAACAGGAGTATAGTGGAGAAGCACATCCGCATCTGCACGCTATGCTACTATGAGATTAAGAGGCACCTGGCACCCCCAAGGATGGAGATAGTATTAGGCCCGCCGATACCTGTAGGAGTATTAAGGTACCTGTCCAAGGACGTGGTTATAAAGGATGCCGGCCCTGTCGTAGACCTGTTCGGTGCCAGGATTCTCGTCCCACTGATAATGCAGGGCAGGCCTATCGACTCACTGAAGGTCACTGTTAGGGTTGACGGTTCAGAATACGTTCTATTTGATAAAAACTCGGGAGACACTGTCAAAGCGCTCCTATCACGGCTCTCCTACGCGAGAGTATTCCCACTGTATGTTGCCAGCCCTGTCTATAGGGCTTTCCTCGGCGGAGAGCCCAGGCTCGTAACCGGGATATCGGGCGGGTCCTACACTCCTAATATTCCGGACGTGGAGGCCCTGCCAAGCCTATATAGTAAAAATGATGAGGCCTACCGCGGCCTACTCCGGTTGCAGCTCCGGCTATATGATAGCGTGAGCCTCGCGCTTAGAGGCTGGTCCGCAGCCCTTTCCGGGTGTACGGATAAGAGGGCGTTCCCCAGGCTCGGGAGGACCCAGCGCTCGGGCCTCCTCCTGGACCTGGTAGAGCATCTCACAGTGTATAGGGTGCCCTCCAGTGGGGGGAAGCCCAGGGTGTTTTTGCCTTTCAGTATCGCGTCTCTGGGGGCCCGCCATGGTAGGGTTGAGGACTCGGAGTGTAGGCGGGCCCTCTTCTCTAAGCGTAGCATGTCTTCTCTGGGGAGTGTGCTGTATGGCGCGTACTCCCTGGAGAAGATGTTAAGAGGGGTGGGTGTAGAAGTGGGTAGTCTCGTGAAGAGTCTCATGGATTATTCTCGTAACGTGAAGACCCTCCTGAGGAGGATCGGTAAGAGCCCGGCCGAGGTCTCCCCTCACGAGGTCTCGTCGATGCTTCGAGGCATTGATGATGCGGTCCGGAACTATGCGATACATGGCGATAAGGAGCTTGCAGTGGATCTGGCCGCGGCTAAGGCTACTCAGAGGCTCGTGCAGGTCTACCATTGTAACCCGCAGAATAACGATGTGTGCCGTAACATAGTGTATAGTGTGAGGAGTGTCGCCGAGGAGGTCATATCCATGCTTGAGGATGGGAGCCTGAGGCTCGGGGAGGCCTCGCGCATGTTAAAGGACATATATCATATATCATATTATTATTATGTTATTTTCCGTGACAAGGGGCAGGAGAGCCCCGTAGAGGCGAACGCGGAGGTGGCTTGAGCCGTGGTCGCAGGTCTAAACGCGTGGAAGGAACTACTCGGGGCGAACCCCCAGGAGATAAAGCCCTACTTCAGGAGTAGGCAGGAGAAGGACTTCGTACTCTGGACCAGCAAGAGGGTGAACATCCCCGTAATAATAGAGGCTGTGAAGCCTCTAGTAATAAGGCATAACGACCCGGAAGAAGTGTTCAGCCTCGACATCGAGGTTCCAGGGCAGAAGTCCAGGATGGAGACTGTCCCCGCGATAATAGGCACCAAAGTCGCAGGAGAGCTGAGGAGGAGGATGCACCAGATACTCCGCGAGGCCTACAAGAGCTGGCCTGACGACGTTAACAGGGCCGTAGAATCGGAGCTCCCCGGCGAGGCCTACAAGAACGGTTACGAGTGCAGCGTCACAGTAAACCCCAGACAGGACAGGCAGGGCCTGACAGAGTTCGTGGTGCCGGGATACTGTAAGAGGTGTCCCGCGTGCGCGCTCATGGGCTACGCGGTCGAGACGGGGGGAGACGTTAACGCTATAAGCAGGGTCGACAAGGACACGTTCTACGCTCCTGTCACCCTGGCAGAGGCTATAGCCAAGATAACAAGGAACAAGGTGGACGACGTAACATTCACCACGGGGCAGGCACTATTCGAGCTCAACACTATAAGGCCTGGAACCCTGTTCCTGGGCGTAATAGTGTTGAGGGACGTAACGCCTGACGAGGCGCTCTTCACGCTGAAAGCGGTAGCCGAGATGGAGAGGATAGGCGCTGCCAAGACAGTGTTCGGCGGGATAAAAACCTATATCCCGGCAGTAGTGTTCAGCCACGGCCGCGTCCTCACAGGCTACGAGCTCGCCGGTGAGGCTCTGGCATCGAACATTAAGGGGCGCGATGCGATGAAGAACTTCGTCCTAGAGAAGGTGAAGGCGGCAGCAGGGAAGTACCCGGTGGTTGAGGCTGACATTGCTGAGACGATGAGGAGGCTGACAATAGAAGAGCTTAAGGACGTGATACTGGAGGCCTGGCGTGACGCGGCCGCGAGGAGGAGGATCGTAAAACAGCTCGCTAGTAAGAAATAATAGCCTAATCGCTCCTCACAATATAATATAATATTATTAATATTATTTTGCTCGGGGGAATACCCCTCTGAGACAGGTAGAGGTGTGAGGCATGGCGAGACTGCAAGCATACATCGCGCTGGCAACAGTGCAGGCGCCAGTAGTGTTCACCAGCACAGTCTCAGGGTCTAGCGAGATAGGGTTCCTATACACTACGAGCCCCTACATCCACAACTACCCTGTAATGTACTCGCTAATGGACAGGCCGTCGGAGGCCGCATTTGTGGTGTCATCCAAACAGTTCAAAGCCAAGACCTATTCGGGGCTCGAATATAAGAGTATAAGGAGAGTAGTGGAGGCCCTGGCAAGAGGGGAAGAGCCGGAAGCCCCATACGCGTACCCCCTACTGCCCGTGAAGGTTGGGTACGTTACGTTCCACACGACAATGCTAGCCGACAGCCACTATATTGACATTCGAGGCAAGCCTAAAACGTACGCCCCCCGGAACCAGAACTATGTCGCCATAGCCCCGGGATCCCGGTTTCTAACGCTAATACTGTCCCCGCAGCCTTTACCGAGCCACATGTATGGTAGTATTGGTTTGAAGAGGCTCGGCATTCTCCGCTTCGACCTTTGCCGGGCCAGAGTGTCTAGCGGGGGAGAGTGGGAGTATAGCAACCTTCTAGTTAATGAGGGCGACATGAGACTGCTAGGCTTCGAGAACGGCGAGTACATCCTAGTATATGAGACGCGTACAAGGCCGTCCTGGAATCCCGGCGGCAACAGGATCTCCTGGTATGCAGGGCCAGGCCAGTACGTCCTGGAGCCGGAGAGGGATAAGCGGTGTGCTAGAGTGCTGAGAAAGGCGAGGAGGTACGGAGAGGGAGGCAGGGAGAGATGGGTGGCCCCGTTACCCCCCAGGTTCGCGTACGACTAGAGGTTGACCCCATATTCGTGCGCCCCGGCAGGCTGCAGGTCGGAGGGGTAAGGCTCCGAAGGTTCCAGGAGGAGGTCCTCGAAGCTATCAGGAGGGGGGACAAGCTAGTATACCTCTCAGCCCCTACGGGTTCGGGTAAAACGGTCGTCCCGCTACTCCCCCTGATATTTTACCTTCACGATCCTAAGAGTGCAAGGAGAGAATTGAAGCTAGCAGTAGACCCATACTATCCCAGCGCTAGCCTGTACCCGAGCAGGACGCTCCTCGACGACCAGACAGGCAATATTGAGGGCCTCATCCGTAACATTGGAGGGTCCCCCTGGAGCGCGTGCGGCGGGACAGGCAGGATCCTGCCCGCGGCAGTGAAGAGCGGGACAATCAAATGCTATACTTTCAATAATGGGGCCGCAGGGACAGTCATAGTCAGGCTTCACAGCGAGTCTTTAGACTCGTTTAGGCAGTATCTAGCCGGGAGTGGCGGGCCGGCCAGCAACCTCTACCTCCTATCTAGAATATACAATGAGATCAGGACCCTCGCTAATAATACTACTACGGTTTTCACTGTTACTCTTGCGAGCCTCGAGTATTTGACGCTCCTCCTCGAGGGCTTGTACGGCTCCATGGACAGGCTGGGGGAGATTGTTAGGAGGGTCGCGCAGCTAGCCTCTGGGGCGGGGTCTCCCGGGGAGCTTATACGGAGGATAAACAGTATGGGCTACTCCGACCTTCAGGGGCTCCCAGTATATAGGCATACTCAGGCCGCGGAGATGCTTAGAGTGTTGTTCAACGCTTTCAGCAGGCTCATCTTCATAGACGAGGCGCACTTGTACGATTCCCACAGCAGTCTAACCCTACTAGTACTCCTAGCCCTACACCTGGGCCTGTGGAGGGGGACAAGCACTCTAGTACTGGCCAGCGCGACCCATAGTAGCGATATGCTCGAGAAACTGGGGAGAATGGTAAAGTCGCTCCTAGGCGTCGAGCCCACAGTGGTAGAAGAGAGGGGGGCCGCGAACGGCCGCGGGGTCCAGGTGAGGAAGCGGACCATCGTAGAAATACTCGGATACCCGTCGGGCAAGGCTTTAAACAGTATCCAGGAGAACCTGGCCGCGCAGGCCCGGCTCCCCGACACTGTCACGCATGATATTGTCCTCGAAGATATGAGGAGGGCCGTCCAGAACGGCGAGTACGCCCTCATACTCGGGGACAGGCTCTACTATCTCAGGCAGGCGGCCGCCCGAGCCTATCAGGGCCTCGGCGGGAAAGCCACTATCTACTGTGTCGATAGTCTTGCCAGGCTGGGCCTCCACCCGGACTACTGCCAGCCCCCACCTGCTAGTGGAGGGTTCAAGCCTGGAAGCGTCATCGTGGGGAGCTCCAGCGTCTCCTACGGTGTCGATATCCCGAGCGCAGACCTCGCAGTAGTCTACGGTAAAACCGCGTCGGACATCCTGCAGAGGCTGGGTAGGACTGGTAGGCGAGTATCTGGGAGGCCGGAAGCCAGCGTTTATATTGTTACGGGGGCTAAGAACGCGAGCAACATAATGGTGCTAGCCGGAGGCAGAGCCGGTCCTCTCAGTATAGACGGTCTAGCACGTATCTTAGAGCAGGGTATCGCGCCCCCGCCCAGGAAGACTCCAGGGCTAAACCATGTGTGGCTCGCACGGGCGGTCGCGGCGCTGGCTAGCACTGCCGTAGCGCTCCGGGTAATGCTTTCAAGCGACTATGAGAGCTCGGGGTTGAAGAGTATCATAGAGAGGGCCGCAGAGCTCCTCGAAGATGAGGATCTGGTGGATCCTGGAGATGTTGAGAGGGGTATGAGGCTTCTCGCGGGCGCTAATAGGCTCAGCCCTAGGCTTGCATACCGTATCCCTGCCCCGAGGCATATAGTGTCGCTCTCCCTCCGGGGGGCGAACGGTACTGTAAGGGTTCCAATGCAGCAGTACCTGCGCCTCTACGCCCTGTGCGATACGGGTGGGCTGAGCGAGGAGAAGTACGAGTACTACATATCTATACCCGTGGAGAGCGCGTATGATAGCGTGCGTGATAGTTTAAGGGACCGGGCCCTCCCGGTACCCCGCATACTAGACATTATAGAACAGTCAGGCGCGGGCAGTACCGGCGGGATGGGCTCCTTCGGGGGGATCCCGATCATGGGCCTGGCCACTCCGGGCTCGACCTCCAAGCCCGTCCTGGTACAGGTATCGCCCGACGGAATATCCTCCTGCGGCCTGGACAGGCTTAAACAGTCTCTAAGCGATAGTGCGGGGGTCTTCATAGACTATTCCTGGGCGGGCCGGGATGCTGCGGCCTACATGCTTCTAACCTACTATACTGCGCCCTCGATACCTGTCCTAGCCGGGGTCCCGGATAGATGGCCTCCCAATAGTAGGCCGGGGTTCGCCGAGATTGTCGGGACGGCGGGTAGGATAGGCTTGATCCTGGTGTTATAGGGTGGCCGGGTTTTGTACACGCTCGTACTATACGATATCAGGGATGACAGTGTACGTGACAAGGCCCGGAGGCTCCTCCTCAAGCACGGGTTTACTCCTCTCAACAAGTCGGCGTATGTTGGCGCGTCTGGCCGTGGAGAACGGGAGTACCTGGCTAGGCGGCTATCTCAGCTTGCTGGTGAGGGCGACATCATTGTACTACTCCAAGTGTCTAGCGAGCAGCTTAGAAGGGCAATATTCATTGTCAGGGGCGAGGTGTGGAACAGTATCAGCGAGAGAGGAGTTATCGTGGTCGGAGGTCCCCGCGAGGAGTCTTGACGACCTCTACTACTGTGAGAGGAGGGCCTTCTACACGGCCACCAGGCTGGGCGGGATAAGCAGCCCGATGCTCGAGCATATAGGCGAGGAGGACACCGTCCAACGCTTAGACAGCGACATCCTATACTACTACCGGCCAGGGAGCCAGCCGATGAGGACAACACTCTACTACACGGATAACAGGGCTCTCACAGTAGTATGCAAGCCCGACGCGGTAGTGGCCTGGAAGCGGAACCCGGACATACCGGTAGTGTTAGAGCTGGCCAGGACCCCTATAGGAGGGCCGTGGAGCGTGCGGCACATAGTCCCCAGGGCCCTCCTCTACGCTGCGACTGCAACCGTGTGCCTGGGCCTCGCGAGCGTGCCGCTAATAGTGTCGACCGCCCGAGACTCGCGCTACGCGGCTTACCTTCCACCTCCAAGGCCCGGAATGCTGAGCTCGTACCTGGACAGGCTTCTAGACCTAGCGCTTGGGAGAGTAAGTCCTAGGCCTAGGAGGGGCGAGTGGTGCGCGCACTGCCTCTATAGGAGGTACTGCGACGTTTGGGGGTGGTAGGGGTTTGTCGTCGTGGGAGTACCAGAATCCTGTCAGGAAGAATGTTCTCGTCGTGAGGCCGCCCAGCATTGTGAGGATAAAGGGGTACCTCCTCATTGTTAAGGACCCGAAGAGCGGGGAGGAGGAGAAAGTACCTCTCGTCACGTTGAACGCTGTAATACTGCACGGTAAGAGCATAGCCCTAACGGTCGGGGTTATAGATAAGCTCATAGAGCAGAGGATCCCCGTTCTTGTCGTGACAAGGGACAATATCGGGTTTATCGACTCCCCCATGACCAGTGCCACGCCGAACGTTAGGTGGGCCCAGTACTACTACCTTAACGATCCGGCGCGACGCCTAATCCTTGCGAGAGGGTTCGTGTGGAGCAAGCTGAAAGGCTATGCGAGCGTTCTACGCTATCTTGCAAGGCACAGTGCGGTCGTGGAGCACCAGCAAGTGCTCCGAGGGTCTGCAGATGAGATCGAAGACCTCCTCGGCAGTCTCGACAGGCTGTCCAGCGTGGGGGAAGTATTAAGACTTGAAGCCCAGGGTAGCAAGGCGGCCTGGTCGGCTCTCAGGCAGACACTCCTGAGAGAGTATGAGGCGCTCGGATTCACAGGGAGGAACCCTAGAGGCCAGGACCCGGTTAATCAGAGCGTCAACTATCTCCACGCGATACTCTACAATCTAGCGTTCAGGGCCCTAGTATCGGCAGGGCTAGACCCGCACCTCGGAGCTTTACACTCTGAGGGGCCGGGCAGGAAACCCCTAGTATACGATTTCTCGGAGCAGTTCAAGCCCATAGCGCTCAGGGCCCTCGCCCACGCCGCAAAAACTGCAAGACTGAGAGTCCACAGGAACGGGCTACTAACAAGGAGGACAATCAACACTATAACCTCGAGGCTTCAAAAACTCCTCCACACGGGGAACCCCACACCAGCAAGCGAGAATTATAGGGCCGCGTGGAGGCTGAGAAGGAGCATGCTCGAGAACACGATATTCAAACCATACACCTACACTGCCCGTTAACACGGAGGCGGCCGAAGGGTGATAGTAAGATTCGAGTTCACAGTAGTAATCAGCTCGGACCCCTCCCCCCTGGAAACGCTAGAATATACCGGGAAGCTGAGCAAGACAATACTGGCAAAGCTCAGCCCAAACCTAGCAGTAATCTACAAGAGAAGGCAGAGGGGCCCCCCTAAACCCACAATGATAAGCCCACCCCTCCAGCCCGGAACCCTAAACCCCCTCGCACCACTCATAGTATCACTCACCCGGCCCGAACCGGAAGACTTCACCCCGACACTCATACACGACGGCCGCATACTAATCCACGCCTCCCTCCCAGGAAACATGATCCAACACCTCCCAAAGCCTGGGACAACAGCAACGTTCAAATACAAGGGCCACACTGTAAACGTGGAGCTCGAAAAAATCAGGGCAGTAACATACACGCCCCCAACACCCGAAACCCTAGAACGCGTAACACCAACAATAACAATAATCACACCATACCTCCCAAAAGACCCCTACACCCACTCAAAATACAGCAGCTTCAACCTAGCACCAGACACAACACTAAGCATACCAGCATACATAACAGCAAAACTACTAGGAAGAAAAAGAAGCCTAACACGAACCCTAACAACACTAAGAAAATGCCTAATACTACCACACACAGGCTACTGCCGCCTCCAAAAAACATGGTACCTAACACGAACCCACACAGGAACACTAAAACCAATACCAACACTAACAGGAACACTACAATACAAGCTCAACACATACGACTGCAAACCACCAGAACAACAACTAACAAAACAAATCCTACACACAGCAAAAACAACAGGCATAGGAAAATCAAGAACAAACGGCCTAGGAACCCTCAAACCCTAAACCAACACATACCTTTAAGTATCGATAGCCTTGTGTAAGCTGGAATGGTTTGTATAATCATGTTACACTCCCAGCCCCCAGGCTAAAAACAAAACATAAATAGTACTACACGCATAAGGACAACAACGA
>JALSOR010000072.1 GCA_026986415.1 Acidilobaceae archaeon
AGGGTCGTATCATAGTTGTAGACCGGGACGACCTCGTGGAGTGCACCGTGCTCGCCAGGGCGGCCCTGGACAGGCACATAGACAGGGTTAGAATACCGAGGAAGCCCCTAGACGTGCTGGCACAACACCTGGTAGGGATGGCTGTGGAGAAGAAGTGGAGGGTGGACGAGGCTTACAGGCTAGTGAGGAGGAGCTACCCGTACAGGGACCTGAGCTTCGAGGAGTTCATGGAGGTGCTACGCTATCTCGCCGGGCGGCACGGCCTCGAGAGCGAGAAGGTCTACAGTAAGATATGGCTTGACGAGGAGGAGGGGGTTTTCGGCAGGAAGAGGAGTGCACGCATGATATACCAGTTGAACGCTGGCACCATACCCGATGAGAGCAAGATCCTGGTTGTCACGGCTGACGGGCGCTATGTAGGTAATGTTGAGGAGGAGTTCGCGGAGATACTCGTTGAGGGCGACATATTCGTCCTCGGAGGCAAGACCTACAGGTTCATACGGAGCGAGGGGAACAAGATAATAGTCCAGCCGGCGGAGGGGGCCAGGCCCACAGTGCCGAGCTGGTTCAGCGAGATGCTACCCCTAAGCTATGATAGCGCCCTGGAAGTGGGAAGGTTCAGGAGGCGTCTCGCCTCCCTCATAGGGGAGGGGAGAGAGGGGGAGGCACATGCCCTCCTAACAGGCCGCTACATGCTGGAGGAGCACTCGGCCAAGGCGATAATAGAGTACTTCAAAGAGCAGCTAGCATACGTGGGCATAGTCCCGGGAGACGACCTCATACTCGTAGAGCTCTACAGGGACAGCGAGGGCTATAACAGCGTCTGGCACACCCTCTACGGGAGGAGGGTTAACGACGCCCTCAGCAGGGCGGCAGCCGCCATCCTCTCAGAAGAGATAGGCTCGCCCGTTAAGGTTACCGTTACAGACAACGGGTTCCTCCTACAGTCGAACACCCCCCACACCATGGAGGACATCGTGAGGGTCGTGGAGAGGCTTAAACGGGAAGACCTCCGAGGCCTGCTCGAGAAAGTCCTGGCCAGGACCGAGCTCGTGAAGCGCAGGTTCCGCCATGTCGCTCAGAGGAGCTTCATGATCCTTAGACGGTACAGGGGCTGGGAGAGGAGCCCTGAGAGGCTCCAGCTAAGCGCCCAGAGGCTCCTCAACATACTGCTAGACAATAACATGGTGATCCCGCCCGTGAAGGAGACTTTCAGGGAGATACTCGAGGACTACATGGATATTAGGAGTCTCGAGGAGGTCATGGATGGTGTGAGAACCGGCAGGATAAAGGTTGAAATAGTGGATGTCGGGGACCTCCCCTCACCGTTCGCCCACAGCATAGTCGTTAAAGGGTTCAGCGATGTCGTGCTAATGGAGGACCGCCGCAAGCTCCTAGCAATGCTCCACGAGAGAATAGTGAACGCGATAAAAGAGAAAAGAATACCGTTCAGGGCAGGCCAGCCTATTCTCCGCTCTCCTCCCTGCCGAGCCCGACAATGTAGCGGAGAATATCGGTCCTAGTTATAATACCCACCGGGTCGCCCCTACTGTTGAGCACTAGCAGGCGGCCCACGCTGTGGTAGTCCATGAGTTTTATCGCGTCGATGAGGCTCTCGCTCTCGCTGATAGTGAACACGTGCCTCTTCATATACTTGGAGACGGGGGTTGAGAGGTCCTCTCCCATTGCTACAAGCTTGGATATGTCTGTGGTGGTTATGAACCCTACAACCTTGCCCTTATCGTCTACCACGGGCGCGCCCCTTATACCGTGGAGGTGCAGGATTTTCGCGGCCTGCTTGACAGGGACTGTCTCCTGTATGGTGATAAGCCTTCTAGTCATAATCTTCCCGACCATGACGTCGGGTATGACTATCAGCTTCGAAACGTTTATGAGAACCTCGTTAGCGACAGGATTAACCTGGACTACCCGGCCCTCAATTATTATCTTGCCGCGAGGGAAACTCACAAGCCTAACACTATCCCCCGGCCTTATCCTGGTGGTGGGACCGGCAATATGGATCAGGGCTCGGATGTTCGAGGTCGACAGGAGGTTTATTATCTCGACCCTCTGGACCATGAGCCGGAGCTTCCTGCCATCCTCCTTGTAGACATACAGCTCGCCATAGCCGACGCTGACCGATCCGAGCTCCTCGCTGAGATACTGGTAGGCTTTAAGTGTTGGAACATACCCTCCAGCCGGCCCCGTACGGCTATCAACCAGGCCCATGCCTCTAAGCCACATTATAATGTTCCTAACAGTACCCTCATCCTTCCCAAGGTATTCTGCCACTTCCCTGCTCTTCACCATACGCTTCTTCTCCTCGTATAGCTTGATTAGCGTCTTGAGGATCTCCTTCTGTGTTGCTGTCAGCTCCCTAGTAGCCATTACTCACCCCTCACAACGCCGACCCCGAGTGTTCCTGGAAGCCTTCTAGAGGGAGTACGCCCCCAATACGTGTGGACCGGCTAGTACCGGCGGTTCGCTTCTACGTTGTGATATTCAACAATACGGAATATATAAATCTATAACTATGAGAGACTATAACAACCTCGCAGCGAGAATAGAAATCGGGTATTAAGCCCTGCTCCTACCCCTCCTCTGCCCCCTACCCGCTGGTAGGACGTGGTCCAGTATCCTCCTAGGCACGTGGAACACCTCCATGGCTATCTTACGAATATAGTTGTCGTCCGGTATGCTCCCCCTAATATCGCTGAAGACGAGGGCGGTCCCCTGCTTAACGGCCTCCTTCGTGAGCCTGTCCCTAACCTCTCCCCGGTATATTCCTGAGGCCACCTTGAACGCTATGTAGAACCTGATATATTTTGAGAGCATCCTCTCCTTCTCCGGGAAGACTCTCAGTATGGCGGCTACAAGCCTTCTCAGCGACTCCTCATCGGTGAAACCATAGTATATTTTTGTGAACTCTAACCTCAATATTCTAGCGATAATATTATCCTCCGGCTCCCTGCCCAGCATTGCCAGTATTTTATCCCTGGCCTCCTCCGACGTGCTCGTCATGAGTATCTCTATTATCTTCTCATACTTTATCTCTGGATAGAATATCCTATCGAAAAGCTCGGGATACTGCTCCTCGAGGCCCATCCCGTATTTTCCCACAATATACAGGCTGGACATCTCCTTCTCGTAGATGTCCGGGGGGAGGCTCGCACCCCTGAGAGGGCTGATCCTCTCCCGCTCATACTCCCTCTTGAGAAGCCTCACAACATCGTCCCTCTCAAGGTTCTCGCCCTGCTCCCACCGGCTTATGATCTCGTTCCAAAGGTCGAACAGCAGGTTCAGCCTTCTCTTAACATCCCTGGCCCTCTCAGCCACCAGCCACCACCGTTATACTCTACGCCCTGCACGTCCTGGGGTATCTCTTCGCATGCTAGGGTCGGGCGACCTTCAATCGTGTCTTGCACGCCAAGGGGGGCTCTCAGGGTGGGAGGCGCCCCTAGGCTCCCACCGCCACACTATTAGGCTTGATAGGGGCATCTAATAATAATAGTATACCCTTAAACACGTGGTTGCAAGGGAAGGCGTGTTGCGGGGTCATAGTGTTAGGGAACTGCTAGTCCCGGACGGGCCGTACAGGTATGCTGGGAGGGAGTGCGTCGAGCGCCTCGCCAGGGCCAGTACCCGTATAGTGGTGGTGTGCGAGTTTGAGTGTGGAGGCCGAGGGGACCGGTGAGGGATGCTTTACCTGTGAGGCTGCCAGGCTTGTGGTCGATGATAGGACGGTAGTGTGGGGCCTCATATTCATATGGGTCTTCATTGCCGCGCAGATCGCGACTATAATAGCCTACACTCACGGGTGGGCTGGCAGCATTTCTGGTGTTATTGAGAGCCAGAAGAGATCGTTGGAGAATAGTATCCTCGCGAGGAACCCGCTACTGCTCCCCCTCTACATTTATGCGCGTAACAGTATAGTCTCGATCCTCATAGTGTTGACAGTGCCAACAATAATAATACCGTTCACTATTATGAGCTTCAACGGGGTACTAGTCGGTAGCCTCCTCGCAGACGTGGCTATGAGAGGCCTCGAGAAGGCCAGCACGCAGGCAGGAGTCACGCTACACCTTGGAGCGGGGAAGGCGCTCGTATGGAGCTACATAGCGCTGGCCCCGCACGGGATGCTTGAAATACCCAGCATAGCGATCGCGTCCGCCGCTGTAGGCTATGCTCTAAGCCGCGACCCCGATTATGGTGGGCTCCGCGGTGCGCTCAGAGCGGGCGTCCGCCTGGTTTCTGTTACGCTAGTGAACCTGGCGGTTTCAGCCATTGTTGAGGGGTTCGTAACCTTCACTCTAGCCCTCATAGCGCTCGCACTCCTCGCACTGGTATGAGGAGAGGAACCCCGGGAGGATGGAAGCCATGAGCGATACAGGGGAGAAGGGAACCTCGACCGTGCTAGACATACTGAGACGGAACGATATCACAACATCAATCAAGGCCCTACTCGAAACCATGCTAGGCCAGACGCTGACACCGGAGCTCGAAAAGGCTAGAGGCGAGAGGGCGGCGGAAGCAATCAAAATGCTCGCCGAGAACATTACGAGGCTCGCCCCATACTATGCCCCCTTCGCGTTCGTCAGCCAGGTGCTAGTACGCCTGAGCAGCCGTGTGACAGACGAGGACGACATACTCTACGGTATACCGCTCGGGAGGCTTATGAAGTGCCTCGTCGACGCCCTTGCAGCGTACTACAGGGATTTCAGGGAGAGCATCAGGGGGAGATGCGCTAGCATGGGTGTCGACAGTGTCCTGGCATACGCTTACGGTATGATAACCAGGGACTGCCTAGACGCTATAGGGGAGTCTAACAGTAAGGCTAGGATCATACTGTTCGGCCCGGGATGGAGGAACCTACTATCATGGCTCGCAGAGAGGGGGCGCATAGCCGTCTACATTCCAACATTCTACGCCTACCAGGCGGCCCTGAAGGTCGACGCGATAATATTCCAGGCCGAGACGGTAGGGCTAGACGCCATACTCTCAAGGCCCGGCCCCTTACAGGTGCTCGCCCTCCCAGGATTAAGCGTGGAGGCCCACGCCTACACGCTCAGCTACGCGTACACGCCCCTCCTCCTCGCTTCACGCATAGGCTACTCCAACCTGCCCTCAACCCCGATAGCCCAGCCATGGGGAGACACTGTTCAGGCCCCCCTCTTCGAGATTATCCCGTATAAGAGGGTGGAAACCCCGATCAGGATAGTCGACGAGAACCGCGAGGTAAAACCGAGGCTCGTAGCGGTGAGGAGGCGCGTAATGGAGACAATAACAGGCCTTATCAAGCTGGTGGAGGCTAGATGCCGCCTATACGAGGTCTAACCCTCGCCAGCCTCATACTGCTAGGATTGAGCCTCCTCCACACGGCAGCATACAACCAGCAGCTGGAACTATGCAGCGTGGAGCTCCCGCAGCATGCTACCGCCACCCTCAAACCCGGCTCTGGAAGCATCCTATATACCCTCACCGTCAGAGGCGTCCTCGAATACAATCTTACAGTAGCGATACTGGTAAACGGGAGCATCCAGCTCCCAGCGGGTTACAAGGTAGAACAGTACAGTAATGGGACCCTCCTAGTGCTAGTCTACAATACGAGCATAACAAGGATCCCCGCTGGGGGGAGCCACCTCATACTCCTCCGCTCAGGCCGGAACACTACCGGGGAGCTACTGGTAACGCGTGGCCCCTGCCGGCACGCCGATAGGAGTGTGACGGGGTCCCAAACGTTTACCGGCACGCATGGGGGGAATACTGCCGGGAGTGGCGGTGGAGTACTACAGCATGAGAACCCTACCAGCGGCCGGCCCGCTTCCAGAGGCATTATTCCTGTCACGGCTGGGAACTATAAGAGTGGTCATGGTAAAACAGTATTAAATCGAGCCGTGGGGGTTCTACTACTTGTACTCTCAATAATATCAGTGGTGGCAGAGTATGGCGTTGCCCGGCAAGGTCGAAGAAGCAGTTGAAGCCCTCAGGAACGGGAGGCCCGTGATGATATTCGACGCCGCCGACAGGGAGGGGGAGACAGACCTGGTATACCACGCCTCCCATGCGACTCCGGACGCGATATACGATTTAAGGGTTAACGCCGGCGGCCTGATATGCTATGCCACAACATGGGAGATAGCCCAGAGCCTGGGGCTCATATGGGGGGACGAGCTCATAAGATTACACCCCCCTCTCAGGCCGCTGGCAGAGAAGATCCCCCCTTACGGTGACAGGCCAGCGTTCACCATATGGGTTAACCATGTATCCACGAGGACAGGCATACCCGACAGGGATAGAAGTGTCACGGTACGCATGCTGGACAAGGTCGTGGAGACCTATCTAGCAGGGGATCCCGGGATGGCCAGGGAGCTGTTCCTGCGAGAGTTCCAGGCCCCCGGGCACGTGCCTGTCCTCGCGGCCAGGAGCCTCTCGGAGAGGAGGGGCCACACCGAGCTAAGCATATGCCTCGCCCGTCTGGGAGGGCTCAGGCCGAGCGTGGTTTTCGCCGAGATGCTTGACAAGTATGTTAGCCTCCCCCCGGATAAGGCCGCCAGGATAGCGGCGGAGAGGGGGATCCCTCTGGTTAGCGGGGAGGAGATCGTGGAGGCGTGCAGGAGCGCGGGGCTATTTTAGCTCTCCAGCATGCTCATAGCCCTGCCTCAGCCCTTTACCGGCGTACTTTACAAGCGCGTCCGGGCCCCTGCGGAGCATTAGGGCTAGGTTCTCGGCGTGCTTCACGACCCTGTCAACAGTTATCTCCCTCAGCCTCTCGGGATCCCCGGGGGCTTCGTCCTCGTGTACGGTGACGTCGAGCAGTATCTTGCCTGTCAGTATCTCCACCATTATCAGCCCTATGCTCATAGCGAGATAGCTGAGCTTGTCCGCCTCCCGCATACCGACCCAGCCGAGCGTTATGGCGGCATCGCAGCCGGAGTCTAGCATCCTCTTCGCGGCTCCCGGTAGGTCCTTTATCCCGGGAACAGTTATTCTCCGGATCTCGTACCCGGGCAGCCTCTTCTCTAGAACGGGAAGGGCTATGTCCCCCATGTTTACCCGTGCGAACGTCGTGTCTATAACGGCGACGCAGCCTCTCGCCATGCCGCTATCTCACCACGCTAACGGTACTGCCCGGACCCCGGTATTATGCTAGCACTATCCAGCCCTGCCTGTCCTCGTCGTACGCTATCTTCCCGGAGAGGGCCAGCTTCCTGAACAGTTTCCCTGCGGGCTCGCCAAGGCTGGACTCCACCAGTATGGCTGCCTGCTCGGTGTCGCGGACGGCTATCTCTCCTATCCTCTTCACGAACTCCTCCCAGAGGTCCCTGTCCACCGCTATCCTGCCCTCGGGGAGTTTTAGAACGACAGCGCCCTCCCTTTCGAGGCTCTGGAAGAAGCGTTCGGGGTTCTTGACCCACGGGTTCTCCTCCTCGAGGAAGACCCCCTCCTCGCGGAGCCTGCTTATTGCGGACCTCCTCTGCGGCCTCTCAGCCTGCCTCCGAGCCTGCTGCATGCCAGCCCTCTGGTACGCCTGGTACTCCCTCCTCTGCTCCCATAATCTCTGTTGCGGCTGGACCGGGGCCTCCTGCTCGGTCCTGCCCTCGACGGCCTGCCTGGATTCGAGTAGCTCTATTATCTCGGCAAGCCTACGGTTTATCTCGTCTATCTTTGCAGTGTACGGGTTGAGAATATCAGTAATCGCCCTTTCAAGCTTCCTGGCCAGGTATTCGGGGTCCAGGGAGGGGGCAGGCATTGACTGGAGGCTGGCCTTCCCCTCGACCACCCTGTCTATAAGGCTCCTCAAATAGTATGTTGGGAGCTCGTATCCCTGGCTCCGAGCTATATTCTTCAGCGCCTCATACTTGTCTTTCGGCAAGCGTATTTTCAATATAACCTCTTCGCTCATATCATGCCACCTGCCATATTTAAAACGTCCTGGGGGAGGGTGGAGGGTTGTAACCGTCTACTCCAATGCGAGTAGTATTGCTTTTGAAATCTAATAAAGTGCTATCCTACCTCCACCTGGAGCCTCCCAGCCCCCGGCTCGTGGCGCACCCTTGTGAGGGCGCGCGTCGCGAGCATGAGACTCCTCCTGGGCTTGACCGAGACTCCGACCCCGACCTTGAGCTCTCCAAGGCCTAGGAGCCTCTCAACTATATCCTCGTATCCCTCGTCCGGCAGCACGACCAGAACATTATCCCCGCCGAGATACTGGGGTATGCCCCCCAGACGTAAAGCTTCCAGGCCTAAACGGTGGAACGTGCCATTGATAACCTCTAGGCTCGACGCCAGGCCCTCACCGCGCGTCTTCCTAGTTATACCGTTAACGTCGAAGTGGGCCACGACTGTCAGCCCGTCGTGCCCCTCCATGTATGATAGCTCCCCGGGACTCGTGTTGGCCAGAACCCTGTGGGCATCGTCGAGAGCCTTCCTGGGAATGTTATGGCTGACGCACGCCGCCCTGACAGGGAGCATGGTGGATATTCTAGCGGTATCGAATATCTGCTCGTGCTCCTCCCTGCCCAGGGATGTTGTCAGCACCGCTATGTAGTCGTGGCGGAGGGGGAGGGCGAACGCTCCCAGCCTGGAGGCCTCCCTCTGGATCCTACCATAGAAGTCTGCCTGTGCAACCTGTATTATCCACTCCCTATCGCTCCCCAGGCTCTCCGTCCACTCCCGGTATCCCACCTGTTCTATGAGGCATAATCTCACCAATACTATACACCCTCTACCATCCCTGCTATCACTGTGAGGCTCCAGCCTCCCCTCTACGACCCCCAGGCAATCCCCCGGGGTAAAGTATGAGCATTAATAGCCCTTGGTGAGCCTCACTCTATGGTCTCCCCGTTACAGGCCTCCATCTTCTCCAGCAAGCGTTTCCTCCTGGCGAGTTTGACGGCGCTCTCAACCGCTCTCGCAGCGTACTCCTCGGCCCTCTCCACGGCCTCTAGTCTTGAGGCGCCGGGCCCAATAATCCCTAGAGCGACCGGCTTCCCGTATTCGAGGCTGAGGTCCAGTATTTTCCTGGCGGCCTGGTGTGCCACGACCTGGTCGTGGTCGGTGTCTCCCTTCACCACGGCCCCCAGTACTGCGACAGCGTCAACATTGCACTTCTCCAGCACCTCTCTCACGGCGAAGGGTATATCGAAGCTCCCGGGGACCTTGAATACTACCGTGACCTCCGCCCCGACGAGCCTCGCATGGCTCTTAGCCTTCTCCAGCATGATACTCGTGATATCATAGTTGAACTCTGCCACCACTAATGCCAGCCTTACATTCTCCAATACCGCGACACCCCTCCTGGAAGGGTTAACTTTGAACCCGTTATTGTTGGAGGGTGGAATACCGATTATTAATGGTAAACCGTACAGGCGCAGGGGCCCCATATAAGGTGTGGGGATTAAAAGCGCCCGTCCACGCATACATTCCTCCCGGGCCCCTATAATGGTAGAGGGGTCCATGGAGGGGGAGGACTGTGAGGATGCATAGCAGGGCGCTAGCCCCTCTCCCGGGCTATGGCGTCGCCGCGCGGGTCTGAGCCTCCCCCTGCGGGCATTGTAGGCCCTAATCCTATTAACATTTAGAATTATGATATTACTATGTTAAATGTCAATCTTAAACTATTAACATCTGAAGCCAATGATATAAAGCCCCCAGAACAATAATTCTATGTGGAGTATCGCTAGTGCACCGCCCCAACACTAAGTAGCCCTACACTCACACCCTGGGGGCGGGCATGGAAGCGGGAATAGGAGGTGGACATGGATGGGTTTAACGTTGAGGGTAGCAGAAGCCTACCCTAGAGATGTAGGCAGGAAGATAGCAAGGATAGGCCGGAGAGATATGAGGGAGCTTGGAGTATCGACAGGCGACTTCATAAGAATATCCGGCAATGAAGGCGAGGCCGTCGCAGTAGTATGGCCGCTCCACCCTGAGGATGAGGGTAAAGGGATAATCAGGATCGACGGGTACCTCAGGAGCGCCATAGGCGTCAGCATAGGCGACACTGTAGAGGTGGAGAAGGCGAGCAAGGTGGAGCCGGCAGTAAAGGTCGTACTAGCCCCCCTACAGCCTCTAAGGTTCGGGCCTGACTTCGTCGCTTACGTCAAGGAGATACTCCTACGCAAGCCGATAGCTAGGGGAGAAATAGTAATAATACCAGTATTCGAGGGCATCCCCCTCGCGGTAGTGTCGACACAGCCAGCCCAGATAGTATACGTCACCGACAGGACAGAGGTCGAAGTCAAGGAGAAGCCGGTCCGGGAGGAGACCCTCCGCCGCCAGCGCGGAGTCCCCAAGGTCACATGGGAGGATATTGGCGACCTGGAAGAGGCCAAGGAGAGGATCCGCGAGATAGTGGAGCTCCCCATGAAGCACCCAGAACTGTTCAAACACCTAGGCATTGAGCCGCCGAAGGGCGTGCTCCTCTACGGCCCGCCCGGTACCGGTAAGACCCTGCTAGCAAAGGCCCTGGCGAACGAGATAGGAGCGTACTTCATAACCATTAACGGCCCGGAGATCATGAGCAAGTATTACGGCGAGAGCGAGCAGAGGCTCAGGGAGATATTCAAGGAGGCAGAGGAGAACGCTCCCAGCATAATATTCATTGACGAGATAGACGCTATCGCGCCCAAGAGGGAGGAGGTCACAGGAGAGGTCGAGAAGAGAGTAGTAGCACAGCTCCTAACACTCATGGACGGGCTCAAGGAGAGGGGCAGGGTCATAGTTATCGGAGCAACCAACAGGCCCGACGCTATTGACCCGGCGCTGAGGAGGCCTGGCAGGTTCGACAGGGAGATAGAGATCAGGCCCCCGGACAAGAGGGCCAGGGTTGAGATACTCAAGGTTCACACGAGGAACATGCCGCTAGCGGAGGACGTGGACCTCGAGAAGATAGCGGAGATGACCCACGGCTATACCGGGGCCGACCTGGCAGCGCTCGCGAAAGAGGCCGCTATGGCAGCGCTACGCCGCTTCATAAAGGAGGGCAAGATAGACCTCTCTAAGGACGTCATACCAACCAGCATACTGAAAGAGTTGAAGGTGACAATGAACGACTTCCTAGAGGCTATGAAGCTTGTCAGGCCGACCCTGATAAGGGAGATATTCATAGAGGTACCAGAAGTCCACTGGGACGATATCGGAGACCTGCAGGAGCAGAAGCAGGAGCTGAGGGAGGCTGTCGAGTGGCC
>JALSOR010000073.1 GCA_026986415.1 Acidilobaceae archaeon
GGCCCTTCACGTCGCGAGGCTCCAGGGCTATAGGGCACCCTCTATTGCTAGGAGGGTTGCCGAAGCACTCTTCTATGGGGCATACGAGATTGTAGGTCTCGAGCCTCCTGCTCCCGTGGAGGGTGGGCCCGCCACTTTCCTGTTATGGTCCGGGCATGATTCTAGGATTAGTGAGAGCATGGAGCCTTTCGGGGGCCTGGTAAAAAGGAGTGGCCTTCTCCGGCTTATAGCGAGGATTGATGGGGGGAGGATCAGCTGGGTCTAGGCTTTACCGGTGCCATAGTCTATGAGTTTCTTCAGGTTCATAGTGTCTAGCACGTTCCCGGTTATCTTGATCTTCCTCAGCATGAACGCTTTCATAGCGTCTAGCTCTCCGCTCAGAACTTTCTTGAGCGTGTCCTTGTCAGCGGTGAGCGTTGCTATGGGGTTCGGGTGTTTACCCTCCGCTACTATGAGTTCTCCGTTCTTTATCTCGATGTAGAACTCGCCCTCACCCTCGACAATAAACTGGTAGGCCTTGTTCCAGCCCTTTATCTCGGGTGCTTTCTCAACCGCCTTCTTAAATACCTCCTCTATTACGGGTTTTATCTCGTCAACCACAGCCATCCTACTTGCACCTCACGCTTAGTTTCTATGTTACAATTCAATGTAATCTACAGATTAGGGGCTAGAATCCCTTACCATTCAGAGCGTCTAGACGCCGTGCAATAATCTAGGTTTAAATACAGTATGGATCCTTTACGGGCTTTTAAAGAGACAGGCTCCAATGTACTATACCGGCACTGTTCCCCAAGAGTTTTACCCGTGCCTGGGACATTCTATGTAGTGATAGCCTAGCACTACACGCGATGTTCTGGGTGTAAGAGAAGTGGGTCGAAGAGTAGCAATAGTCGGGACGGGCCATTCAAAGTTTGGGGTTCGCAACGACGTGAACATACCGGAACTAGCATATGAGGCCATCAGGCAGGCAATAGCCGAGGCTGGAATAGAGAAGAAAGATATCGACCTCGTAGTCGCCGGCTACGTAGGCGGGTGGAGCAGCGAGGGTCTAGCCCCAGTAGTAGTTATGGAGTACGCAGGCCTGACAGGGAAACCCTCCTACAGGATTGAGGCCGCGTGCTCGACGGGGAGCGCGGCGATAAAAACGGCCTACGACGCAGTCTCCAGCGGGCAGGCGGACATAGCCCTCGTGTTCGGAGTAGAGAAGATGAACGAGAGCCCGACCCCCACAGTAGTAGAGTTCATAGGCAGGGCTGGGAACTACTTCTGGGAGTTCGAGAATTTCGGCCTAACCTTCCCGGGCTACTACGCTCTATACGCTACCGCGTACATGAGCAAGTATGGCGCCACCGAGGAGGACCTGTGCCGTGTAGCAGTGAAAAACCACTACTATGCCAGTATGAACCCGAAGGCCCAGTTCCCGAGGAAGATAACCCTCGAGCAGTGCATGCAGAGCAGGTATATCGCCTGGCCCCTGAAGCTTTTCGACTGCAGCCCCATAACTGATGGCGCCGCAGCCATAGTGCTGGCCAGCGAGGACGTCGCGGAGAAGCTGACCGACAGTCCCGTCTGGATAGAGGCTATCGGCGCGGCCACCGGGACCAGCAACCTGTCTAGGAGGGACCAGTTCACGAGCCTGAACGCTGCAACCCTCGCGGCGAAGATGGCTTATAAGAAGGCGGGGATCGACCCCGACAACCCGGCAAAATATATTGACGTGGCGGAAGTCCACGACTGCTTCACTATAGCCGAGATCCTAGCATACGAGGACCTGGGATTCGCCAGGAGAGGCGAGGGCTACAAGCTGATACGGGAAGAGCAGACCTACATTGGAGGCAAGATACCCGTCAACCTCAGCGGGGGCCTGAAGGCTAAGGGGCACCCGCTAGCAGCGACGGGAGTCAGCATGGCCGCAGAGCTAGCCCACCAGCTCCTCGGCAAGGTGGAGAAGGGTAGGCAGGCTCCGATCAAGAATGGCAGGGCGCTAGCCCACAATGTCGGCGGCACCGGCCACTACACTTACGTTACAATCTACAGTTTGGAGAAGCCTAGAGCCCCCTGAGGGGTAGCGTGTAAGGGAGGTGGTATAGGATGAGCAATCAGAGGGAGATGGCGGACCAGTTCCTAGCCCAGATGGATAGCTTCGCTAACACTATGAAGCAGAGCGTCGGGCTCCCCCTACTCCTAGACCAGAAGACGGGCGTAGCCCTCTGGTGGGACCAGAGGGAGATAAAGCTCCGCTTCCTGATAAGCGTTGAGAAGACCAGGAAGTTCTTCGAGGGCCTAGCGGAAGGCAAACTGCTGGCCACGAGATGCAAGAAGAGCGGCAAAATACTGTTCCCACCCCAGGTCGACTGCCCCGACGACCCAGAGGACGAGGCGGAGTGGGTAGAGCTCCCCCGCGAGGGCGAGCTGCTAACCTACACGGTAATATACACTAAACCGTACAGTTTCGGCCACTATCCCGACTATACGGTCGGCATTGCAAAGCTCACCAACGGGGTACAGATACTAGCATGGGTGCGCGAGACCGATCCTAAGAAGCTCAGGGTCGGCCAGAAGGTGCGTATCGAGATCGTGAGGAGGCAGCCGGAGAACTATCTAACCTACGAGATAGTGCCTGTTGAAGAGTAGCCCCCGAAGGGCCCGTACTGGGAGCAGGCATGTCAAACCGTGTGTTTTCCCTTCTTCCATTCTAGACTGTAGAGGTCCTCTCTTCTCAGCTCTAGTAGTGGGAGCTTCCTTCTCGCCTGCTCCAGCCTCTCCGG